>JAZSNN010000029.1:0-44011 GCA_045536425.1 Oscillospiraceae bacterium
ATCCTGCTGACGAAAATCTGTAGGATTGATATATAGGGACAATCAAGGGAAGAATGTAACGGCGGTGACATCTGTCACCGCCTGTAAGGAGAATTTTTATGTTATATGTTTCGAAGCCTACCTCCGGCGGAAATGGAGGCAAATAATATAGGAGGTATCGCCAATGAAAGAGGTTCCAATTTGGGAGAAAACCACTTTAACGCTGACAGAAGCCGCAGCCTATTCGGGCATTGGTATTAATAAACTCAGAAAACTGTCCGATAAGGTTGATTGTACTTTCGTGCTGTTCAACGGCACAAAGCGTCTGATCAAGCGTAGGAAATTGGATGAATATATAGAAAAGAATTATTCGATTTAATTACTTTCTTTACAGGCCTGTCAGCTCCAAAAGAGTACTTGTAAAGATAACGGATTTATGTTATAATATAAATACTATCATAGTGCTTTTCAATGCTGACAGGTATTGAAAGGAGCTAGATAAATATGACTGCAAAGAAAGGTAAAGGTAGAAGATTAGATAAGGATCGGGTTACACTCCGCAAGGGTGAATCCCAAAGAGCAGACGGAATTTATGATTACCGTTGGAGCACTCCCGATGGTAAGCGCCACTCGATATATGCAAGTACCCTTGAGGAGCTTCGCGAAAAAGAAGAGCAAATTATCCTCGATAAAAGGGACGGCATTAAAACAGAGATTCGCTTGATAACGGTCAATGATGTATTTGACCTATGGTGTGATCTGAAACGTGGTTTGAAGCATAACACCTTTCAGAACTACAAGTATATGTACAATATGTTTGTGCGCCCCACATTCGGCAAACTTCGGATTGCAAATGTCAGAAAATCCGATGTAAAGAGGTTTTATAACCGTCTTGCAGACGATAGGATTTTGACAATAGCAACCATTGACAACGTGCATACGGTTCTGCATCAAGTGTTTAACTTGGCGGTTGATGACGGTTACATACGCATTAACCCCACCGATAACATGCTGAAAGAACTGAAACAGTCACACAATTTTCAAGTAGAAAAGAGTAAGGCACTTACTATCCCCGAACAACAGCTGTTCATTAACTTCCTAAAAAATCATCCTGTGTATCGGCACTGGTATCCTGTATTTGCCATTATGCTTGGCACGGGGTTGCGTGTCGGTGAATTGATAGGATTGCGGTGGTGCGACATTGATTTGGACGAAGGACTTATCCACGTCAATCACACCTTGGTATACTACAATCACGGTGACGGCAACGGCTGTTCTTTTAGCATAAACACACCTAAGACCAAAGCCGGTGAACGAACCGTACCGATGATGGATGATGTAAAAGAAGCATTCCTGCTTGAAAAGCAAAACCAAGAGGATGCCGGGGTTAAGTGCAAAGCGATTGTTGATTGCTATACAGATTTTATCTTTATAAATCGCTATGGTGATGTTCAGCATCAGGGAACACTCAACAAAGCCATTCGAAGAATCATCCGTGATTGTAATGATGAAGTGTTGCTCAAAGGAGAAAAAGATCCCATTCTGTTGCCGCCCTTTAGTTGCCACAGCTTGAGACACACCTTTGCTACTCGCTTGTGTGAGTCGGGTATCAATATAAAGGTGATACAGGATGTTTTAGGTCATGCCGATATTAGTACAACGATGGATATTTATTGCGACGTGACCAACGAACTGAAAAAGAAAGAGTTTACAAGCTTGGGCGAATTCTTTAAGGACAAGCAAATTTAATCTACTACGCCAATGGTACGCCAGTCACTACGCCAAAATACCGCACAGATACAAAGGGTTATATTCTGTGCTATAAAAATGGCTTACAAAGACGGCCCCAAACCATTGGAGTTTTGTACACTTAGGTATTGTTTTATAACTTCGGGGGCAGAGGTCCCTACGATGAAGCCCCTGGATTAAGAAAATGCCGTAAAATAGCGGAATTACAGGGTTTTCAAAACCTTGTAAAAACCGATTTACGACACATTTACGACAAATGAAAAAATGAAGACACCCTATGACCGTTAAAAGTCATAGGGTGTTTTTGCACATTTTTATTAAACTGACCGACAAATTGGAATTGGTCTCTATGGATTAGTCCTCTGTCATTATTCTCCAAAATAGCTTTTCTGCAATTACATAAGTACTGTAGTTTCCGTTAGTGGGAATCGGTGCTTCTTCCGTATATTTTATGGGATTAAAGCTCTCCCAATCCGCCCATACTATCAGCTTGTCATCGCGAGTTCTACCAAGTAGGTCGCTATGAAAATTCAAATATGCACCAAAAATGTCGCAGAAATAATTATCCTCCCAGCCAACAATATTACATTTTCTTACTCCTGTAAAACGCAGTTTAATAGGTTTATTACACTGACTATGTAATATCATTTCAATGCTATGCTCAAGCAATTCGCCATTTGCCATAGCGCCCTTATCATTAACAAATGCTCCGCTATGATAGTTTATTGATACTATACAACTATCGTGAAAGCCGCTATATTCTTTCATCAAGTTTTGGATATCAATTTCATTTTTAATTTCATTCCACATATAGCACTAAAACTCCTTCTTTTATTCCTGCGATAGTTCTTCGTCAAATTTATATTTATCGAATTGACTGTATTATACCATAAATTGTTCAAAATTTCAATATTTCTGCAATCTTCATGAGTTATAACGATTCTTATAGAATCTTTATGACTCTTTTTCTTTTATATAAGACTCTTTAGGAATCTTCATGATTATATAAGCATCATGAGTCTTTATCTTAAACATAGAGTAATTGAGAGTTATCAGACTTAAGAAAAAAGTAAAGAAATCTCTTGATTGTTTAAAGAGTAGAGAGCAATCCGTGAAAATACAAAAGTAGTCCCCACAATGAAACCCATTGACTAACAAAAATGCACCTATGTATTGACAAAAAAGGCAATATGCCTTTTAATATAAATAGGTTAATCAAGGGGGTGAACCTAGTGGGATTTATGGATTCTTATAAACGACTTGAAAAACTATGCGGTGATGTTCTTAACGACGACCGACGAATTTCTGCGTATATTGATGAAATGCTCAGCACGGTTCACGCAGAATATTTTGTAGCTGGATGGAATGAAGATTTAAAAAAGCTAAAGCACTATCGTTGGATAAGAAATCAAATTGTACATAATCCTGATTTTTCGGAAGATAGTTGCACCGACGAAGACGTTCGGTGGATTGACAACTTCTACAATCGAATTATGAGGCAGACCGACCCACTTGCCCTGTATCGTGAAGCTACAAAGCCTAAAAACAAACCCACACCAAAGCCTGTCAGGGAACGAAACTATTACGACGAACCGCAGAACAGTGATTATAATAATGGTTCAATCAAGCTACCAGACGGTTGCACAGTTGCTTTTGTTTATGGCTTAATTTTGATAGCATTGATTGCAATATGGTATGCAGTATTAAAATAAACGGACTATGGATTTTCCATAGTCCGTTTTTGATTATTTGTTTTCGAGCCAGCCCAAAAGCTTGAACCAGTTTACCAAAAGTCCTGCCCATTGCGAAACGTGCGGGTCGTTCTCCGCAAGTCCCAAACCGTGTTCGCCATAAGGGAAGACGTGCATTTCGCAGGAAACATTGTTTTTTCTGAGATTTGTCGCGTAGGTATAGCTGTTTATAACGTTAACAGCCGTATCGTTTGCGGTGTGCCATATAAAAGCAGGCGGAGTACTCTCTGTTACGTTAAGTGCAGGGTCAACACTCTTTGCTAAAGCGGGATAATTCTCTCCCAAAAGATTTTTGTAGCTTCCCTCGTGCGCGATACCGTCGCCCTGCGGATGACAGATAACGGGATAGCAAAGGATCTGTGCATTTGGCAAAAAATCCTCGTTGTCAATCTCGTCGATGCCCTCAAAATCTATCGACTCTGTGTATGTAGAAACCATTGCAGCGAGATGTCCACCTGCACTCGAGCCCATAACCGCAATTTTGTTCTTGTCTATGCCATATTTCTCGGCATTCGCTCTGACAAAGCGAACAGCCCTTCTTGCGTCTAACAAGGGCAACGGGAAGAAGTGTGGCTTGACTCGGTAATCCACAACAAAAGCGGTAATACCGTGCTCACTCAAAAACTCGGCATATCCTGCACCCTCGTGGTCGGCTCTTATTACGTATCCGCCACCGGGGAAGATGACCACAGCGGCATCGCTCTTCTTTTCTTTGGGGACGAATGGTGTGATAATAGGTGTTTCCAAAACCTCTCCGGGAGTATTTTCCCATAGATCCATAGCACACGGCTCCTTGCTTCGATAGATTACAAGTATAATTATAGTTAATCTGTAGAATAAAGTCAACAAAGCAACTTATAAATACACTAAAAATTCACACTTAATATATTGCCGTTTGCTAAATAAAGTGGTATAATATAGTTTAATATAGCTATAAGGGGTATGTTATGAAAAAGATAGACCCAACTGTACTAAAAGAAACCGCCTATATAACGGTTTTTACAATAATTTTCAGTGTGTTGATGCAGGCAGTGTTTCTCGTATTGCAAAAATGGGACTACACTGTGCTTCTGGGAAATCTTCTTGGAATAGTTGCGGTAGTGTCAAATTTCTTGCTTATGGGAATAACGGTGCAAAACGCAGTTCTAAAGGAAGAAAAGGACGCAAAAAATCTTATGAAGCTTTCGCAAACGGGAAGACTTTTTATGATGTTTGTCTTTGCTTTGATAGGATATCTCGTCCCTGTGTTTAATGCGATTGCAGTAGTAATACCGTTCCTTTTCCCGCGAATAGCAATAATGTTCAGACCGTTTTTTATGAAAAAGGGGTGATAAAGGTTGAGCAAAAGGTTTAAAATCGTCGACGCGATATATATCGCGATGATGATAATTCCGATAGTTTGCGGAATAGTGCTTCAGGTGCTGACAAAACCCGCAAGCGAGGGGATAACAATAACGGGTGCGAGAATATTTTTCACGATCCCGATGCCGATTCAGGACTTCCCGATAACCGAGTCACAGATAAACTCGGCAATAGTGCTTGTGACGCTCTTTTTCTTCTGCCTTTATATCACTCACGGAATAAGTGATCGTATAAAGCTCAAGCGTCAACACTTCGCAGAGCTTATTATCGAAAAGGTGGACGGACTTGTAAAGGATAATATGGGCGACTACTTTATGGGATTTACCCCGTTTATAGTTGCGATCCTTGCTCTTTCCGCACTTTCGAGTTTGCTGACCCTCTTCGGACTGTATCCACCGACCTCGGATATCAATATCGTGGGCGGATGGGCAATACTCGTGTTTATACTCATAACCTACTATAAAATGAAATGTGGCCCGATTCACTACGTCAAGAGCCTTGCCGACCCAATACTCTTGACACCGCTCAACGTCATCAGCGAGGTCGCAACCCCCATTTCAATGGCGTTTCGTCACTACGGAAACGTGCTGTCTGGCTCGGTAATAGGAGTGCTTATCGCAACGGCACTCGGAGGACTGTCCTCAATGGTTTTGGGATGGCTTCCCGGCTTCCTTGCCGATATTCCCTTGTTCCAGATAGGTATACCCGCAGTGCTTTCGGTATATTTTGACATCTTCAGCGGATGCCTTCAGGCGTTCATCTTCGCAATGCTAACGATGATGTACATCGGCGGAGGATTCCCTGCAGAAGAATATGCAAGACGCAAAGCTCTCAAAAAAGCAAAAAAACTAAAATAAACGGAGGAAATTAAAATGGAATTAGCAATTGGTCTTATTTTAGGTGCATGTGCACTTGGTGCAGGTATGGCAATGATCGCAGGTATCGGCCCCGGTATCGGTGAAGGTAACGCAGTAGCAAAGGCTTGTGAAGCTATCGGACGTCAGCCCGAATGTAAAGGTGACGTAACCACAACAATGCTTATGGGTTGTGCGATTGCGGAAACAACCGGTCTTTATGCGCTTGTTATCGCAATTCTTCTCATCTTTGTTGCTCCCAACATTCTTGTAAATATTCTCGTTAATACAATGAAATCTCTTTAATGTTTCGGAGTGAAAACTAATGCAAACATTGGACATTATTTCAGTCAATATATGGCAGATGGTCGCATCTCTTGCAAACCTCACTCTGCTGTTTTTGGTTGTGAAAAAGTTTCTATATAAGCCGGTAAAAAATATGCTCGAAAACCGCCAAAACACCATTGAGGGTGACTACGCGGCAGCCGAAGAGGCAAAGACTCAGGCGCTTGCAGACCAAAAGCTGTATGCCGAGAAGCTTCAGGACGCAAAGGCAGAGGCGGATAGCGTTATCAAGAACGCGGTAGATGCTGCAAATGAGCGCGAAAAAGAGATAATCTCACAGGCAAAAGAGAAAGCCGACGGCATCGTCCGTCAGGCTCAGACCGATGCTGAGCTCGAGCGCAAAAAGGCAGAAGAGAGCATAAAGAAAGAAATCGTCGAGGTGTCTTCGATTCTCACAGAAAAACTGCTTGAACGTGAGGTTACAAAGGAAGACCACAAGAATTTCATCGACTCGTTTATCGAAAGCATAGGTGACGAAGATGATGCAAACTGATAGAGAGTATGCAGAAGCGTTGTTTATGCTCGCGGCAGAGGAGAACAAGGCAGAAGAATATTTTTCCTCGCTGTTGACCGTCAGAGAGTTGATAGAAGAAAACCCCGACTATCTCGAGTTTTTGTCCTCTCCCGCAATCTCCCTAAGGAAAAGACTTTCCGCAATCGACGAAGCGTATGAGAATATTTTTCCCGAATACGTCGTTTCTTTTCTGAAACTTCTCTGCGAAAACGGCAGAATAAAAAGCGTAAATACCGCAATCGACGAGTTTGAAAAGCTGATGATGGCATTTTCAAACCGAGCGGTAGCGGTAATAACCTCTGCTACACCGCTTGACGAGGAGCAGAAACAAAAGGTTTGCGAGAAATTCGAAAAAATAACAGGTAAGAGCATACAAGCGGTTTATGCTGTAGACGAGTCGCTTATAGGTGGCTTGAAGGTTGAGGTTGAAGGCAAGACCTACGACGGCAGTATCAAGCATCGCCTGAGTGATGTTAAGGATGTGATTATCAGATGAATAGACCTGAGGAAATCAGTAATATCATAAAAACCCAAATCAAAAATTATAAATCCAAGATTGATATGACCGAAACCGGTAAGGTTATCCTTGTCGGTGACGGAATCGCGCGCGTATACGGACTTCGCAACTGTATGGCAAACGAGCTTCTCGAGTTTGAAGGCGGAAGCTTTGGCGTTGCCCAAAACCTCGAGGACGAAACCGTATCTGTCGCTGTCCTTTCGGATAAAAACGACCTTCGCGAAGGCTCTACGGTTCATAGAACGGGTAAGGTTTTGTCTGTTCCTGTTGGCGAGGGACTTCTCGGTAGAGTTGTAAATGCTCTCGGCGAAGAGATCGACGGCAAGGGCCCCATCGAATATGCAGGAACCCGCCCCATAGAATCCGAAGCTCCCGGTATCATCGAAAGAGAGAGCGTAAGTGTTCCGCTGCAGACGGGA
Organism: Oscillospiraceae bacterium; assembly: GCA_045536425.1. Lineage (GTDB taxonomy): Bacteria > Bacillota > Clostridia > Oscillospirales > Ruminococcaceae > UBA11540. The sequence goes on from JAZSNN010000029.1 coordinate 7,491, forward strand.
ATCAAGGCTATCGACAGTATGATTCCGATAGGCCGCGGTCAGCGTGAGCTTATCATCGGCGATAGACAAACGGGTAAAACCGAAATCGTTGTTGATACCATCATCAACCAGAAGAACACAAACGTTATCTGTATCTACGTTGCCATCGGACAGAAGAACTCTTCCGTTGCACAGCTCGTTGGAGAGCTCACCAGAAACGGTGCGATGGAGTATACAATCGTTGTTTCTGCGAGTGCATCGGAAAGTGCACCGCTCCAGTACATTGCGCCCTATTCGGGATGTGCTATGGCGGAATACTTCCGCGAACAAGGCAAGGACGTTCTCATAATATATGACGATTTGAGTAAACACGCGGTAGCATACCGTGCACTGTCACTGCTTATCCGTCGCCCTCCGGGACGTGAAGCATACCCCGGTGACGTATTCTATCTGCATTCCCGCCTTCTTGAACGTGCAGCTTGTGTGGCAAAGGAATACGGCGGCGGATCTATCACCGCACTGCCGATAATCGAAACACAGGCAGGCGACGTTTCGGCATATATTCCTACAAACGTAATTTCCATTACAGACGGACAGATATTCCTCGAAACAGAGCTTTTCCATTCGGGAATTATGCCCGCAATAAACCCCGGTATCTCGGTAAGCCGTGTCGGTGGTTCCGCACAGCTAAAGGCGATGAAAAAGGTATCTGGCGAGCTCAAGCTTTTGTATTCACAGTATAGAGAACTTCAGTCCTTCGCACAGTTTGGAAGCGACCTCGATGCAGACACAAAATCCCGTCTTGCACTCGGCGAAAGAATCGTTGAGGTTCTAAAGCAGGGCAAGAACGCACCCGTAAGAGTTGGATGTCAGGTTGCTATTGTATATGCGGTAACCAAAGGCTACCTCAACGGTATTGAGGTCAAGGATGTCCGTGAATACGAGGCAAGACTCTTCAAAAAGCTTGAAAATCAGTACGGTGCTTGGCTTGCGCGAATCGAGGCAGGACAGTACGAACAGTCCGACGAAGACGAGCTCAAGACAATACTTGCTGAAATGTAGGAGTAAGAGAATATGGCAGGAAATACAAAAGCACTTCGTGTGCGTATAAAAAGTGTTACCTCCACTCTGCAACTAACAAAGGCTATGGGACTTGTGGCATCTTCAAAGATTCGCCGTGCAAACGAGGCTATGAACAGAGGTAGACAGTACTCCGAGGTGCTTGATAGAACAATATCGGCACTGACTGCAGATAGGGAATGTGCAAAAAGCCCCTATATGCAAAAGCGTGAGCCTCACCGCACCTGCCTTGTTGTAATAGCGGGTGACAGAGGACTCGCAGGAGGCTATAACGCAAATGTCTTCCGCCTCTGTGCTACCTTCAAGGATACCGAATTTGTGCCGATAGGAAAACGTGCTTGCGAGCGCTTTGGATATCCGATAGTTTCCTCCGAGCGTTTTTCCTTTGACGATGCAGTCGAGCTGGCAGATAAGCTCTGCAACGAATTTGCAGAGGGCAAATTTGACAGAATCGGCATAATTTCCACCCGATATGTTTCGGTAATGAGTCAGGAAGCCTTTGTAAAATGGCTGCTTCCGCTCGAAAAGAGTGACCGCACCGACACAGCGGGAATAGTTTTTGAACCCGACCAGCTCACAGTTCTCAACAACGTTGTCAGAGAATATGTTGCAGGAATGATAACCCTCTCTGTTCGCGAAAGCTTTGCGAGTGAGGTCGCCGCAAGGAGAATGGCGATGGACTCCGCAGGCAAAAACGCAAAAGAGATGATAGATAATCTTCAGCTGGAATACAACCGCGCAAGACAAGGCGCTATAACTCAGGAGATAACCGAGATAGTCGCCGGAAGCGGTAATTGAAAGAGGTGATACAGTTGGGAAAAAATATAGGAAAAGTAACGCAGGTAATGGGACCGGTCGTTGACGTTCGCTTCAACGAGGGAGAACTTCCTGCAATCTATAACGCATTGACAATTCCGCTAAAGGATAAGCTTCTGACTGTTGAGGTAGCTCAGCATATAGGAGATAACGTTGCGAGATGTATCGCTATGGCATCTACAGACGGACTTCAGCGCGGAGTTGACGCAACCGATACGGGAGCGCCGATAAGTGTGCCCGTAGGACGCGAAACACTCGGCAGAATCTTCAACGTTCTCGGCGAGGCGGTTGATAATATCCCCACCCCCGAAACCGAAGAGAGATGGGATATCCATAGAGATGCCCCCGACTACGACGAGCTCTCCACAAGCGCCGAGATTTTTGAAACAGGTATCAAGGTCATCGACCTTATCTGCCCTTATTCTAAGGGTGGTAAAATCGGTCTTTTCGGTGGTGCAGGTGTTGGTAAAACCGTTCTTATTATGGAGCTTATCAACAACATCGCAAAGCAGCACGGCGGTATCTCCGTGTTCACAGGCGTTGGAGAGCGTACCCGTGAGGGAAACGACCTCTATAACGAGATGAAGCAGTCGGGCGTTTTGAAGAACACCGCACTTGTCTACGGACAGATGAACGAGCCTCCGGGAGCCCGTATGAGAGTCGGTCTTTCGGGACTGACGATGGCGGAATACTTCCGCGATACAGAGGGACAGGATGTGCTTCTGTTCATCGACAATATCTTTAGATTCACACAGGCAGGTAGTGAGGTTTCCGCGCTTCTCGGCCGTATGCCTTCAGCCGTTGGATATCAACCCACACTTGCTAACGAAATGGGTGCACTCCAAGAGCGTATTACATCTACAAAGAAAGGCTCTATCACGTCTATTCAGGCGGTATACGTACCTGCCGACGACTTAACAGACCCTGCTCCTGCAACAACCTTCGCCCACCTTGATGCGACTACCGTTCTCGCGAGAAATATCGCGTCGCAGGGAATCTATCCCGCAGTTGACCCGCTCGAATCCTCGAGCCGAATCCTCTCGCCCGAAATCGTTGGTAAAGAGCACTACGAGGTCGCAAAAGAGGTACAGAGAATACTGCAGAGATACAACGAGCTTATGGACATCATTGCAATTATGGGTATGGATGAGCTTTCCGATAACGATAAACTCCTCGTTTCCCGCGCAAGAAAGATACAGAGATTCTTGTCCCAGCCGTTTGACGTGTCCGAGAAATTTACGGGTATCGAGGGCAAATACGTGCCGATAAGCGAGACTATCCGCGGATTTAGAGAGATTATCGAAGGTAAGCACGACAATCTCCCCGAGTCAGCATTCCTCTTTGTAGGAACGATTGACGAAGCGGTCGAAAAAGCAAAGAAGGCACAGTAATGAAGATCTTTAATCTTACGATATCCTCTCCCGACGGAAATATATTTGAAGGTGAGATATCAAAGCTCGACGTCAGAGGAGTAGAGGGCGAGCTTGCCGTAATGGCAGGTCACGTACCCTTTGTCACCTCGATAGTAAAAGCACCCTGCACGTTGTGGTTTGAAGACGGAACACAAAAAACCGCAACAACCGACGGAGGCTTGCTTACCGTCTCTTCCGATTCGGTTATACTAATAGCAGGTTCGTTCAAATTCGATGAATAATCAAAAAGGCTGTCGCTGTTTGCGATAGCCTTTTTATCTTGTTAAAAAGCCCTTGCAAAAATCTGTAAAATGCAATAAAATTATAGATGGAAATAATTTACAAAGGGGAAAACACGATGGGAATCGTTTCAACTGTTTTCATACTAATTTTGGCAGCGTGTGCTGTCATCGGCACCCTGCTTGGAATGTTCCGAGGACTCAACCGCTCGGCATTAAGACTCGGTTTGGTAGCACTTTCTTTAGTCATTTCGTTTCTTGTGTATGCACCGATAACCAAAGCTATGATTAACTTTAATGTTGGCGGCTTTACAATAAACGGATACATAAACGAGCTTTTTGCAAATATGGACGCTGTTCCCGAGTCGTTTCTGAGCCTTGTGTTTTCACTTGTGCAGATACTGACAGGTATCATCATCTTTGTGCTCGTTTTCTTGGCGTTCAAGTTTTTAACGTGGCTTGTTGCATTCCCAATACTAAAGATATTTGTCCACCGCGAAAAGAAAAAGAATCTGCTTTTGGGCGCACTTATCGGACTTTTGCAGGGCGTTCTCGTCGCTGTGATTATCTGTGCACCTATATCCGGAATAATTTCGGAGAGCGAAAAAATCGCTAATATCGAGATAGACGGAAACACGCTCGTCGACCTTCCCGAAGAGATAAACGTAAACGAATATACCGACTCTGCGGTTGCAAAATTCCTTGATACAACGGGCGGATGGGTTTTTGACATTGTTTCCACAACAACAGATTCTGCGGGCAGAAAGGTTTCCATAACGTCGGTATGTAACACCGCTACAGCCCTTATAAGCGTTACAAACGACATCACAAATGCCTATTCAAGCCTTGACAACCCTGAGGGCGAGATGAGCGTAGAAACGATGAAAAACGTGGGCGACGCGTTCATCAGCGTCGGTACTGCAATTGAGGAGCTTGACGACGATTCCAAGGTGCTTGTAAACGACCTCATAAGCGATGTCAAGGATATTGCTTCGTCCGCCTTGGGCGAACTCCCTCCCGAACTCGAAACTATGATTGATAACATCGACGTTGAAGAACTGAAGATAAAATCCGCGGGTGAGGCACTCAACGCAATGGCAAAATACGTCGAAGACGGATATGCAAACGACGGCACTGCACCAAACCTCACACAAGAGGACGTCGACGATATTGTAAACGGTATTGCTGATAATATGTTTATTCTGGATATGCTCGGAACAAACGATATGACCTTGATGGAGATTGACGACGTAAATGCTGATAAATTCAAAACAGCGATAGATAACGCAAACCTGACCCAAGAAGAGATGGATACGCTTTTGAGTATCTTTGGCTTGAATTAACGGAGGAAAACGATGATAGCAAGGATAAAAAAGTTTATTGACAACTATTGGTACTACTATAAGTGGTACGTTATCGGTGGACTGTTTCTGCTCTTTGCACTTGTTGTGGCAATAACCAGCACCGCTACGCAGGAAAAATATGATGCATCGGTAATCTGGGCAATGCACGGATACGTCGAACAGCCCTATCTTGATGCTATGGCGGAGGAACTCGAGAAACATTGTGACGACCTAGACGGAAACGGCGAGGTAAACGTCCGCGTAATACTTGTCACCTATACCTCTGATGGCGGAATGCTCAACGGTGACGTAGAGCTTTCGATGCAGCAAAAGCTTGTCACACAGCTTTCGGTGGGAGAAGTGTATATAGTAATCGCCGATGAGGTTAGCTATGAGGGTTATATGACAAAGCTGGGCGCCTTTGAAAATCTCGAGGATGACTATCCCGAAAACGAAAAAGTCGACGGATACAAGTACTATCTAAAGGATACCACCTTTGCCCAAAACGAGCTTTTGAAAGAGATAATAGACGAGGACACCTTTATGCTTATGGGCTCGAACGAGCTCCAAAAGCTCAATCAAAAAGACCAAGAGCTATACGAGGATATGCGCGAGGTCTTTGATAGAATAGTAAAAGCAGGATAACCGAAAGCCCGACCCAAAAAGGTCGGGCTTTTTTTGTTGCATTTTTTCGAAAAAGATGTATAATGGTTGTATTCGTTTAAAAAGGACTGATAAAATGCTTGGCGTAACAGTAAATGCAGTTGCAGTAATAATAGGCGGACTTTTTGGACTTCTCATCAAAAAGGGAGTGCCCGAAAGATTTTCCGATGGGATAATGAAAGGACTTGGGCTCTGCGTTTTGTATATAGCTATAGACGGCGCACTCGAAGGCTCAAACGTCTTGGTTCTTATAATATCAGTTGCGATTGGCGCAGTGATAGGAACACTTTGCAAACTTGACGAGGGAATCCACGCATTAGGAAACAAGCTCGAACAAAAATTCAAGTCCGGCGAAGGTAAATCCACCTTTGCAGAAGGCTTTGTAACTGCAAGTCTTTTGTTCTGTGTAGGCGCAATGACGGTTGTAGGTTCGCTCGATGCAGGACTCACAGGTGACAATTCGACTTTGTACACAAAAGCACTTCTCGACGGAATAATGTCGATAGTCTTTGCCTCAACTCTCGGAGTAGGGGTGCTGTTTTCTGCGGTATTCGTCTTTGTTTTCCAAGGCGCGATAGCGCTTCTTGCAGGGGTAATTCAACCCTTTTTGACCGACTACTCCATAGCCGAAATGACCTGCGTCGGCTCGGTTTTGATGATAGCCGTAGCGACCAATATGATGAACATCACAAAAATCAAGGTAATGAACCTCGTCCCTGCCATTTTTATACCGATAATTTTATGTTTATTTATGTAAAAATTTTCCCATTTACAAGCGCGCAAAAATAGGCTATAATATACTCTGTTGTGAGTGCGAAAAAATTTTTTAAAAATCTTTGCAACACTTTTGCAAAATATCGACACTTATAACTCGGTAAGGGTAAAACCCAAAAACATATATAAAAAACAGGAGAGAAAATTATGAAAAAAATTATCGCAATCTTCTTTGCCATCATCGTTATGGCTGCAGCATTCGTAGGATGCAATCCTTCTACAAACGACACATCTTCTACAGTTGATACATCTTCCACAGAAGACACCTCTTCCGTTGAGGATACAGCTTCTACCGAAACTGTAGACCCCACAGCAAAGCTCACTGGCATCCTTGCTGACGTAAAGGCTGCTTATGCTGACGACGCAGAGTACGCTGAATTCCTTCAGTACCTCGGCGCTCTCGATGTTGATATGTTCGCTGATGTGTATATGGTTGACAAGGCAAACATCGAAGCACTCGTAGCAGAGGTATCTATGATGAGCGCAAACATCGACCGTTTCATCGGTATCAAGGCTGTTGACGGCAAAGGCGCAGAGGTTGAAGCTGCTCTCAAGGCTTTCTATGAGAACGACAAGGCAAACCTCGCTTGGTATCCTCAGAACACTGCAAAGACAGAGGCTGCTAAGATCATCGCTCACGGCGATTATGTATTCTATATAATCCTCGGTAACAACCCTGCAGTTGATGCAGAGCTCAGCGAGGCTGATGCAATCGCATTTGCAGAGGCACAGATCAAGAAGGCTGTTGACGTTATCAACGCTGCATTCTAATTTAAAATTTTAAGATTTTTATCCCGTTTGGTGAAATATGTGGTATAATCAAAGTATCACAATAAACCAAACGGGATTTTTTTGTCCAAAAGGGGAGAGTATAGTGCCGAAAAGCCCAAACCAAAAACTCAAAATTCTCTATATAATGCAGATGCTAAAGGATACCGACGAGAACAACAAGCTTTCAACAGCGAGGATAATCGAGCTTTTGGCAGCGCAGGATATAGAATGTGAGAGAAAATCGCTTTATAGCGATATCGAAGCACTCAAAAACTTTGGACTTGATATCGGCTACGATGCCTCACGCGGTGGCGGATACTATCTTATGAGCCGAGATTTCGAGCTACCCGAGCTTCGTCTTTTGGTGGATGCGGTGCAGTGCTCAAGGTTTGTCACCCAAAAGAAAACCCTTGAACTAATAAAGAAACTCGAATCTCTCTGCGGAAAAACCGAAGCCCAAAAGCTAAACGGTCAGGTTTTCGTTTTCAACCGCATAAAACATATGAACGAAAGTATCTACTACAACGTAGACGCCATTCACGAAGCGATAATGTCTAATAAGACTGTCACGTTCAAGTATTTTGACTATACGGTGGATAAAAAGAAAAAATACCGCCACGGCGATAAGGTGTATGAGGTTGTTCCGCTTTCTCTCGCGTGGGAGGACGAAAACTACTACCTCATCGCAGTAGAAGACTCTACCACCAAACATTTCAGAGTAGACAAAATGGACGATATAACCGTCACCGATACATCCTGCGGCGAAAAAGAGCAGTTTGACCCTGCGGGATATATCAAAGGAGTCTTTTCGATGTACGGCGGCGACCGTGCCGACGTCAGACTTGTGGTAAACAATAGCCTTGCAAGTGTCATTATCGACCGCTTTGGCAAGGATATAACGATGATACCCCGTGACGAGCAGAGCTTTTCTGTCAGCGTGAACGTGGCGGTCAGCCCACAGTTCTATTCCTGGATATTCGGACTTTCCGATAAAGTGTATATCGAATCTCCCGCATCGGTGAGGGAAGGTATGCGCGAATATCTTGAAAAGGTGCTAAAATTGTATGCGGACTAAGCGTCTTCTATTGACAAACAACCGTTTGGAGATATATAATTATTTGTTGTAGATGTCTTTGAAAGGAAGTATAAAAATGAGCGAATGTACACACGATTGCTCGACCTGCGGACAGAAATGTTCCTCTGAGCGTAAACAGCAGGAAGGCTTCGGCGAAAAGCTTAATGAATACAGTAGCGTCAAGAAGGTAATCGCCATTGTCAGCGGAAAGGGTGGAGTAGGAAAATCTCTCGTCACCTCGCTGATGGCGGTTTTGATGAACCGTCGCGGATACCATACCGCTATTTTCGATGCTGATATAACAGGACCCTCTATACCCAAGGCTTTCGGTATAAATAAGAAGAAGGCTGTGGGAAATGCTATGGGTATAATGCCCGTAAAAACCACCCACGACATCGACGTTATGTCGGTAAACCTGCTTCTTGAAAACGAGAGTGACCCTGTAGTATGGAGAGGACCCATCATCGCAGGAACAGTAAAGCAGTTCTGGACCGACGTCATCTGGGACGAGGTAGACTTTATGTTTGTCGATATGCCTCCCGGAACAGGCGACGTTCCGCTCACTGTGTTCCAGTCGATTCCCCTTGACGGCATCATCGTTGTAACAAGCCCCCAAGAGCTCGTTTCGATGATAGTCGAAAAGGCTGTAAAGATGGCAAATATGATGAACGTGCCGATACTCGGACTCGTAGAAAATATGAGCTACGTAAAGTGCCCCGATTGCGACAAGGAGATAAAGCTCTACGGTGACAGTCACGTTGAAGAGATTGCAAAACAATACTCTCTCGACCTTCTCGGCAAACTCCCGATAGACCCTCTCCTCGCAAGACAGTGCGACGCAGGAACCATCGAGCTGTTTGAAGGAAATTGGCTTGATAAGGCTGCTGACAAGCTCGAAACACTATCCACCACGGAGGAATAAAGATGGACAGATTAGAGATTGCAAAACTGTATAAGACCCCCGAGGAAAAAGAGGTAACCGTTGCAGGATGGATAAAGACCATCAGAGATTCCAAAGCACTCGGTTTCATCGAACTCAACGACGGAAGCTCTTTCAGAAACCTGCAGATAGTTTTCGAAGACTCCAAGATAGATAACTTCAAGGAGATTGCAAAGCTCAATGTTGGCTCTGCGATTGTTGTTCGCGGAAACGTCATCCTCACCCCTCAGGCAAAACAGCCTTTGGAGGTACACGCAAAAGAGATACTTATAGAAGGACCCTCCAGCCCCGACTATCCCTTGCAGAAAAAACGTCACTCTACAGAGTTTTTGCGTACAATAGCACATCTTCGCCCCAGAACAAACACCTTCAGTGCAGTGTTCAGAGTTCGTTCGGTTGCGGCATATGCGCTTCATAGCTTCTTCAACGAGAACGGCTTTGTATATGCACATACTCCTCTTATCACAGGTAACGATTGTGAGGGAGCGGGTGAGATGTTTAGAGTAACAACACTCGATATGGACAACCCTCCGAGAACAGAATCGGGAGAGATAGATTTCTCCAAGGACTTCTTTGGAAAATCCACAACACTCACCGTTTCGGGTCAGCTTCAGGGCGAGTGTATGGCTATGGCTTTCTCCAAGATATACACCTTCGGCCCCACATTTAGAGCAGAAAACTCCTTCACTCCTCGCCACGCGGCAGAGTTCTGGATGATTGAGCCTGAGATTGCGTTCGCAGACCTTGGCGACGATATGAAGCTTGCATCGGATATGATAAAATACGTTCTCAAATACGTTATGGAAAAATGTCCCGACGAGATGCAGTTCTTCAACAACTTCTACGATAAGACCCTCATCGAGAGAATCAATAACATTATCGAGTCTGATTTCGGCCACGTAACCTATACCGAGGCTGTCGAGATGCTTGAAAAGGTCAAGGATAGATTTGACTACCCTGTATACTGGGGCTGTGACCTGCAGACCGAACACGAGAGATATCTAACCGAAGAAATCTTCAAAAAGCCCGTTTTCGTAACCGACTATCCCAAGGAAATCAAAGCGTTCTATATGCGACTCAACGACGATAACAAGACCGTTGCTGCTATGGACCTTCTCGTTCCCGGTGTCGGCGAGATTATCGGCGGAAGTCAGCGTGAGGAAAGACTTGATGTTCTCGAAAACAGAATCGAAGAGCTCGGTCTTGATAAGGAAGCGTATGACTGGTACGTAGACCTTCGCCGTTACGGCGGAACAAAGCACGCAGGTTTTGGACTTGGCTTTGAAAGACTTATTATGTACATCACAGGCATCTCCAACATCCGTGACGTAATTCCTTTCCCCAGAACAACAGGAAACGCAATGTATTAAGAAAAAGCAGGACGAAAGTCCTGCTTTTTGAATTTTTGTGTGAAAAACGATGCAGTTTATAACCAACATTATGACAAAACGCATAAATTTTTGCAAGATTTGAAAATAGGACTTGCAAAATCGAGTTTACTGTAATATAATGGTAATAATGTTGTTATAAGGAATGATTACGATGTCTTATAGTGAACTTTCTAAAGCGGAACTTTCCGCACTTTACGAAAAACTTAATAGCGAATATAAGGAATATTGTGACAAGAATCTCAAGCTCGATATGTCAAGAGGCAAACCAAGCCCCGAACAGCTTGATATATGTATGGAGATGCTTGATATAAAGGACGTTTATGCCGAAAACGGTATGGACACTAGAAATTACGGACTTTTGGAGGGTATTCCCGAAGCGAGAAAGCTAATGGGTGACCTTCTCGGAGTGAAGATGGAGAACACCATCATCGGAGGAAACTCCAGCCTCAATATGATGTTTGATGCAGTAGCGCTTGCATATACACACGGTGTCTACGGCGCAAAGCTTCCTTGGTCAAAGCAGGAGAAAATAAAATTTCTCTGCCCCGTCCCCGGATACGACAGACACTTTAGAATAACCGAATTTTTCGGCTTCGAGATGATAACTGTTCCGATGGACGAAAACGGCCCCGATATGAACAAGGTAGAGGAGCTTGTAAATAACGACCCCGCTGTAAAGGGTATTTGGTGTGTGCCGAAGTACTCCAACCCCACAGGAATTACCTATTCCGACGAGGTTGTAAAGAGATTTGCGGCGCTAAAACCCGCTGCAGACGACTTCAGAATTTTCTGGGATAATGCATACGCTATCCACTTCCTTGATAGAAACGACGACGACCAACTCCTCAACCTCTATGATGAGTGCGTTAAAAACGGCACCGAGGATATGGTTTATATCTTCGGCTCCACCTCTAAAATCAGCTTTGCAGGTGCAGGTATCGCCGCTATGGCAGCGTCCAAAGGCAACCTCGACCTTCTTTCAAAACAAGAGGGTGTCAAGACTATCGGATCCGACAAGATAAATCAGCTTCGCCACGTTAAGTACTACAAGGACTACGAGGGACTTCTTTCCTGTATGGAAAAACACGCGAAGATAATGAAACCCAAGTTTGAGATGGTGCTCAAAACTCTGGACGAAGAGCTTTCGGGCACAGGAACAGGAACTTGGAACAGCGTAAAGGGTGGCTATTTCATAGCGCTCGATACAATGGAAGGCTGTGCAAAGAGAACCTTGGAACTTTGCAAAAATGCAGGTGTTGTAATGACCCCCGCGGGAGCAACCTACCCCTACGGTAACGACTTTAAGGATAGCACAATCCGTATTGCACCGTCCTATCCGAGCCCCGCAGAGCTCGAAATTGCCGCAAAGCTTCTTTGCCTCTGCGTAAAGATAGCGGCTGTTGAAAAACTTTTGAACAGATAACGTAAAGGCAGAGTGGAAAACTCTGCCTTTTTTGTCGCATTGGTGTTGAAAAATCCCATAAATAGTGGTATACTAAAGTGTAATTGTATTTGAAAATGGGGTGTAATTATGAACGAAAAGTTCTATATAACCACAGCTATTGCATACGCGTCTAAAAAACCGCACGTTGGTAACGATTATGAGATAATCTTCACCGACTCTATCGCGCGTTATAACAGACTCTGCGGTAAGGATGTATTTATGCTCACGGGTACCGATGAGCACGGTCAAAAGATAGAAGAGCTTGCCAAGGAAAAGGGCATAACACCCAAGGCATACGTTGACGAGGTTTCGGGAGTTATCCGTGATAACTACAAGACCCTCAATATATCAAACGACGGCTTTATCCGCACAACCGACGACTATCACGAGCGCGTTGTACAGAAGATATTCAATAAGCTCTACGAGCAGGGAGACATCTATAAGAGCGAGTACGAGGGACTTTACTGCGTTCCTTGTGAGTCGTTCTTTACCGAAACTCAGCTTGTAAACGGCTGTTGCCCCGATTGTGGCAGACCCGTTAAAAAGACCAAGGAAGAAGCATACTTCTTCAAGATGAGCAAATATCAGGACAAGCTCATGCAGTACATCGAGGAGCATCCTGACTTCATCGTTCCCGAGTCTAGAAAGAAGGAAATGGTAAACAACTTCCTAAAACCCGGACTTCAGGATCTTTGTGTTTCAAGAACAGCGTTTAAATGGGGTGTTCCCGTAAACTTCGACCCCAAGCACGTCATCTACGTTTGGATCGACGCGCTCACAAACTACATCACCGCTCTCGGCTATGACCCCGACGGAAGCAGTGAAAACTTCAATAAATACTGGCCCTGTAACGTTCATATAATTGGTAAGGATATCTTGAGATTCCATACAATCTATTGGCCGATAATCCTTATGGCTCTCGGCGTAGAACTTCCCAAACAGGTTTTCGGACATCCGTGGCTCTTGTCGGGAAGCGACAAGATGAGTAAATCTCTCGGAAACGTTATGTACTCGAGCGACCTCGCTAACCACTTCTCTGTCGACGGCGTGAGATATTTCGTGCTAAGCGAGATGCCCTATGCACAAGACGGAAGCATCACCTACGAAGCACTTATCGCAAAGTATAACGCAGACCTCGCAAACACTATCGGAAACCTCGTAAACCGCACAGTTGCGATGGTTAATAAGTACTTTGACGGCGAGATTAAAGCACCCACTTGTCCTACAGAGTTTGACGACTCTCTCAAGGCTTCTATCGCTGAAAGCGTTGAATCGCTCTGCAAAAATATGGACAACTTCCGTGTTGCAGACGCTTGTGATAACCTTGTTGATATCGCAAGAAGAAGCAATAAATATATCGACGAAACTGCTCCCTGGGCACTCGCTAAAAACGAGGACGATAAAGAAAAGCTCGGTACAGTTATGTACAATCTCATCGAGGCAATTCGCATAATGGCGGTTGTAATGCAACCCTTTATGCCCGCGACTGCAGAGAAGATTTTTGCGCAGATAAATGCGACCGAAAAAAATCTCGAATCTGCAAAAACCTTTGGTGCAACAAAGGCAGGAGTCAAGGTAGGCGCGGCAGCACCGCTCTTCTCCCGCATCGACGAAGCGAAGAAATATGAGGAACTTCTTGCAGAGGTAGAGGCAAAGAAAGCTGCTGCAGAGCCCAAAAAAGAGGAAAAGGCAGAAGGTGTAACCGACCTCATTTCCATCGACGATTTTGCGAAGGTTGAACTTAAAGTAGCAGAGATTGAATTCTGCGAACCCGTGCCGAAATCCGATAAACTCCTCCGCCTTGAACTCGACGACGGAGAGGGAACAAGACAGGTCGTTTCCGGTATCGCAAAATGGTACAAACCCGAAGATTTGGTCGGCAAAAAGGTTGTAATTGTCGCAAACCTCAAACCCGTCAAGCTTCGCGGAGTTGAGTCCAACGGAATGGTACTTGCCGCAGACGCAGGTGCAGACGACGTTCGCGTGCTGTTTGTAGACGACTCTATCCCCAACGGAGCAAATATAAGATGATTGAAAATATATTCGAATCCCACGCACATTTCGACGACGAGCGCTTTGACGAAGACCGCGACGAGCTTCTTTCTACAATGCAGGACAAAGGCGTCCGATTTGCTATAAATATCGGCAGCTCGCTCGAAAGCTCAGAAGCAAGTGTGAATTTGGCAAATAAATACGATTTCATCTATGCCGCAGTGGGCGTTCACCCCGAGGAGATAGCCGATGTTGACGATGCGGGAGTCGAGAAGCTCCGTCAACTTGCGAAAAACAAAAAGGTTGTCGCAATCGGTGAAATAGGGCTTGACTATCACTACCGCGACGACAACAAAGAGGAACAGATAGCCGCATTCCGTCGACAGATGGAACTTGCAAAGGAACTCTCCCTGCCCGTAATCATCCACTCTCGCGATGCTTGTGAAGATACCCTAAAGGTGCTTCGCGAGTATAGACCTAGCGGTGTTGTGCATTGCTTTTCTGGCAGTGCCGAAACGGCAAAAGAGGTCGTGTCACTTGGGATGTACGTTGGTTTTACAGGTGTTGTAACCTTCAAAAACGCGCGAAGAGCGCTCGAGGCGGTAGAAGCAGTACCGCTCGATAGACTTCTCTGCGAAACCGACTGTCCCTATATGGCGCCCGAGCCCAATCGCGGAAAACGTTGTGACTCCACAATGCTCGAATTTATACTGGCAAAAATGGCAGAAATAAAGGGCGTTTCAACACAACAACTCGCAGATATCACCTGCGAAAATGCAAAAAAACTTTTTGGAGTACTATGAGAAGTTTTACAGTAGAAAAAAACGATGCGGGACAACGCCTCGATAAATTTCTCTCAAAGGCAGTGAAAACACTGCCTGCTTCTCTTATGTACAAGTATATCCGCCTAAAGCGCATAAAGGTAAACTCCAAGCGCTGTGAAATTTCGCAAAAGCTCGCAGTGGGTGACGTGGTTGAGCTCTATATAAACGACGAGTTTTTTGATGTGCCCGCGCCCGAAGAGCTTTTCAAAAAAGCTCCCACCGATATCGAAATTGTCTACGAGGACGAGAATATAATTTTGGTGGATAAGCCTGTAGGACTTTTGGTGCACGAGGACGATAGCGAGGCTTGTGACACTCTCATAAACCGAATTTTGCACTACCTCTACGATAAAGGCGAGTACGACCCCAAACACGAAAACTCGTTCACCCCTGCTTTGTGCAACCGTATTGATATGAACACCTCGGGCATTGTTATTGCCGCAAAGAATGCCGAATCACTTCGGATAATGAACCAAAAGATAAAGGACAGAGAACTCAAAAAGCTCTATATCTGTGCGGTTCACGGCACTCCAAACAAGAAATCTGCGACTCTCAAAAACTACCTCATAAAAGACGAGAAACTAAATAAAGTCACCGTCTACAACACCCCTCGCCCCAATGCAAAAACCATCATCACGGGGTATAAGGTGCTTCACTCGACGGGTAGGTACAGTCTTGTCGAGGTCGACCTTTTGACAGGCAGAACCCACCAGATAAGAGCGCACATGGCGCATATCGGCCATGCACTTGTCGGTGACACGAAGTATGGCACAAATGCTATGAACAAGGATGTTTCCTTGAAATTCCAAGCCCTCTGCTCGTATAGACTCAGATTCGATTTTTCGACCGATGGCGGAATTTTAAATTACCTTGATAAAAAAACTTTCACCGTAAAGAAGATACCCTTTGTTAAGGAGCTTTTCGGAAAGGATATGATACTATGAAAAAGGCGGTCATCTTCGACCTTGACGGCACTTTAGTCAATTCAATCTATGACCTTGCCGACGGAGTGAATTTTGCACTCGATAAAAACGGCTACCCAACACACCCCGAAGAAAGCTATCTCATCTTCGTGGGCAACGGAATAAAAAAACTCATCGAACGCGCCCTCGGGGATAAAGCGACCGAGGAAACCGTGACAAAGGTAAGAGCGGATTTCGAAGGCTACTACCGCGAACATTGCTGTGATAGAACGCGCCCGTATGACGGAATAGTAAAGCTTCTGAACGATTTCAGAAAAGACGGTGTAAAACTCGCTGTTTGTTCCAATAAAGCACAAAAATTCACCGAGTACATAGTCAACACGATTTTTGGCGAAAACACCTTTGAATTTATATACGGTCAGCGTCCCGAGCTGCAGATGAAACCCGCACCCGATTGTATATTTTTCGTTGCCGAAAATCTCGGCGTAACTATCGAAGAATGCATATATATCGGTGACAGTAACGTTGATATAATAGCAGGAAATAGCGCTGGAGTTGATACCCTCGGAGTTACTTGGGGATTTAGATCCGAGCAGGAGCTTCGCGAAACGGGCGCAAAACATATAGCACATAAAACAAGTCAGATAAAAGAGTTTTTTGAAAGGGGAACCCTATGAACGAGAAACTTAAAAGGGCGCTAACCCTTTTTACAACCTTTTTCAAAATCGGAGCCTTCACCTTTGGCGGAGGATATGCAATGATACCGCTGATTCAAAGAGAGGTCGTCGAGAACAAAAAATGGATAACCGACGACGATATTTTAGATATCGTTGCGATTGCCGAATCCACCCCCGGACCTATCGCTATCAATACCGCAACCTTTGTGGGATACAGAGTCTGCGGAGTGCTCGGCTCTGCCGCAGCTACATTTGGCACGGTGCTTCCGTCTTTCGTTATAATTCTCATAATCTCCGCAATCCTGACACAGTTTCAGAATTTAGAAGCGGTACAGTTTGCTTTTATGGGCATAAGAGCGGGAGTTTTGGCTCTCATTGTCAAAGCGCTCATCGGTATGTTCAAAAAATGCGAAAAAGGAATAGTGCCCTATATCATAATGGCAGGCTCCTTTGCCGCAGTAGCAATATTCAAATTCAACACCATCTTGGTGCTCATCTGTTGCGCCCTTTTCGGTCTTGCGACCTCGATGCTCGTGAAGAAGGGGGATAAAAGCAAATGATTTTTCTCGAACTTTTTATAACCTTCTTTCTAATCGGTGCTTTCACCTTTGGCGGTGGATATGCAATGCTCCCGCTGATTCAAGCCGAGGTGCTTCGTAAAGGCTGGATGGCAGAAGAACAGATACTAAACTTCATTGCTGTCAGCGAATCCACCCCCGGACCTTTCGCGATAAATATATCAACCTACGTCGGCTCTGTGATGGGTGGCGAAAGCCTGTGGCAGAGCGTTCTCGGCGCTTTCTGCGCAACGTTGGGCGTTGTACTTCCGTCGTTTATCGTAATCCTCATCGTCGCACAGTTCTTTATGAAATTCAAGACAAGTAAAGTGGTCAGCGGTTGTATGTCGGGACTTCGCCCTGCCGTAATCGGTATGATTTCTTCAGCCATCGTTTCAATGGCAATGACCGCGTTTTTCTATAACGGTTTTTCGCTTGACTCAGTGCTCACGCTTGAGTTTGTCTGCCTTGTGATAATCTTTGCGGTTTCACTTGTAATGGCACTCAAAAAGGTCCACCCGATAATTATAATCGTAATGTCGGCAGTGCTCGGAATTGCCGTCGGCTACGGACAAAAACTGCTATGACGATACTTATTGATGCAGACGCGTGTCCCGTCACAAAACTCGCTACAGAGATAGCGAAAAAACACGGCATCCCCGTCAAAATTCTCTGCGACACGAACCATATAATGACCTCTGACTATGCCGAGGTTGAAACGGTGAGCGCGGGAGCGGACGCGGTAGATTTTCGTATTGCAAACCTCTGCAAAAAAGGCGACGTGGTGGTGACACAGGACTACGGAGTGGCGGCAATGACGCTTTCAAAGGGTGCATTTGCCATCCACCAAAGCGGAATGATTTACGATAACGAGAATATAGATAGACTGCTTTTCCAACGCTTTTTGACAAAGGAAATTCGTCGCTCTTCTTCAAAAAACCACCTCAAAGGCCCGAAAAAACGCACGGGCGAGGACGACAAAATTTTTGCACAAAACTTCGAAAAACTCCTCTTGAAAGGGATGACAAAATGATAGGAATAATCGGTGCTATGGACGTGGAGCTCGACATGCTGAAATCGGCTCTCACCGATAGACAAGAAAAAAATATCAGCAATATCGACTTTGTAAGCGGTAAACTTTCGGGCAAGGAAGTCGTAATCGCAAAATGCGGAATCGGCAAGGTCTTTGCCGCTATCTGCGCACAGACTATGATTTTGGAATATGCTCCCGAATGCATAATAAATACAGGTGTCGCAGGAGCGCTAAAAAGCGGAATCTCCGTCGGTGACGTTGTGATTTCACTGAATGCCGTACAACACGATATGGATACCTCCGCCCTCGGCGACCCGAAAGGGCTCGTTTCGGGCATAAACGTGATAAACTTCCCTGCGGATAAAAAACTCGTTTCTACAATGCAGATGGCGGTTGAGGAACAAGGGATAAAAGCCTTTATCGGCAATGTCGCATCGGGCGATAAGTTTGTCCACGAGGCAGAAGAAAAGGCGAAAATCGCCGAAGAGTTCGACGCCTTCGCTTGCGAAATGGAAGGTGCCGCAATAGCACACACCTGCTATGTAAACAGAACCCCATTTGTCGTGGTAAGAGCTATCTCCGATAGCATCGACGGCGGCGCAGCAGATTATATGACCTTCGTTAAGTCTGCCGCAAAAACCTCCGCAAACACCGTCATCTCCGCAATCGAGAAACTGTAAAGGAAGAGGGCTTGAAAAAGCCCTCTTTTTTATTGCCGTTTTACAAAAATAACTGTTGAGAAAATAAAGCTTTTATGTTATACTATTCTAAATAGGTGCGTGGAAAAGAAGGCGACGGGAAAAATGATAATTTTAGGTATTGACCCTGGCTACGCAATAGTCGGTTGGGGAGTAGTAGAATACAACAATACAAAATTCAAACCCATTGCCTACGGGGCGGTAACGACCCCTGCGGGAATGGACTTTTCCGACCGTCTTGAACGCATTTACGACGAGATTTCTTTGATAATCGCAAAGTACAAACCCGAAGCCGTTGCGGTCGAGGAGCTTTTCTTCACCAACAACCAAAAAACCGCCATTGCGGTCGGTCAGGCGAGGGGAGTAATACTTCTTGCGGCAAAGAAAGCGGGAATTGAATTCAACGAGTACACGCCCTTGCAGGTGAAACAGTCGGTGGTAGGCTACGGCAGAGCCGAGAAAAAGCAGGTTATGGAGATGACCAAGATTCTCTTGGGTCTTGAAAAAGTTCCGAAACCCGACGATACCGCCGATGCACTCGCTCTTGCAATATGCCACGCACATAGCGCAGGGTCGTTGTACAGTAAACTTAAACTGAAAGGATAAAAACCTATGCTTTACAGCCTTCGAGGAAAACTTATCCATAAAGAAAATACGCTTTTCGCAGTTGAATGTGGCGGAGTGGGATATAAATGCTTTTCCACAATGACCACTATCTCAAAGCTTCCACAGAAGAACGAAGAGGTTTTTGTATACACCCACCTCAACGTTCGTGAGGATGCTATGGATTTATACGGTTTTTACGAAATCGGTGAGCTCAACTGCTTCAAGCAGCTCATCTCGGTTTCAGGCATAGGACCAAAAGGTGCTCTTGCGATTCTTTCCGCAATGACACCCGAAACCTTTGCTCTCTGCGTTGCAAGTAACGATGTAAAGGCGCTAACAAAGGTTTCAGGCATCGGTGCAAAGACCGCACAGAGAGTTGTCCTAGAGCTCAAAGACAAGATAAAGGACAGCGATGTGGTGGACGGCTTCAAAAAACAAAGCCCCGTAATGCCCGCATCGAGTCCCAATATGGCAGAGGCGGTTTCCGCACTAGTTGTACTTGGCTATTCAAACACCGAAGCGGTATCTGCACTTTCTGAGTGTAGCCCTGATGATTCGGTTGAAAATATGATTCGCGTCGGACTTAAAAATCTCGCTAAAAAGCGATAGGAGGTAGAAGATGGACGATTTTGAAATGGATTTTGAAAACCGAATAGTCACATCTGAATACTCTCCTGAGGACAGCGAGGTCGAAACCTCACTCAGACCGAGGACGATGGCGGACTATATCGGTCAAGAAAAAGCCAAAGAAAACCTTGCAGTGTACATAGAAGCCGCAAAGGGTAGAGGCGAAGCCCTCGACCATGTGCTTTTGTACGGCCCTCCCGGTTTGGGTAAAACCACCCTTGCAGGAGTTATTGCAAACGAAATGAACGTCAATATCCGCATCACCTCGGGTCCCGCAATTGAAAAACCCGGTGATTTGGCGGCACTGCTTACTAATCTAAACGAAAACGACATACTATTTATAGATGAGATACACCGTCTTTCAAGAAGCGTTGAAGAGGTTTTATATCCCGCAATGGAGGACTATGCCCTTGATATCATTATCGGCAAAGGCCCGTCTGCAAGGTCGATAAGAATTGACCTGCAGAGGTTCACCCTCGTCGGTGCAACTACAAGAGCGGGTCAGCTTTCCGCGCCGCTTCGTGATAGATTTGGCGTAATCTCCCGCCTCGAGCTCTATACCCACAACGAACTCTGTGACATCATCACAAGAAGTGCGAGAATTTTGGGTATTGAGTGTGAGCACGACGGCGCTATGGAACTTGCAAAACGCTCTCGCGGAACGCCGAGAATTGCAAACCGCCTTTTGAAAAGAACCCGCGACTTTGCACAGGTTATGGGCAACGGAACAATCACAAAAGAAATTGCATCCACCGCACTCGACAGAATGGAAATCGACGAACTCGGACTTGATATGGTCGACCGCAGAATGCTTTTGACCATCATCAGAAACTACAAGGGCGGACCTGTCGGACTCGAAACTCTCGCCGCGGCAATCGGCGAGGAGTCGGTAACACTCGAGGATGTATATGAGCCATACTTGATGCAAATCGGCTTTTTGAGCAGAACACCGCGAGGACGCTGTGTAACAGCTCTGGCGTATAAACACCTCGGGATAACACTCGACGCAGGCGACCAATTGACAATTGAGTAACAACACATTTTTTTAGCAGGGGGAACTAAAAAATGGCAAGAATTTTTGGAACAGATGGTGCGCGCGGAATCGCAAACACCGAACTGAGTTGCGAACTCGCAATGGACATCGGCAGAGCTGCCGCTTGTGTACTTGCAAAAGCCGCAAACCACAAACCGAAGTTTGTAATCGGTAAAGATACGAGAATATCTTCAGATATGCTGGAGTCTGCACTCACAGCAGGACTTATCTCCGTCGGTGCAGATGTGCTGATACTTTCAACAGTGCCCACACCTGCAGTAGCGTATCTTGTAAAACGATATAACGCAGATGCAGGAATTATGATTTCCGCATCCCACAATCCTGCTGAATACAACGGTATAAAGCTTTTTGACGGCAACGGCTACAAGCTTCCCGATGAGCTCGAGAACGAAATTGAGGCGCTTATCCTCGATAACCGCGAGGCAATCCCCGTAAAAATCGGCGGTGAGCTCGGCAGAGTTGAAAGATGCAAAACTGCAGTAAAGGACTACACCGACTACGTTGCATCAACAGTAGGCAATATGGACCTTTCAGGAATGCGTGTGCTGTTTGATTGTTCCAACGGAAGCTCCTCGACAACTGCAAGAGAGCTCTTTACCCGTTTTGGTGCAGAGTGTGAATTTATAAGCGACACCCCCGATGGAATAAACATCAACCTTGACTGCGGTTCTACCCATATGGAAAGACTGCAGGAGATGACAAAGGCGGGAAAATTTGATATCGGCTTTGCCTTTGACGGTGACGCGGACAGATGCCTTGCAGTAGACGAAAACGGAGACCTTATCGACGGTGACAAGATTATCGCGATTTTCTCGAAGTACCTCAAAGAGCAGGGAAGACTCAAAAAGGACACCGCAGTTGTCACCGTTATGACAAATATCGGCTTCAAAAAATTTGCCGCAGAAAACGGCATCAACGTCGCTCTCACGAAGGTCGGTGACCGCTATGTTCTCGAAAAAATGCTCAAGAAAGGCTACAACATCGGCGGCGAACAGTCGGGTCATATTATCTTCCTCGACTACGCGACAACCGGCGACGGACAGATGACAGCAATTTGGCTGCTCAAAATTCTCTCCGAAACCAAGAAAAGCGCAAAAGAACTTGCATCTGTTATGGACGTATTCCCGCAGGTGCTTGTAAATGTCAGAGTTGAAAACTCCAAAAAGAGCATCATCGACACCGACGCGGAGATTAAAGCTGAAATAAACCGTTGCGCTGAGATTCTTGGAACAAACGGCAGAGTATTGATAAGAGCATCCGGTACTGAACCCCTTGTTCGTGTAATGCTCGAAGGACAGAATGTAGACGAAATTCAAAAAATGGCAGATAAAATTGCCAGCACAATAAAGGAAAAACTATGAGAATTGCACAGAACTGGAAAGACTATAAGATAATCGACACCTCAAGCGGCGAGAAACTCGAAACTTGGGGCGGTGTCATGTTGATTCGACCCGACCCGCAGGTTATCTGGAACACTCCCCGCGACAATAATCTTTGGGGTAATGCCGACGGTCATTATCTCCGTTCCTCTTCGGGTGGCGGAAGATGGGACGATGAGCGGATAACCCAAAGAGAGTGGAAGATATCTTATGGCGACCTTAGGTTCTGCATTCGTCCCACGGGCTTTAAACATACGGGACTTTTTCCCGAACAAGCGGTAAACTGGGACTATATGCGTCAGCTTATTGAAAACAGCGAAAAACCCGCAAATGAACTTAATATTCTAAATCTTTTTGCATATACGGGCGGTGCAACACTCGCTTGTGCCGCTGCGGGAGCAAATGTCTGCCACGTTGATGCTTCAAAGGGTATGGTTGCTTGGGCGAGAGATAACGCAAGAGCATCAAACCTCGAGGACAGACCGATTAGATGGATTGTAGACGATTGTAAAAAATTTGTCGAGCGCGAAATCCGCAGAGGCAGAAAATATGACGGAATCATAATGGACCCGCCCTCATACGGACGAGGCCCTTCGGGAGAGATGTGGCGACTTGAAGACAATATCTATGATTTTGTCGAGCTCTGCACACAGATTTTGAGCGACAAACCGCTCTTTTTCCTACTAAATTCCTACACAACGGGACTTTCTCCGTCGGTTATGGCATACCTCTTGTCGAGTACAGTCGGCAAAAAATTTGACGCTGACATTACCGCAGACGAGATAGGACTTCCTGTCGAAAGCTCGTCGGTCGCGCTTCCTTGCGGCTCGACGGCAATAGCAACTTTCAGATAGATTCGGGTGATAAATTTGCAGGATTTTATTATATCCCTAAAGGACGTTTCCTTCAGCTATGAGAGCGAGGAAAGCACAACAGAGGTGCTTCACGACATCTCGCTTGATGTAAAAAAAGGACAGTTTGTCGCAGTGCTTGGACACAACGGCTGTGGTAAATCTACCCTTGCAAAGCTTTTTAATGCGGTTTTGGTTCCGCAACAAGGTAAGGTTTTTGTTAAAGGCATCGACACCGCTGACGAGGACAAGCTCCTTGATGTCCGCAGAAATGTGGGAATGGTGTTCCAAAACCCCGACAATCAGATAGTTGCCTCGGTAGTTGAAGAGGACGTCGCCTTTGCGCTCGAAAACCTTGGCGTAGAGCCGACAGAAATCCGCCAAAGAGTTGATGATGCACTCAAGGCGGTGGGAATGTATGACTACCGCGAAAGCGCACCGTATCGCCTTTCGGGCGGACAGAAACAGAGGATAGCAATCGCAGGAACAATAGCTATGCGCCCCGATTGTATCGTGCTTGACGAGCCTACTGCAATGCTCGACCCCCACGGCAGACGAGAGGTGCTGAAAACCGTCCACGAACTAAACGACAGGTTTGGCATAACCGTAATACTCATAACTCACTATATGGACGAGGCGGCAACCGCCGATAGAGTAATAGTTATGAACGACGGAAAAATTATATTAGACGACGAGCCCAAAAAGGTTTTCTGGAACGTAAAACTCCTCAAAGACATTGGACTTGACGTTCCACAGAGTACAGAAATTATCTACGACCTTCGCGAAGAAGGAAAAAGCGTAGAAGGATATACCCTAACGGCAGAGGAATGTGCCGACCAGATTTCACAGCTTTTGGACAAAAAAGGAGTTATCAAAAAGTGCCTGTAATCAAAACTCAAGACCTCAGCTTTGTTTACGGGCAACAAACTGCCTTTGAAAAAGCTGCGGTAAAAAATATAAATATCGAGATAAACAAGGGTGAGTTTATAGGAATTATCGGCCATACAGGTTCGGGTAAATCCACGCTCATCCAGCATTTCAACGGCCTTCTAAAGCCCACCTCGGGTAAAATCTTCATCGACGATGAAGATATGTGGGCAAACGAAAAGGAAATACGAAAAATCCGCTTTAAAGTGGGGCTCGTTTTCCAGTATCCCGAATATCAGCTTTTCGAGGAAACAGTAGCGAAGGACATCGCTTTTGGACCTAAAAATATGGGGCTTTCCGAAGAGGAAATTCGCGAAAGAGTGCTCGAAGCCGCAAGATTTGTCGGCCTCAAAGAAAAACACCTGCAAAAATCCCCGTTCGAGCTTTCGGGCGGACAAAAACGTCGTGCCGCAATCGCGGGAGTTATCGCGATGAATCCCGAGGTGCTGATTCTCGACGAGCCTACCGCAGGGCTCGACCCCAAGGGTAGAGATAAGGTGCTCGGCGAGATAAAGGAATACCACCAAGAAAAGAAAAACACCGTCCTTCTCGTTTCTCACAGTATGGAGGATATCGCAAAATATGCCTCAAAGGTGCTCGTTATGAATCACGGTGAGGTGGAGATGTTCGACACTGTGGAAAACGTCTTCTCAAAAGCGGAACGACTTGCCGAGATAGGACTCGATATTCCGCAGATAACCCGAGTGTTTATCGAGCTCAAAAAACGGGGCTATGACGTTAATACAGGTATCTACACACTGGAACAAGCAAAAAAAGAACTCGCAAAGTACATCTAATCGGAGGAATTGCAGTTGCTCAAGGATATAACAATAGGTCAATACTATCCGGGTAAATCGGTTGTTCACAAGCTCGACCCGAGGATAAAAATCATCCTCACCGTGCTTTATATCGTTATGCTCTTTTGCGCCTCCAACCCCGTTGGACTTGCAGTTGG
Source organism: Oscillospiraceae bacterium (assembly GCA_045536425.1). Taxonomy (GTDB): domain Bacteria; phylum Bacillota; class Clostridia; order Oscillospirales; family Ruminococcaceae; genus UBA11540. Next base: position 32,521 of record JAZSNN010000029.1, read on the forward strand.
TATAATATTTATGTTTTCGTCCTACGCGCTTTCAAAGCTACCCTTTGGAATGATGCTAAAGACGATGAAACCCGTTTTACCGATTATAATATTCACCTCTGTTTTAAACATCTTCTTTTTGACAGAGGGAAACGAACTTTTCAAATTTTCCTTTATCACCATCACCGATAAAGGACTCATAATGGCTGTGGTAATGTCGATTAGAATACTCTGCCTCATTTCAGGCACAGCACTTCTGACCTATACCACCTCGCCCATAACCCTCACCGACGGAATTGAAAGACTTTTAAAACCCCTTGCGAAAATCAAATTCCCCGCACACGAAATCGCAATGATGATGACCATTGCGCTGAGGTTTATTCCAACGCTAGTCGAGGAAACCGATAAGATAATGAACGCTCAAAAGGCGAGGGGCGCAGACCTTGGTTCAGGCAAATTTATCGACAAGATAAAATCCTTCATCCCGATTTTGATTCCATTGTTTGTATCGTCCTTCCGACGTGCTGACGAGCTTGCACTCGCAATGGAGTGTAGGTGCTACCACGGCGGAGAGGGCAGAACAAGAATGAAACAGCTCTCGATGTCTGCCCGTGATTTTTGGGCTGTTTTGGTTGCAGTTTTGTGCATAGCTGCGGTCATTTTGATAAACGTTTTTGTCCCATCGATAATATGAATGGAGATTTTTGATGCGTAATCTTCTGGTGGAAATTGCATATAACGGAAGCGCATACCACGGCTTTCAGGTGCAGGAAAATGCCCTCACCGTCGAAGAAGTTGTGCAGGACGCTATCGAGAGAATAGTAGGCAAACGCGAGAGTATTATCGGCTGTTCGCGCACCGACGCGGGTGTTCACGCAAATAGCTATTTTTTCAATATGCACACCGAAAACCCCATAGAGTGTGACCGCTTTGTTGCCGCAATGAATCACCACCTGCCACACGATATCGCGGCTGTTTCCTGCAAAGAGGTTTCTGATAATTTCCACGCCCGATATGATGCAAAAGAAAAGGAATACGTATATAAAATACTCAACTCCTCGGTCAAAAACCCTTTTATGCACGAGCTTCTTTTTCAGTATAAATATCCGATAGATGTTAAAAAGCTCGACCGTGCCGCAAAGAGTTTTTTGGGTACACACGACTTTGCCGCCTTTCGAAAAGAAGACACTAAGGAACGTGACTCGGTGCGCACGATATATAAAAGCGAGGTTTCTCGTGACGGCGATATCATAACCTTTACCGTCAGCGGAAACGGATTTCTGTATAATATGGTCAGAATAATGGTTGGAACTCTTATCGGCGTTGCACAGGGAAAAATCGACGAAAACGAAATCGCTGAGATAATCGAAAGCCGTGATAGAACCCGCGCAGGAGTTACAGCCCCGCCTTGCGGACTGTATCTCAATAGGGTGGAATACTGAGGTGAAAAAAAGTGGCTGAAGTTAAAGATATACAAGAATATCGAAACAAAAAACGCAAAAAAGAGAAAAAACGCACCGTAATAAAAATTGCAGTGGCGGTTTTGGTTGCTGCGGTTTTGGTCGCTTTTGTCGCCCTATACGAAACGATTTTCGGCGAGAGCCTTCTCGAAACACTTGGATTTGTCGAACCTCCAAAGGGATATCCCGTGGCCATCACCGGCTCGACACCGAAGGATATCATTGCCTTGAATGAAGACGTAGCGCTCTTGACCGATACCGAGATTGTGGTCTATGACGAATATGGCTCTCTCGCGGTACAAAACGGTCACAACTGCACAAACCCTCGTGTTCGCACCAACCAAAACAGAGCGATAGTATATGACGTTGGATACTATTCGTATATGCTTCTAAACGGCGTGTCCGTAGTTTCCAGCGGTGAACACGAAAACCAAATCATATCCGCAAACGTAGCCCAAAACGGAAGCTATGCGATAGTTTCAGCTTCGTCAAAATACCTCACCGAGCTTGTGGTTAAAACAAAAAATAACACGCAGATAGCCTCGTGGAGAAGCGTCAATAACTATATAAACGCAGCAGCATTTTCCGAGGATTCTACGCGAGTAGCGGCAACAGGACTCTACTCCGAAAACGGACTTGCCCGCACAACTCTCAGAATTCTCGACCTCAAAAACGAGCAAAACCCTGTCGTGTCGGACAACGAGTTTTCGGGCTCCGCCTCGATAGCGATTACCTATCTCGATAACGGCAATATTCTTCTTTTGTGCGACGACAGAGCGATAATAACCGACCCAAACGGCAAAACCCTTTTCAACTACACCTATAACGGAAACCTCTACTATTACAACCTCAATAGATACGGAGCTTTTGTTATCTGTGAAAAGGACGGGGAGTATACCGCTACAATGCTGTGCGATGCAAAAAACGCAGGAGCTTCTATAAAGATTTCAAAGGAATTTAAAACTGCAGAACACACCGCGACTAACGTGTATATACTCGAGAACGATACCCTCACCGTGTACGACCGGGAGTTTAACAAGGTGACAGAAGACAAAAACCTCACCGATGCTATCGGCATAGCCTGTGGACAGAACGAAAACTTCCTTTTGACATTCACACAGATACAACAAATAGACTAAGGAGAAACCAATGCGACTGGATAAATACCTAAAGGTAACACGCCTTATAAAACGCCGTACCATAGCAAACGAAGCCTGCGACGCAGGAAGAGTCAGCGTAAACGGAAAGGTGGCTAGAGCATCCTACGACGTCAAAGAAAACGATATCGTAGAGATAAACCTCGGCTCAAGACCGCTCAAAATCAAGGTACTCAAGGTCAGCGAGTTTGCTACCAAGGATACCGCCGCTGACAACTATACTGTTATCGAATAGTCATACTGAAAAGACCTTTGTCATATTATTTAATAAAAATATGACGGAGGTCTTAAATTTATGGCAGAAGAAAAAATCACTCAAAAAAGAATACACAACCTGGTTATAGAAAACCGAAAAAAGATGACGGTTTCCGCTGTCACCGATGTCGATAGCTTTGATGAACAGATGATAGTAATGTATACCGATATGGGACAGCTCAGCATAAAGGGTGAAAACCTGCACATAAACACACTCAGCGTTGAGAGCGGGGATATAGAGATAGAGGGCACGATATATGCTCTTGTCTATACCAATAACACTCAAAACAAGGGTAGCTTCCTTTCAAAGCTCTTTCGATGATGGGGTATCTGGGACTGACTATCACCGAGCAGACACTTGTTTTTTTATACTCGCTTTTGCTCGGTGTTTTGCTCTGTGCAATATATGACGTGTTCAGAATAATCCGCATAGCCTTCGGTGGAAAAACAATAACCGTGTTTATAGAAGATATTGTCTTTTCAATAATAGCACTCGTGCTCACCTTTGTGTTTGTCATTGCGTTCAATAACGGAGAACTGCGCTTCTTTGTACTGATAGGGGAATTTTTGGGTTTTGTTTTCTACTATTTCACCGTTGGCAAACTGACAATGTTCTTCTCAAAAGCAATAATAAAGCTGATAAAAAGACTGATTTCTATAGTTTGCACACCGTTTGTCGGGCTGTTTGGAATGCTCAAGAAAAAATTTCGTACAAAAAAAGAAAAAAGAGGGCAAAAACGCGCTCATATTTTCAAAAACCCCTTGAAAATTGACAAGTAGATGTTGTATAATATTTATGTGTCAAAATGTCGTATGGGAGGGGAAAGATATGCAGAAGGCTAAACGAACAAATATTTTGGTTACACTCGTTGTAACAGTCGTTTTGGTTTCTATATGTATAGCCCTTGTTGACATCCATACGCAGATAAATGAAAAACAAAATCAGCTCGACAGCTTGAATCGTCAGATAGATGAGCAAACACAGGAAAATCTCGAGAGTCAAAGACTTCTTTCCGAAGAGGACGAAGAAACCTATATCGAAAAATATGCCCGTGAAAAGCTCGGCTTTGCAAGACCTGAAGAGCGCGTGTTTTATAGTATTACTGGTTGACGCAAGACCGGCTTGACGAAAGGATAACAATTTTTTATGCAGCTTACTGTTGGTAGTGTGGTAGAGGGAAAGATTACAGGTATCACAAACTTTGGTGCGTTTGTTGAACTCGAGGGTAAAAAAACGGGGATGGTGCACATTTCCGAGGTCTCCTCAACCTATGTTAAGGATATAAAGGAACACCTTAAGGAGAACCAGATTGTAAAGGTAAAGGTGCTTTCGATAGGTGAGGACGGCAAAATCAGCCTTTCAATAAAACGTGCTGAGGAACAGCCTCAAAGAGCACCGCGCCCAAGCTACAACAATGACTATCAGAAAAAGAACAACGCTCCTATGTCCTTTGAGGATATGATGAACAAGTTCAAGCAGACCAGTGACGAAAAGATGTCAGACCTCAAACGTTCGGTGGACTCCAAGAGAGGCGGATTCAGCCGAAGAGGCTCTACTTCAAAATATTAAACTTTAAAGACAGCCTTTCGGCTGTCTTTCTTTTTGGAGAGACGTATGAAAGAGATAAACGCAAAGCTCATTACTCAAACGGTTGCAAAGCTCTGTATTGATGCTAATATAAATCTGCCCTGCGATATTAAAAGCAGAATGTGTGAGGCGTGTAAGAACGAAACAAATAAGCTCGCGTCAGAGGTGCTCGGCGACCTTGTTGAAAACTTCAACGTTGCACGGGATATGAACGTTGCCATCTGTCAGGATACGGGTATGGCGATAGTGTTCGTAAAGCTCGGTCAAGACGTTCATATAGTGGATGGGCTTTTGAATGATGCTATAAACGAGGGCGTTCGCCAAGGCTATAAAAACGGCTATCTGCGCCTTTCGGTAGTTGAAGACCCGATTGAGCGAGTAAATACCAACGACAACACCCCTGCTATTATCTACACCGAAATCGTAGAGGGGGATAATGTTGAGATAACTGTCGCACCAAAGGGCTTTGGTAGTGAAAATATGAGCAGGATAAAGATGTTCATCCCCTCGGCAACGAAAGAGGATATAATAGACTTTGTAGTGGATACCGTAAAGATTGCGGGCGGTAACCCTTGTCCGCCGATTGTAGTGGGTGTCGGAATAGGCGGAGATTTTGAATATTCGGCAATGCTCGCAAAAAAAGCTCTGTGCAGAGAGCTCGATACTCAAAACCCCAAACCTCTCTACGCTGAGATGGAAAAGGAAATGCTAAAGTGCATAAACGAAACAGGCATCGGTCCCCAAGGCTTTGGCGGTGATACTACAGCGCTCGGTGTGAATATCGAACAGTTTGCAACACATATTGCGGGACTTCCCGTTGCGGTAAACATTGGCTGTCACGTTACGCGACATAAAACGGCAATACTCTGAGAGGTGACAAAATGAAAACGAACTGCGATTTCTGTGCTTACTACGTCTACGATGAGGACTATGATTGCTACGTTTGTGATATGAATCTCGACGAAGACGAGCTCGCTCGTTTTTTGAGCGGAACAAACGACAACTGCCCCTACTTCCGCGACGGCGACGAGTATAAAATGGTTAGAAAACAGATGTAAAAAGCAGACCCGAGAGGGTCTGCTTTTCTACTCTTCAAACAATATTTCCTTTTCTTTGGCTATGTCTTTTTTTATAGTGAAGCTTACAGAAAGAATATACTTTTCGTTTTCTACCCTGCCGTTTGCATCCTGCTTTTCGATAAAGGCATCGGCATAAACCTCTTCCACGTATTCCTCGAGCCTTTCAAAAGCTATCCTCTTTGCAGATGCTTCGGATAGCTTTTCGACCTGTGTTTCATATCCCACCAAAACGCGTCGTTCCACCAAAATCGGAAGGTCAAACCCGAAAACGCTCAAGGGTGTTGAACTAAACTCTTCGTAATATTCAAACTCTGCCTTGTCGGAAAAATACAGCGGGATTTTTGTACCAAACAGCACCAAAGTGTTCAAAACCTTTTTCTCTCCCGTATCAACTCGGTAGCTCTGCGACATATCAACGACGATTTCGGTATCTTCCCAAACCAGTGCTAGAATTTTTGCTCTCGCGTGTTTTAGAGTGACGTTTCCTTTCACGTCCTCGATGATACCGCTGACCAATAACTGTCCTTCCAAAACCACGTCGCCGACCTTGACTTGCGGTTGCCCGTCATATACCTCCATATATTTGATAAGCCCCGTCTGCGATGCCACAACGTCGCAGGCTTTGTCGTTGTCCACAGTGAACTCGGGGGAGTCCACGCGTTCGTGAATGCGTATCTCAGCCACACTCGAGTTTATGTTTATTCCAATCCACGCTACGTCATCGTTTTTGAGCATAAACTGTTGCTTTAACCGCCTGACGTCGATAGATGGGATGTAGCTTCCCACTCTTAACCCAAGTTCTTCTAGTGTCAGCACTATCTGTTCTTCTTCCAGCGATTCGAGCCCCACAACCTCTATCGACCACACAAAGCTTGAAAGAATGGTGAGCACCGAAAGAAAAAGCACAATACCCGTGACTATCCCCAACCTAAGTCTGTATCTGCTGATGAAAAACGGAATACCGATTTTTTTGACAATACGGATTCTGAGTCCTGTCTTTTTAGCGGGTTTTTTCAAGCGTCTGTAGTCTTTTGCGAAAACATACCCCACCATAACGTCGTCTTTTTTTGACGGCTCAAGGACACGGATTTTATCGCGCGCACAAATTGTCAAAAACCTTTCGAAAAACACCCCGCGTGCCTCAAATTTAACGTATCCCAAAATGTATCTAAGAAGTCTCAGAATGAGCATTTAAGCACCTCTATTTTGTGGAAAAGTCTATCGAAGCAATGGTGCCGCAAACCATAGCGTTAGAGTCGCTCATCGCGCGTATATACAAGCTATCGCCTCTAAAACTGACACACAGGTCGGCACATTCAAGCTTTATGCAGGACCCGTCGTATTCCAAAATACTCTTGCACCCTTCGACAGAGGCTTGCGTGTTCGAAAAAATCTCGATAAAACTGCCCGAAATCACCGATACGGGAGCATCAAGCAGGTCAGCCACCTTTTGTTTTATCTTTCGAGTTTTCATCTGCTAACCTCCTTTCTAATATGTTTAGTTTGAAACATACACAAATATTCGTCCTCATAGATATTAGAGGGGTGTTTGAATGAAACTCAAAAAACTCATTTTTACTCTTATAGTTGTCGCGGTGGCAAGCGTGGTGCTGATAAATTCTAATGCGGTGCGAGATTCTGTCGCAGATTCGATAGAAATCTGCCTAAACAGTATAGTGCCATCACTGATGACCTTTATGACCGTAGCGACCTTTATCGCCGATTCCGACTGTGCCGATGTTCTCGCTGGAGTTTTGGGTAGCCCGGTGCGCCTTTTACTAAACCTTCCTCGAAACTGCACAAAAGCCATAATTTTAAGTATGCTCGGTGGATATCCCTGTGGAGCAAAGATAATATCGGATATGCTCAAAAACGGGGAAACAGACCTCGAAACTGCACAGAGGATGCTCCGATTTTGTATTAACGCGAGCCCCGCCTATATCGTTTCTGCAATTGGTGTTGGGCTTTTTGGCAGTGCTAGGGTAGGGGCAATCATCTGCATATCTCATCTTTTGTCAAGTTTGTTGATAGGAATCGTTTTCAGAGGTAAAAAAATTACCGAAAAACCGTATCTAAAACAGACAAGACCAAAACTTTCGGAATGCTTTGTGAAATCGGTGTTTGATAGCACTACAGCAATGCTATATATTTCGGGATTTACAATAACCTTTTCGACCCTGCTGACCCTGTTGGACGAAACCGGGATAACACAAGGATTTATCACGCTCTTGCAACCGTTGACTCACAATGCAGAAACCTCACGTTCAATTTTGTACGTTCTTTTCGATGTGGTTGCAGGTAGTCACTCGTGCATCGATTGCCCACCCTTGACAGCGCTCTTGCTCTGTTCTGCGGCGGTGTCCCTCGGTGGAATGAGTATCTGGGCACAGGTGGCATTTTATCTTTCAAGACACAAAATCAACTTTTTCGACCTGATTTTCTTTCGTTTGCTTCACGCGGTGTTGACTACGACGGCAACATACATTATAATAAATATAACCGACACCGATATTACAACAGCGTATATCATTGGCACAAATACGAATAACAGCCCCACTGGATTTTTGTCAACAGCGCTCTTTTTGCTGTGTGGCGCGCTGTTTATGATAACGGTGGATAAAAACATTTCGCTTTTGTTTCGGAGGAAAAGGCTATGAAGTTTAAATTCTTCGGCAAAAACATTGAACCTGCATGTGAATACTGCACTCTTGGAAAGGTCACCAGCGACGGCAAAAACGTTCTGTGCAAGAAAAAGGGTGTCACGGCACTCTACTACAAATGCCGTAGATTTCGCTATGACCCGTTAAAGAGGATTCCCAAAAAACCAGTGCTAAACACCGAGTTTGCAAAAGAGGATTTTGAGCTCTGAATATGAACAAAAAATCTAGAGATTGTAAATAATTTTAAATTTCTCTTTAAAAACACAAACTTTTATGTTATAGTTATCTTTAGAAAAAACGAAAGGTAGTAAAACAATGAAAAATATCGCTAGAATTATCGCAATTGTTCTGGTGCTCTGTATGGCGTTTGTCGGCTGCGGAGAAACCAAAGCTGAGGGCAAGGTGACTATTGGAGACTACAAAAACCTCACAGTAACCACCTTTGATCCAACTGTTACTCAGGAGGAAATCAATGAGGCTGTCTCTTCTTTCCTTGCTGAAAACAAACTGGAAGTAGAGCTCTTGAAACAGGGTGCATCCGCAGGCGACAAGGTTGTCATCGACTTTGAGGGCTTTGTAGACGGTGTCGCATTCGAGGGAGGAACGGCAACCGATTTTCCGCTCAATTCACTCTGCAACGGAAGCTTCATCGATGGCTTTGAAGAATCCATCGTTGGCAAAAAGGCAGGCGAGTCCTTTACAGCAGATCTCAAGTTCCCTGATCCCTATCCGAACAACCCCGACCTCGCAGGAAAACCCGTTACCTTTAAAATAACTGTAAAGTCTGTTTACAGAATAGATATTCCTGCCTATAATGACGAAACCGTAAGTAAGTATGCAGGTTTTGACACTACAGCGGAATATGAGGAATATCTCGAAGAGCAGCTCTCGCTCGAGAAAGTAGAAGCAGGTCGCCTCGCTCAGCAAAATGAGATTTGGGCGCAGGTTCTTGCAGTAAGCGAGGTAACAGAGTGGCCTCAGGACAAAATTGACGAATACGTCGAGGATATGACAGAATACTTCAAGTCATATGCTCAAATGTTCAACGTGAGCTACGCTGACTTCCTTAGAGATTATACAACCCTTGGTACCGAGGCAGATGCTGAAGCGTATATGATTGAGGAAGCAAAATCAATGATAAAGGATAGCCTTGTAATCTCTGCTCTGGCAAAGGAAAACAAGATAACCTATACAAAAGCAGAATACGATGCCTTCGTTGAACAGTATGCTGCTGCAAACTCAATGACTCCTGAAAAAGTAAAGGCTACTTATTCCGAAGAGGATATTGCCGAGGCTGTTTACTACGAAAAACTTATGGTTTTGCTCCGTGAACTTGCGGTCGAAGTAGAGCCCAAAACAGAAGAATAAAAAACAAAGCTGACAGCTTTGTGGCTGTCAGCTTATCTTTTCATTTCGACTATGTTGCAGAATATTCCTTTTTCGGTTATGTCGATGGTGGCATACGTCGGCTGTCGGTCGGCAGGACGCGATACGCTTCCGGGGCAAACCAAATATAACCCGTCATCATATTTTACATCAGATTTATGGGTGTGACCGTACAAAGCAATGGTCACGCCTCTTTTTCTTGCCGTTTCGGTAAGCTTGTCCAAAGAATATTTCACGTTATATAAATGACCGTGTGTGCACAAAATCTTCGTACCATCCACATCCATCGTATATTCATCGGGAAGCTGACAGAAAAAATCACAGTTTCCTCTAACGGCGATAAACTCTTTGTGTGGATACATTTCCCTTAAGGTCAACAGTTCATCTGCACCGTCACCAAGAAAGATAAAAACTTTTTCTCTTTCGTTTCGACGGACAACCTCTATCGCTTGAAAAATATCACCGTGCGAATCGGAAAAAACAACTATTCTCACAACAAACCACCGCCTTTGTGTCTACAAAAATAATCTCCTGCATAGAATGAAATGGTATCACAATCCAAAAACAATTTCAAGAGGTAGCTATGAACTTAAACGATATCTCAGATCCTCAAATGCAGCAAATGCTAAAAAACGCGGGAATATCCAACGAAAAACTAAGCGCAGTAGACAAGGAAAGGCTAAACCAAATTCTTTCCAATCCCGAAGCGGTGCAGAAGATAATGTCATCTCCTGCGGCACAAGCGCTTTTGAAAAGATTCAAAAAAGATTGACGGAAGGGAGGAGCATCTATGGATGACCTGTCAGCAAAAATCTCAGAGCTTCTAAACTCGCAGGAGGGGATAAAACAGATTACCGAAATGGCACAGCAACTTGGAATTGACCCCTCACAGCTTGATGGCGTTTTGGGTAATGAGGCTCCTCCCAAAAAAGAAAAGCCTTCTCAAGATATGTTTGACGGAATAAATATCGAAACAATCCTAAAGGTTCAAAGAATTATGAACCAAATGACCAGCAATAACGATACTGCCCTGCTTGATGCTCTAAAACCGTATATGAGCCCCGAACGTTCGCGAAAAATTGAAGATGCAAAGAGAATAATGAATCTTATGCAGATTATACCTCTTATAAACTCAGAGAGGGGATAGACGTGAATCTTCCATCGAAAACTATACTGGGACTAAAAACCGACGAACTAATCTTGATTATGGTGCTTGTTGTTCTAATGCGCGAAAACGCAGACCCTAAGCTGATTATAGCGATAGTCTACATAATGTTATAGCTTGTGCCTACGCAGTTGACAAAGCGTAGGCATAACTGTAAAATAAGAAGACACGCTGTATAAAATGCGAACGGGGAGGACAAACTGTTGTTTAAGGATGAAAATACCCGAAAAAACGAAGTGAACCTGCGCGTAAATCTGCGTACTGCACGCGTTTCGGCAACTATAATGACCGTGTTGATACTTTTCAACTTTTTTTGCGCCCTTTCACCGTTTGATCTTGAATTAGTAGGCGTAATACTAACGACAGTCTTTCTGTTTATATATGTCAAGTTTTCTATTGCTTGCTCAGAGCTAAAAGACCTCGGCTATAATAGAATTTGGGTCAAACTGTATAGGATTGCCGGACTAGCCCTCTATCTCGTTTCTGCACTATTGTGCATGTTGGGCATAGGTTGACGGAAAAAAGAAAGTCTTTTCGTCAAAAAGCACTGTTGACAAATCACTACAAAAGGTGATATAATAGTCAAGCTGTCGCAACAAAGGCTGTTGACAAGTAATCTTTAAAAAAGATGAAAAAAGTGTTGACAAGAAGCGATTGATGTGATAGAATAAAAAAGCTACCCACCCGAAAGAGTGGGACAGTCTTCGGACCTTGAAAATTGAACAACAACAAGTTACAAGAACTAAACACAAAAGGCCCTGA
>JAZSNN010000028.1:0-22271 GCA_045536425.1 Oscillospiraceae bacterium
ATTATTTCCAGCTTGTAAACCTTGAAATCGTGGGATCCCTTTTACCATTTGTGTTGATATAAGCCTCTCCGTCAAACTCCTCGTCGATTTGACGGGACTAAAGCATAAGAAAAGGAGCAAGGTGTATTTCAACCTTGCTCCTATCGGTCAGTATTTAGTTCAACAAATTGGGATTTACTTCTTTATTACTTTCTTGCACCAAGTGCGTTTATTGCATTTAGGACATTTTAAGTGACGGGTAAACCCTCTGTGCATTGCCATCATCGCTTCTTTATAGGTAGGAACAATTTCATAGCCGCAATTTTGGCATTTATAAGCACCTACACTGACTTCAAGCTTTAATGCATAGAAGCACGGTATCAAAAACACAACGCACGCCCCGAGAACAGTAATAAGCTGCCATACTCCTTCAGGTATGAAAAATCTGGCAATAAAGATAGCTGCAAGCAAAGCCGTCATGCTTACAATCATAATTACCCACATGGATGTCCAAATTGTTTTATTTTTCTTCTCTAATTCTTTCGCCATATCAAGCAAAAGTTGTTCGTTTTTCTGATTGTTATTTTCCATATCAATTTTCTCCCCACTTAATAATTCATTTACACTGACGCAAAGAATATCGCAGAGTTTAAGCATTATCGAAGTATCGGGCATCGCCACGCCACGTTCCCACTTGGATACTGCTTTATCGGTGATGCCCAGTTTTTCTGCCAACTGCATTTGTGTTAAGTTTGCCTTTTTTCTGCACTCGGCAATAAATCTTCCGATTTTTATTTGGTTCATAGGCTGCCTCCTTTCGCATTCAGTATAGACAATTAGGGGGAGAAAACACACCCACCATTGGTTTAGTGAGGAGAAGTAAACCATTGGTAGAGTAAGATTTGACCGTCAAATTCAAGTTTTTCGAACTGATACCATTATATCATAGAAATGTGAAAAAACAGCACCCGAAAAATCGGGTGCTGTAAATTTCGATAAATCCCATTCGGGAAAGATTATCTCTTGGAGAACTGGGGTGCGCGACGTGCGCCTCTAAGACCGGGCTTCTTTCTTTCCTTCATACGAGGATCACGTGTGAGGAAGCCTGCCTTCTTGAGGATCGGGCGAACTTCGTCGCCGGACTGGAGAAGTGCTCTGGAAAGGCCGTGACGGATTGCGCCTGCCTGTCCGGATACACCGCCGCCTGCTACTGTACAAACAACGTCGAACTTGCCGAGTGTATCGGTAAGAGCGAGAGGCTGTCTAACGATGAACTTGAGTGTATCGAGTCCGAAATAATCGTCGATGTCTCTTCCGTTGATTGTTACTTTACCTGTGCCGGCATATACTCTAACTCTTGCTACAGAGTGCTTTCTTCTACCGGTACCATAGAAATAAGGTTTAGAATCGTACATCAGATGTGCCTCCCTTCATTAAAATTCCCAAGCTTCGGGAGCCTGTGCTTCCTGCTTGTGCTGTGCGCCTTTGTACACTCTGAGTCTTGTAAGAGCCTTGCGGCCGATTACTGTATCGGGAACCATTCCCTTTACTGCGAGTGTCATTGCAAACTCAGGCTTCTCAGCCATAAGGGTTGCATACTTAACTTCTTTAAGACCGGAAACCCATCCGGAGTGATGACGGTAATACTTCTGCTCGAGCTTCTTTCCTGTGAGAACAGCCTTCTCTGCATTGATGATAACTACGAAATCACCGCAGTCAGCATGGGGTGCAAATGTGGGCTTATGTTTACCACGAAGGATAGTTGCTGCAACTGTTGCTACACGGCCCATGGGCTTTCCTGCAGCATCAAGTATATACCACTTACGATTTTTCAAATCTTCTGCTTTGGGCATATAAGTTGACATTTCTATGTCCTCCTCTTTCTTTTTCTTTAGTGACCTGTACTATTATATATAACCCGTTTTGGTTTGTCAAGAGCAAAAACCCCGATTTTTTAATTTACAGACGTATTTCTCTTCTTTTCTCTCGTTTTCTCGCATTTTTTCTCATTTTCTCATTTGTCATTTCATTTTTTAATTATTGACATTGTGAGGGGTGGTGATATAATGTATTTAATAGTATTTTTTTACCTTTTTGGAGGAATTTTATGGTAAAATTCAACCGATACAAAAACGGTACTATTCGCGCTTTGACTATGAGCTACGACGATGGAAAAGCGCAGGACATAAGACTTGTTAAAATTTTCAACAAGTACGGTATAAAGGCGACCTTCCACATCAATGGAAACAAGCTTCAGCATATGACCGATGAGGAGCTCAGAGAACGCGGTAAGATTTACGAGGGACACGAAGTTAGTTGTCACGCATTCCATCACCCGCATCTTTCTCCAATGCCCGCTCAGATTTGTGCAAAAGAACTGCTCGACGACAGAGTAATACTTGAAAAGATGTGCGGATATCCTGTGCGTGGTATGTCGTACCCCTACGGTATATATAACGACGGCGTTATAGCCGCTGCAAAGACGGCAGGTATGGAATACAGCCGCACGTGCACTAACACAAAGACTTTTGCTATTCCTAATGATTTTATGGTTTGGAATCCCACCTGTCATCACAACGACAACCTTGAAGAGCTTTTGCACAAGTTCAATGGTTCGTGGCTGATGATGCCCATTTTCTACATCTTCGGTCATTCCTTTGAGTTTGACCACGACAACAACTGGGAAATGATAGAGCGTTTCTGTGAAAAAGCTTCGGGAAATCCTATGACCTGGTATGCTACTAACATTGAAATTGTAGATTATGTAAATGCTATAAAGCAGTTGAGATTCACCTGCAACGGTCGCATTGCGCACAACCCCACCGCGACTGACGTTTGGGTTGAGGTTGGCGGTGAGGCTGTCAAAATCGGCTCCGGTGAAACCGTAGACCTTGGCGAAGAAGCTACTAAGTAAGGAGTTTTTAATATGAGTACACTTAACATCGTATGTCTTGACCTTGAGGGCGTTTTGGTGCCTGAGATTTGGATTGCATTTGCTGAGGCAAGTGGTATCCCCGAGCTAAAGCGCACCACCCGTGACGAGCCCGACTACAACAAGCTGATGGCGTACCGTCTTGCTATTTTAAAGGAGCACGGCTTGGGACTCAAGGAAATTCAGGAAACTATCGCAAAAATCGACCCGATGCCCGGCGCGAAGGAGTTTTTAGACGAGCTTCGTTCACTGACACAGGTCATTATCATCAGTGACACATTTAACCAATTTGCCACACCCTTGATGAAAAAGCTCGGATGGCCGACTATCTTCTGCAACACTCTCGAGGTGGCTGAGGACGGCGAGATTACAGGCTTTAGAATGAGATGCGAGAAATCCAAGCTTTCTACCGTAAAGGCTCTGCAGTCTGTGGGCTTTGAAACTATCGCCGCAGGCGACAGCTACAACGACCTTGGTATGATTGAGGCGAGCAAGGCAGGTTTCCTCTTCCGCTCGACCGAAAAGATAAAACTGGATTACCCCAATCTCCCCGCATACGAGGACTACAACGACCTTCTTGAAGCTATCAAAAAGGCTCTGTAATTTGACATTTTGGAGGTATAGTTATGATAAGATTTAACCGATTCAAAGACGGCGTGAAACGTTGCATCACCATGAGTTATGACGACGGTATGGTGTACGATTTTCAGCTCATCGAAATCTTCAACAAATACGGTATCAAGGGCACTTTTCATCTCAACGGACACAGATATCTTGAAATGAGCGACCAAGAGCTCAAAGAGGTTGCCGAAAAATACAAGGGTCACGAGGTCAGCTGTCACACGATCGGACATCCTCATCTCGAAAGAAATCCGATACAGCTTTGCACAAAGGACATCGTCGATGACAAGATAATTCTCGAGAAGATGTGCGGATATATCGTGCGCGGAATGTCCTATCCCTATGGTTCCTACGACGACACCGTTATCAGCGCTATGAAGGCAGGCGGTATGGAATATAGCCGTACGGTTCGTTCCACAAACGGATTTAGTCTCCCCAGTGATTGGCTGGCTTGGCATCCTACCTGTCATCACAAGGCCGACCTCCACGGTCTTTGGGATACTATGGAAGCAAGACTCCAGTGGCTTGATATGCCTGTTATGTACATCTGGGGTCATTCCTTTGAGTTTAACAATGACAAAAACTGGGATAAGATGGAGAAGTTCTGTGACAAGGTTGCAGGTCACCCTGACGTTTGGTTTGCAACAAACGTTGAGATCATGGACTACGTTAATGCAACGAAGCAACTTAAATTCAGCTGGGACAGAAGACTTATCTACAATCCCAGCGCAACAGACGTCTGGATAGAAGTTGACAGTGAGGCTGTGAAGATTCCTGCGGGTGAAACCGTAGACCTTGGCTATACTCCTTCAGTCAAATAGCTTTTCAAGAAAATATCCTTTCGCTGCACCAAAATGCTCTGTGAGCAAAAATAACGCCGTCACGAAATTCGTGACGGCGTTGGTTTTTTATTTTTACAGGTCTATTCTCATTGAAATATCAAACGCGTGGACTGAATGTGTGAGAGCTCCGAGCGAGATGATGTCCACACCGGTTTTTGCAACCTCGGCGATATTGTCTAGGGTGATGTTGCCCGAGGCCTCGAGCTTTGCTCTGCCTGCGTTGATTTTGACCGCCTCTGCCATTGTGGGACAGTCCATATTGTCGAGCATTATAACATCTGCGCCTACTGCGAGAGCCTCTCTCAAATCGTCGAGCGAGCGTGTTTCAACCTCGATTTTGAGCATATGTCCCGCCTTTTTACGAAGGGCGTTTACCGCGTTTGTTATGCTGCCGTAGGCGTCGATGTGGTTATCCTTTAGCATTGCGGCATCGGAAAGGTTGTATCTATGATTTTTGCCTCCGCCGCAGGTTACGGCATACTTCTGCAGTGCGCGAAGTCCGGGAAGGGTTTTTCTGGTATCCACAACCGAAGCATTTGTGCCTTTTACAAGCTCAACGCATTTATTCGTAGCAGTTGCGATTCCCGACATATGCTGAATGAGGTTTAGAGCTGTACGTTCACCCTTCAAAAGTGCGCGGGTGTTACCGCTCATTCGGCAGATGATATCGCCTTTGTTCAGTTTATCTCCGTCATTTTTCAGTATTTCAAAGGTGATGGAATCATCGAGCATCTTGAAAACGGTCAAAGCAACGTCAAGTCCGCAGAGCACTCCGTCGCTCTTTGCGACAAAGCGGGCGGTTGTGGTTGCGTTTTCGTCTATAAGATAGTCGGTTGTAACGTCGATATAGTTTATATCTTCCTTGAGGGCGGATTTGATTACGTCCTCGACGTAGAATTTATTGAGTGT
The DNA here is from genome assembly GCA_045536425.1 of Oscillospiraceae bacterium. GTDB lineage: Bacteria > Bacillota > Clostridia > Oscillospirales > Ruminococcaceae > UBA11540. Next base: position 5,284 of record JAZSNN010000028.1, read on the forward strand.
CATCTGTCAATCACCTCTGAGAGAATTAGTGTCGCTATTGTCGCGAGGTTTAGCGCCTCGCAGTATGCAAAGTCAACCTTGAAATCTGAAGTTCTGATGAAGTTTCTTATCTCACAAGCGCGTTTATAGCCCTCGATTGCCGCTTCCTTGTTGGGAACGACAAAGCTACACTTCTGCATTATTGCACGAAGCTCGGTGCGCATACCCTTGACAAGCGGGGTTGTACCTGTGGGGAGTCTGAACGGCTGAAGTGTGTCATCGGGGGAAGGCACGGTGTCCTTCTTCATATTTATATCCTCGGCACAACGAGCGGAGAAGACAAGCGCTTCCAAAAGCGAGTTGCTTGCAAGGCGGTTTTTGCCGTGAACGCCCGTGTGGGAGCATTCGCCGACGGCATACATATTGCCGATGGAGCTCTCGGAATTTAGCGAAACGTCGATACCGCCCATCAAATAGTGCTGACAGGGGAAGATTGGAATCGGCTCCTTTGTCATATCGATTCCCTCTTTGAGAAGGTTTTGGTATATCATCGGGAATCTCTTTTTCAAAAACTCGGGGTCCTCGTGGGATATATCAAGGTAGAAGCTTGTACTATTTGTACGCGCAGATTCCTTCATTATAGACTGGCTGACGACGTCGCGGGGAGCAAGCTCAAGTCGCTCGTCGTAGTTGTGCATAAAGCGTTGCTTGTCACAGTTGAGAAGATATGCGCCCTCGCCTCTTACAGCCTCAGAGATGAGAAATCTCTCGCGGTGGTTCTGCGAAACAAAGGCGGTGGGATGAAACTGTACAAAGCTGATATTCTTTACAACTGCGCCCATTCTATGTGCAAGTGCAATTCCGTCGCCCGTTGCGATTGCGGAGTTTGTGGTGAAACCGTAGACTCTGCCAATACCGCCCGTTGCCATTACAAAGAAGCTCGAGCAGAAGTAGGTATGCTTTTCGCCCTCACCAAGCACGTCAGCGTAGAAGGTGTAGCCCTCTTTTTTGATGTCGCAGAGCATTGCGTTTTCCAAAATAGTGACATTTTCAAGAGTCTTTACCTTTTCGAGCAGATGGCTCGTTATCTCCCTACCCGTGCTGTCGTCGTGATGAAGAATTCGCGCTCTGCAGTGTCCTCCCTCGAGGGTGCGGTGGTAGGTTTCGCCGCTTTCTGTGCGGTTGAACTCAACACCGAAGTCGATGATTTTTCTGATATGGTCGTGCGCTTCGCGCACAAGAACATCAACAGCCTGCGGGTTATTCGCCTGCTGACCTGCTATCATAGTATCCTCAAAATGAAGCCGGAAGTCGTCGTTTATAAGGTCTGTGACCGCAGCAATTCCGCCCTGAGCCAAAAAGCTGTTGTTCAGGGTGAGGGATTTTTTCGAAAGTATCAGCACGCTCAGTGACGGGTCAAGGTTTATCGCAGTATACAGTCCTGCCGCGCCCGAGCCCGCAATGATGACGTCGTATTTTTTAATGTTATTGTCCATATTCATCGACCTTTGATTTTAATTTTATCTATTGTATCACAAATGAGGCTATTTTCAAATAGATTTTTTCTTTTTTTCGCGCAGTGAGGCAAAAAAACTTTTGAGAATCTGTGAGCACTCATCCTCGAGCACACCTACCGTGAGCTTTGGGCGGTGGTTGAAATCCGCGGCAAACAGATTCATAACCGAGCCGCAGGCTCCCGCTTTTTCGTCCTTTGAGCCAAAAATCACGCGGTCGATACGGGAATTTATTATCGCACCCGCGCACATCGGGCAAGGCTCGAGGGTAACGTAGAGCTCACAGCCCGAAAGCCGCCATCCGCCAAGTGCTTTACACGCTTTCTCGATTGCTAGGAGCTCTGCGTGTGCAGTGGCTGAGCGGTCGGTTTCCCTGAGATTGTGAGCCGAGGCGATAACCTCGCCATCCTTCACTATAACAGCGCCTATCGGCACCTCACTTCTTTCGAGGGCGAGATTTGCCTCTTCAAGCGCCTTTTTCATAAAAATTTCATCATTCATATTTTCACAAAATAGGTAAAGCAGAAAACAAACATCAAAAGTATTCCAACGAGCGAAACGGGCTGTAAAAAGAATGCCTTTATGCGTTCGCCTGCTGTAAGGGGTGAGTCGGATTTTTTGAGCGTGAAAAATCCGTTTTGTGTAGCAAGAAGCACAACTATACCGATAATTCCAACAATGAAATACACCGCGATATAGCCGAGGTTTACCAAAGCGCTAACCACCTCGTTTGCGTTCTGAAGCACGTAGATATCAATAGCCGTAGCGGCAAAGTTGTTGATAAAGTGGAGTATCATTCCCGGTATCAGAGAGCCTGTTCTAACCGCAAGAAATGCAATCGCAACACCCATAATAAACGCGTTTGGAAGCTGTGTGAAGTTCCCGTGGTACAAGGCGAATATCAAAGCGGAGATGATTACTGCATATAGGTCGCCGAAGCGCCTGAGAGATTGCAGGATAAAGCCTCTGAAAAGGATTTCTTCGAATATTGCAGGAAGCACCGAAATTATTATAAGATACATTATTTTTCCGATTTCGGTGTTGGGAATGGTGGGCATTGGAACATCGTAGGCAAATCCCATCATCTGAAAAAAAGTCAGCAAAACACTCGCTATTATTATGCCTACCACCGAAGAACCAAATGCCGCCATAACTCCGGGCACTGCCACGCGGGCAGGCACTCTTCTCATTGGGATAGCTACTCTGAGCGGAATTTTTACTATGAGCGCTATCGGAATTATCGGGAGAAGCATTGGAATGAGGTAGCAAAGACCGATATAGCTCTCGTATACAACGTCGTACATCTCGACGGTGGTGACCGTTTTAAGAAGCAGACCAGTCGGATAGGAAAGAAGATATCCGATTGCAAACGAAGATGCAAAGTATACGAGGACGGAAAGTCCGATTGCAAGTGCAGTACGTTTCAGCGCTCTTTTTTCCGTCTCTTTTGCTATAAACTCTTCGTATGTAAAATATGTGTTCTCCAAAATCAACCCTCCTCTATGCTCATACTCGCATAGCCGTTTAGCTCGGCTGATGCGATTTTTCCTTTTTGGTATTCATAAAACGCCTGTGAGCCTATCATTGCGGCATTGTCGCCACACCATTTGAGTTCGGGGAGATACAGCTCAAAGCCTTCTTTTTCTGCACGTTCTGTGAGGGTCTTTCGAAGTCCCGAGTTTGCGCTGACTCCACCTGCAACGACGAGTTTCTTCTGTCCCGAGCGTTTTAGCGCCTCTACCGTTTTCTCAGCGAGTATGTCGCAGATTGTATACTGAAACGATGCGGCAACATCATTCGGATTTATCGGGATGCCTTTTTGTTCGGCATTGTGTACGAGGTTGATGACGTGGGTCTTCAGTCCCGAAAAGCTGAAATCAAACTCGCTGCCCTCGACCTTTGGACGAGGAAGAGCATAGGCGTTTGGATTTCCCTCTTTTGAGGCGAGGTCTATCTTCACTCCGCCGGGGTAGTCGAAGCCAATGGTGCGCGCGACCTTGTCAAAAGCTTCGCCCGCAGCGTCGTCGCGGGTTCTGCCGATAACCTCGAAGTCGGTATAATCCCTAACATTTACGATATGGGAATGTCCGCCCGAGACCACAAGGCACATAAAGGGTGGCTTGAGTTCTTGGTGGGTGAGATAGTTTGACGCGATATGTCCGCGCAGATGATGTACGGGTATAAGAGGAAGTCCGTTTGCAAACGCGAGAGCCTTTGCAAAGTTTATTCCCACCAAAAGCGCGCCGATAAGACCCGGTGCATAGGTTACAGCGACCGCGTCGATATCCTTCATTGTAACTTCTGCCTCGTCGAGCGCTCCCTGCACCACGCGACAGATGTTTTCTGTATGGCGGCGGGAGGCTATCTCGGGCACTACTCCGCCGTATATTCTGTGTTCCTCGATCTGTGAATCCACCACGGAGGAAAGTACCTTTCTGCCGTCTTCGATAACAGCGGCAGCGGTTTCGTCACAGGAGCTTTCGATTGCAAGAATTCTCATAGTTACTTCCTTATCTCAAGTGTCATAAGTATGGCGTTTTCGTTGGGTTTTGTGTAGAAGTTGGGTCTTTCACCTACCATAGTGTAGCCCATCTTTTCATAGAGCTTTATCGCTGAGAGGTTGGATTTTCTGACCTCAAGGCTTATTGCCAGAGCGCCTATTCTTCTGCCCTCGTCCTCAAGTGCGGTCAAAAGCGCCTGCCCTATCCCCTTTCGGCGAAAATCGGGATGAACGGCAAGGTTTGTCATAGCACCGTCGCCACAAACAAAGTGACAACCGATATACCCCGACAAATTCTCCGTGACAAGAAAGACTGCGTTTGGGTTTTGAAGTTCTTCCTCGAGCGCCTTTTCAGACCACGGTGACGAAAAGCAAAGTCTTTCGAGCTCTGCCACCTTTGATATGTGATTTATGTCCATTCTGACTATCTTCATTGTGTCCTCACGGGTCTACGATTAGTGACAGGTGTTCTTTTATCTGGCTTCGGCACATACGGTAGGCTTCTATCGTGTGCCCGCTCGGGTCGTCAACGTCCAAAACGCGAATCTTCTCGGAAAGCGAGCTATCAAAAGCTGACAGCTTTTCGCGTTGTTCGTCGGTCATTACTATTATATAATCCGAGTCGGAAAGAAGCTTTGGGGTGATGTTTTTTGCCTTGTGGGTCGAGATGTCGATGCCTATCTCCGCCATCGCCTTTACGGCGTTGGGGTTTGGCTCCTCACAATCGTCTGCGGCAATTCCCGCACTGTCGGCAGTAACGTCGAGATTTTTCTTTTCGGATATCTCTTCGAACACCGCCTTTGCCATTGGGCTTCGGCAGGTGTTGTCGGTACAGATAAAAAGAACCTTCAAAATATTACCCTCTTCAAATTACTGTGTTTACCTAAATTATACCCAAAATCGCAAAATAATCAATACTACCCTTTCAAATTAGGGGTTTCGAAGATGGGATTGATGCCAATATTTTTATACTGGAGCTTTGTTTTATAGGAGTAGGTTCTGCCGTTGTCGGCAAAAACTTCGTCGAGGATTTCCGCCTTGGTAGGAACCATATTTGAATCGAGATACAGCGTCAAAGTTGTGTCGGGGTTGTTTGAAAATTCGTCCTCCGGCTCGTGAGTTATAACGACGATTTTGTATCCTGTGGCGGTCTTGTATATTCCGCTCTTTTCAGCGTCGTACCAGTCGGGATTGATGGCATAGTCGGGAGCTGCGATGAGGTTTCTCTTTGCGGTGACTGAATCGAGGTCGCCCGTTTCGTCCTTTACAAGCTCGTCCGTGCCTCCGTAGAGATAAACGCCGTCAAAGTAGTTTGTATAACTAACACTACCGCTCTTTGTCACCGAGAGAATCTCGCAGCCGTTTTCGGTTTCTCTGAACTTTACGGTAGCTTTGTTTGATGTGGCATCGGAGGTTACTATTACCTCTCCGCACTTAAGTCCGTCGATGATTTCGAGGTATTTTTCGAGCGCGTCACCCTCGATTTTCTCGGCAGAGCAGGAGCAGAGCACAAACACAGATACAAGTATCAAAGCCAGTAGTTTTTTCATTTTAAATTCCTCACAATGCATAACAATTTGTTTCCCAGCAGGGAACGTAGGGATGGTGTCTGAGATAAATCTTATACTCGGGGCAAAGCTTTTTTATCAAAAGCGGAAGCTCAAAGATGTCTTCGCTCTTGTGATAGGCGGAAACCATAAGGCGCGGTTTGTGTGCCTTTATGGTTTTTTCACAGCCGACAAGTGCCTCTTTTTCAGCACCCTCGACGTCGAATTTTATTATAGTGGGTGCAAAGTCGAAGCAGAGGTTGTCAACGCTGTCCACCTCGACGGAAATCGTGCCCTTTTGGGAAAGTGCGGAGTTTCGTCCCGCTCTGCCGTCAAAAAAGAGGGTGTCTTTTTTGCTGTGAGCGCCCTTGTTGTGCAAAAACACGTTTTCAAGACCTTCGCAGCTTTTTGTGAGCTTCATAAAGTTCTTTCGGTCGGGCTCGAGCGCGTGTATGCTCTTGTATTTTCCGTCTGTAAACGAAAGAAATTCCCGCACAGTGTCACCGTTATATGCGCCGAGATCAACGTAGGTCTCGTTTTCGCAAGGTTTGATGAGAGTCAAATACATCTCGCTCTTTTGCGTTTCACAGTGTCTGAGATATTCTATCTTTCCGCTGATTTTGTAGTTTATACAATCGGCGAAAACCTTTTTCGACTGCTCGTCTTGCAACAAATCGTATACTTTCTGTATATTTTCTGCGTTTTTATACAGAAAATCGAGGTCAAAAATCTCTGTACCGTCGATAACGGGAACGTCGGGTGCAAGAAGCTCATGGCGTTCTGCGACGGAATAGATGAGCTCTAAAACATCTTGTCTTTCGGTTGCAAAGGACAGGAGAATCAAAAAGTCGCCAAGCTCTGCTTCGGTTTCGAAAAGGCTTTTCACGGTATATCCGCAGAAGTTGTTGTGACGAGCAAAGCCGTCACTTGCAAAGACGGCATCGGGCTTTCTTCCCACCCTTTGCATAGCGCGTATTATCTTCTCGGCTCCGTCGCCCATTCCATAGAGGGCTATCGGCTTTTCGCATTCGCGGATATACTCCCAAACGCTCTTTTTTTCGGTCACAAATTCAAGCATTCTCTCCCTCCTTTTCTTCGGGGAGGTCGTTCATTATATGCAGAGATTCCTGCATTATGAAAAGCGGGTCGTCATTTTTGATGAGCTTTACGGCAATATAAGGCTTTTCGCCCGCGTTTACTACCGCTCTGCCCTTTATCTCCTGCACGAGTCGTGCGGCACGGCGCATATCGAGGTTGTGCGGATAGAACACTATCATATTATCCCTTTGGGTGATTTCGTATATACCCTGATTCATCGCCATATTCCTGAGGAGTGCTACGGTTATAAGCCCGTGCACAGCCCTTGGCGGTTCGCCAAAGCGGTCGATAAACTCGTCGGTGACGTCCATAGCGTCGTCCTTGTTTTGAATTGCCGCAATCTTTCGGTACATTTCGATTCGGCGGTTGAGGTCCTTGATATAATTTTCGGGGATATGAGCGCTTATCGGCAGGTCGATAAAGCAGTCCTCGGATTTTTGGAGTATCGGTTCGCCTTTTTCGAGCGCGATTGCCTCGTTCAAAAGCTTTACGTACATATCATAGCCGACAGATTCCATGTGTCCGTGCTGTTGACCGCCCAGAATACTACCCGCTCCGCGAATCTCGAGGTCGCGAAGTGCAATATTAAATCCCGAGCCAAACTGCGTGAATTCCTTTATCGCAGAAAGGCGCTTTGTGGCTATTTCGTTGAGGGTTTTGTTTCGGTTGAAGGTGAGGTATGCAAAGGCTCTGCGGTTGGAGCGTCCGACTCGTCCGCGAAGCTGATAGAGCTGTGAAAGTCCCATTCTGTCCGCGTCCTCAATGATGAGGGTGTTGCAGTTTGGCACATCCACGCCCGTTTCGATAATGGTGGTACAAACGAGGATATCTATCTCGTGGTCGATGAGCTTTCGCCATATTTCAGAAAGCTCCTCCTCGCTCATTTTGCCGTGTGCAAAGCTTATTCGCGCATCGGGAATCTCTCGGTACAAAGCCGCGGCGCATCTGTCAATGCTTTCGACGTGGTTGTGCAGATAGAAAACCTGACCGCCTCGACGAAGTTCACGACGGATAGCATCGGCGATAATCCCTCTATCGTGCTCCATAACGTAGGTCTGCACGGGGAATCGGTCGTTTGGCGCTTGTTCTATGGTGGACATATCACGAATACCCGACATAGCCATATTGAGCGTTCTCGGTATCGGTGTTGCGGAGAGGGTGAGCACATCGACGTTTGCGCGAAGTTCTTTCAGCTTTTCCTTGTGCGCAACGCCAAAGCGCTGTTCCTCGTCGATGATGACAAGTCCCAGATCCTTGAATTTTATATCATTCTGCACCAGACGGTGTGTTCCGACTATGATATCGACCTCGCCCGTTTGCAGCTTTTTGATTATCTCTTTTTGCTGTTTTGCCGTTCTAAAGCGCGACAGAAGCTCGACGTTTACGGGAAAGCCGTCCATTCTTTTCAGTATCGTTTGGTAGTGTTGCCAAGCGAGGATGGTGGTGGGCACCAAAATCGCGCATTGCTTTGAATCAAGCACACATTTGAAGGCGGCGCGAAGCGCGACCTCGGTTTTTCCAAAGCCTACGTCACCGCAAAGAAGTCTATCCATTGGGACGGGTTTTTGCATATCCGATTTTATCTCGCGCACACAGGTTAATTGGTCGTCGGTTTCGGTATACGGGAATCTCGCCTCGAAATCTCCCTGCCAGTCGTTGTCCTCACTGAAGGCATAGCCCTTTGAATTCATACGCTTTGCATACAGCGCGATAAGCTCCTTTGCCATATCACGCACCGCGTGGCGCACCCTTGTTTTTGTCTGTTGCCATTGTGCGCTGTTGAGGCTATTGAGCTTGAGGGTCTTGTCGCTGCCGGGCCCGATATATTTCGAAACCTGATCGAGCTGTGTGACCGCAACGTAGAGGGTATCTGTTCCCGCGTACCTAATCTTGATATAATCCTTTACAATTCCGTGCAGGTCGAGCTGATGTATTCCCTCGAAAAGTCCAATTCCGTGGGTGGTGTGAACGACGTAGTCGCCTATCGACAAATCTGCCAAGGATGTGATGCTCTTTGCATCCTTTAGCTTCTTGCGTTTGACGCTTCCTTGCGACACAGATGCCATCGAATGTGTAATCATCGCAAAGCTAATTGCAGGATATTCAAAACCGCCCGAAAAGCTTCCCGCCATTACGAACACCTTGCCAAAGGTGAGATTTCTGATTTCCTTTGCAAACTCGCAGGGTATTCCCGCGCTTCTGAGGTCTTCTACAAGCGTCCAAGCGGATTTTTCGGTACCTGCCGCCACTGCGACACAGTATCTGCGCGCAAGAAGGTCGTTTAGGTCTTCTAAAAGAAGCTTTTGCTCTCCGCCCCAAGCAGAAAGCTGTATCGCATCCACACTCAAAAGATTTTTGAGCGGAAGGTCGTTTATCGAACGGGCAAAGGTATCCATTATAACGCACTTAGAGTCACAGCAAACGTCGATGAAATCGGTGAAATCGAGGCTATATTCATCAAGCCCCGCACAAAGCACACCCTCTTCAAAAAGAAGTCGGATGTCCTCTCCCATTATTTTGTCAAAGCTTCTGCTACTCTCCTTGACCGCGGAAAATTCCGAAACGACCAAAAGCGAATCGGTCATATAGTCAAAGAGGGTTGCGGGTTTGTTATATATAATAGGTAGATATTTATCGTAGCAGTTGAGTTCAAGTCCTTCCGAGAGTTTTTTCGCGTCGGCAAAAAGAAGCTCCTTTGCCTTTTCGTTTTTGCCCTTGAGCCCGTTTGCAAGGTCTGCAATGTTCTTTGAAAGCTCCTCGCAGGAAGGAAAAACCGCCTCCTGCGCGGGTGTTATCCTTATGCTGTCAACGGGGTCGCCTCTGCGCTGAGTGTCGAGGTCGAAATATGCCATCGAGTCGATCTCATCGCCCCAAAACTCGATTCGCATCGGGCTTTTACTGTCGGGCGGAAAGATGTCGACAATTCCGCCTCGTATTGCAAACTGGCAGGTGCCGTCGACCTGTTCGCGACGGGTATATCCCGCGCTGACGAGGGATTTTGCAAGTTCTTTAACGTCATATTCCCCGCCGAGCTCAATGGTCAGGGTGCGCTCTTTGAAAATTTCGGGAGGAATAGTATACTGAACGGCAGCAGCAACGGTAGAAACCACAATTTTGCAGTCCCCGCTGAGAATTCTGCCGAGGGTGGAGAGTCTTTTGTGCTCATATTCTCTGGAGGACACCTGTTCTGTTCTGAAGCAGAAGTCCTTTTGGGTGTAAACGAGTGCCTTTTCTTCGCCACCGAAAAAAGCGTTTATATCGTTTGCAAGTCTAACTGCCGAAGCGTCGTCAGCAGTCAGCAAAAAGGCGGTTTTCCCTGTTTTTTCACAAACGGAAGCGACCCAATGTGCCTTGTGGATATGGGACAAGCCCACCACGCATATTGGGGTTGTGTTGTTCTCTATTGAGTTTACAAGTGAGTCAAATTCCGGACAAGCCGAAAGGACTCGGGAAAAACAGTCCATTGTATCACCTGCTTGTTTATCCTATTTTACCACATCAAAACAAAAACGGCAAGATATTAATAGTGATAGGTTTTCGACTTGTTTTTTGCTTTTTACTGTGATAAAATTATATTCATTAAATCGCACGTTAATTTGGGGGCTATTATGAAAAACTTTATTATCATATGCACTGTATTATCGATGCTTTTATCGCTTGTCTCCTGCAACAGTGATACAACAAGCAGTGAAACCGCATCTGTTGAGGTCAGCAGTCAAGACGTCAGCGAGGTTGTTTCAAACGAAGAGGCTTCGAGAGAAGACACCTCGAGCACGGTCGAGGAAGAGAGTCCCAACGTTGCCTTGAACAAGCGTGTATACTGCAGTAGTGAAAACACTTCCATGCTTTCGCTGTCAAGATTTGCGGTCGACGGTGACAGCAGTACTCATTGGGCATCTAATACTGCTACCGAGCAAATCGAAGAGTGGATAATGGTTGACCTCGGCAAAAATTATAGCATCGAAGAGATTGTTATAGACTGGGGAAGAAGCTATGCAAGTGAGTATACCGTTGAGGTTTCCCGTGGCGGTATCGAATTTACAGAGGTATATTCCACGTCTGAAGGTGGTGGTTCAACCACGACGGTCGTTGCGGAAAACGCAGTAGCAAGATACGTTAAGATAAATTGCAAAAAGGTCGTTTCTGTTCTCGGCGGTTATGCAGGAGCCGCAATCAAGGATGTTTCTGTGGCAGGTTCCGAATCGAACGACCAGACGTTAGGAAGTGAAAAAGAAGCTATGATACCGACAAAGATTATCCTTCCCGATGAAAACGATATCTACTCAATGGGCAGAAATTTCAAGGAAAACGAGCTCATCTGGGCAGGTGCGGTCTATGAATTCAAGTGCACAGGCTCTATCGTCGGCGCGGTTGTCGTCTCAAGCTCGCAGTTTGAGGTCTCTATCGACGGCGGCGACTTCGTTCCCTACAAATCCGAAGAGGGGGGCTCTGTTGAATATATCTTCGCTGAGGATCTTGATCCCGAAAAGGAACACGTGGTTCGAATTATGAAATCCGGCGACATCTGGAGCTCACGCGTTACCATTACCGGTATCGTTATCGAGGAACGTGCCGAAATTATCAAGGACTATACCCGCGACTATGACCTCAAAATAGAATTTGTCGGCGACTCTATCACAAGCGGTGCCAAAACCCCCACCTTCTCACAGAGCTACGTTTATCTCACCGCAGATGCTCTCAACGCAAACTTCAACGTCGTCTCCCGCTCGGGACAAGGACTTTACAAGCACGCAAACAACGGCAACGGCGCAGCGCTCAAGGTTCTTTACGCAGGAATAGGCATGGAAGACGGCAAATATAAATATGACTATAACCCCGACCTTGTGGTTCTCAACATCGGCACAAACGACGGAGCAAACGTTCGCACCACAGAAAACGAAAAAGACAAAAACACATACAGAGAAACCTTTAAAAATATGTACGTTGAGATGCTCGAAATTATCCACGAGAAGAACCCCAATGCGACGATACTCTGCACAGGTGGAATGATGGGCGATATAAGTAATGTAAAGCCTCAGATTGAGGAAGCTGTGAGCCTCTTCAAAGCCGAGAACCCCGACGCTAAGGTATACCTTGAATACCTCTCTGCTTCAAAGGACATCAGCGCAGACACCTCTTGGCATCCCGGTGCTGAGGGTCACGCTCAGGGCGCAGGTGAGCTCATCCCGATAATCAAAAGGATAATGAATATTAACTAACAAAAAATCCTCTTGGAAATTTCCAAGAGGATTTTTCTTATACGCCTTTTTGAATTTCGCCCGCTTTTTGCAGGGCCATCTTTGAAACCATAGGTCCGACAAGCTCATACACAAGTGTTCCGCACAAAACTACCGCGCGAATTGTATCCGCATATTCGGGAACGACGGTCTGTGCCACCAACGTAAGACCGATTGCAACACCCGCTTGTGGTACAAGGGTGTAGCCGAGGTATTTGCAAACCTCTTTGGGAGCCTTTGTGACCTTTGCACCGAGCCACGCACCCGAGATTTTTCCGACAACGCGGAGAAGAATGTACAGCACACCGACCAAACCGATTGACGGAATGACACCGAGGTTTAGTTCAGCGCCCGAAACCACAAAGAACAAGAGGAAAATGGGTGGTGTGATATTGTCTGTTAGCTTCATAAGTTCCGACGAGCTATTGCTGATATTGACGAGCATTGCGCCCATTGACATACAGCAGAGAAGTGCCGAAAGTCCCAATATATCCGAAAGTCCCGTCGCCAAGAAAACCATACCGATTGTGATGATAAGTCGGTTTGAGGACGAACGGAAAAATTTGAGCGGAAGCATAAACAATGCACCGAGCGCAAAGCCTAGCAGTACCGAGCCGAATATTTCTATAAACGGCGAAAGGATGCTCATAACGAGGTTACCCTCACCGTTTGAAGTCATTGCTTTTGCTGCTGTAACTGCAAAGCCAAACGCCATTAGTGCCACGGCATCGTCGAGAGCAACGACGCTCATCAGCGTTTCTGTAAGCGGACCCTTTGCCTTGTACTGCTTGATGACCATAATGGTTGCCGCAGGGGCAGTAGCCGCCGCAATGGAGCCGAGCACCAAGGAAAACGAAAGGTCAAAGCCTGCAATGAGAAGTCCGATGACAACCGCAAAAACTGCAAGCAAAGCCTCAAAAATTGCGATGATAACAGGTGCAATACCTACCTTTTTGAAGTAACTGAGTTTAAACTCACTACCAATAGAAAACGCAATAAAGCCGAGAGCCACCTCGGAGATGATGTCAAATCCCGAAAGTGCGGTTTCGGGGATTATTCCCAAAACGCTCGGGCCTACCAAAAGTCCCGCGACAAGATATCCTGTGACGTTGGGAAGTTTGACAAGTTTCGCAAGCTTGCCAAAAATGAGTCCTGCGAAAATCAGGATGCTCAGATATAGAATGGTATTAAGTTCCATGATATGTAAATTTAGTGCCTCTCTTCTGTGTTAATTCCCTCGATATATCCAACGGGCACAGTGAACAGAATTCCTGTGTTGGGTTTCGAAAGGTCTCCGACTATTGAAACGATAATGTCTCTGGTCTTTTTTACGTCCTCGTCCTTTAGTACCATCATAATGGTTCTGTTGTCCTCGCGGTCAGGCTCAAGAAAATTTCTGAGCGAGCCCAAGAACGAAAACTCGTCGTTTGTGAGAACGTGCGCCATTCCCGTTGTATTGAAAACGGTAGCGCCCTTTATTCCGTTGTGACCGAGCTCTGCGAGAAGTCCCTCTAAAAGCTCAATTCGATTTAGTACAAAAAATAAAACCTGCATAATAGCCCTCCTTAATAACTATAGTTTACCACTATTTTTTAAAAAATAAAGTACCTGTGAGCAAAAAATTCGGAATATTTTTAAAAGCTTGTGTTCAAAATATAGTCGGAGGTGCTAAAAAATGAACAAAAACTCAAAAATTGCAAAATTCATTTCAGGAAAAGGATTTTACGTTGCACTTGCAATCTGTCTTATCGGTGCGGGTGTGGCTTCATGGATAGCTGTTGACAGAACTCTCTCAGGACTCGAAAACGATGTTCCCGACACCACCTCAAACGTCGGTTTTTTCGAAACAAGCGGTTCTACCGACGACGTTGGAAAACATTCGAGCAACGTCCAGAAAGAACCCCCGAAAAAACCATCAGGCTCCTCTTCACAGCCATCGGATTCTACAACCTCTTCCGATACTACCGCGAAGGTCGAGCCCTCGCAAACTCAGCAAAAGCAGTATTTTATGTTACCCGTAAGCGGTGAAATTCAGCAGGAATATTCAAACCGCGAGCTCGTGAAATCGGTCACTATGGGCGATTGGCGAACACACAACGGTGTGGACATCGCGTGTGAGGTCAACACTACAGTCCGCTGCTTCTCCGACGGAGTGGTCACCGAAATCGTTGAGGACAAGCTGTGGGGAACAACTGTAAAAATGGAGCATCCCAACGGTTATGTATCTGTCTATTGTGGCTTGAGTCCCGAACTGAACGTCGAAGAAGGACAAAAAGTTGAAATCGGCGACGTTATTGGTACTACCGCGAACAGTTCCGCCATAGAAATAGCACAGGAGCCTCATCTGCACTTCGAGGTGCTGAAGAACGGAACTACAGTTGACCCGATAAAACTCATTTCAGGTAAATAAGAACCCGACTCACCAACGCATTGAAAATGCGGATGGGTACCCCGGAACCTTGTTGTTTCACAATAGCCTGCCCTCAGCCTGTAACAAAACAGGGCGGAACAGGGGCACGAAAAGCCGAGCAATTTTTTGCTCGGCTTTTCAACTGCCCAAAGGACAATATCACTATGCACAGCATAATACCACTCGCCATAAGGTGAATATCACTGCGAAGCAATAACACGCATAAAATTTACTGCAAAGAAAACGCTCAGGTTTAAGTCTTACTTTGTTTGGATTTTAAATAAAAATAAATGTACATAATGAGTACCAATGACATGCTGTCCATACTTTGTACGCCCATACTAATAAAATATTTGTACAAATCACCTTGCTTTTGCAAAAATCTATTTCTTATCCACGTTCCAATTCCAAAATGAATTTTGTACAACTCATTATATGTAAGCTCCACAATCACTTTCTTCTGTTGCTTGCTCATTTCACCTTCTATTTCTTTTAGCGCTTGGATTATTTCATCGGGAATATACATAAAAATCACCTCGGGATTATTTTACTATATTTTGATAGTAAAATCAACACTATCATTTGATAGTACATATACTGAAACTAGAGGTGAGAATATGTACTATCGCAGATTGAAGGATTTAAGAGTTGATAACGACCTTGTGCAAAAGCAGGTGGCTGATGTACTCGGCATTGACCAAAGGGTTTACAGCAACTACGAAACAGGCAAACGCGAAATTCCTACTCGATATGTAATAAAACTCGCTGATTTTTACAACACTTCTACCGACTATATTTTGGGAAGAACAAATACTCCCGCTCCGTATAAAAAGTAACTCTGACCCGCCGAGAAATCGGCGGGTTTTCTATTGAAAAATTACTTCAAATTTGCTATAATATAACTGTAAGCAAAAACCTTGTTCTTTCTTTGGAGTTGACATTATGAAATGCAAAAAGCTTTTGTCCTTTATCCTTTTAATTTGTGTTTTATTGGGTGTTTGTTCTTTCCCTGTTTCTGCGGCGACACTTGACAACGGTCTGATGTACGTCATTGAGGACGGCGAGGCTATCATTTCAAACTACGTCGGTAAATCCACCGAGGTTGTCGTCCCTGCTGAAATTGATAGCTATCCTGTTACATCTATAGGCGGAAGCTCCTTTGCCGGCAAACAGGTCGTGAAGGTTACCCTTCCAAACACCATAACGGTAATTGGCCCATATGCTTTTCATTTTTGCCGCTCACTCAAAGAAATAAACATACCCGACTCTGTTACCTATATATCCGATTTTGCCTTTTCGAATTGCCACTCTTTAGACAATGTCGTTCTACCAAATTCGCTAAAATATCTTGGTACGTTTGTATTTGACGATTGTAAATCTCTCACCTCAATTGTCATTCCAGATTCTGTTAGAAATATTGCCTTCTCCATTTTTATGGGATGCTCCTCTCTAAAAGAGGTTGTTCTGCCCAATTCTTTGACAAAGCTTCATACACAGTTTTTCAGCGGTTGCTCCTCGCTCGAATCTGTCGTTATTCCCGATTCTGTGACAGAAATTCAAGAGTATGCCTTTAGCGGTTGCACAAATCTCAAACAGGTAGTTTTTCCAAAAAACCTAATATCCATTGGCAGGGCCGCTTTTTCAGGTTGCTCATCTCTTGAGGAGATCGTTTTGCCTGACAGTGTCACGCTAGTTTCTGAGAAAGCCTTTTCAAAATGTTCTTCGCTTGAAAGAATTGTTTTTTCGAGCTCGATGAAAACCATATATAACTGTATGAGCCAATGCACTTCTCTCGAATATGTTGAAATTCCCGACGGCATAGAACAAATCGACCGTCTTGCATTCAGCGAATGCAAAGCCTTGAAAACTCTTGTTTTGCCCGCCTCAATAACCAAATTAGATAGAGAATTTTACCACCGTTGTAACAAGCTTTTCGCTATCTACTATATGGGTAGTCCGGAAAAGTGGAAGGAAATAGGAGTAAAACTTCCATTTAGGATAAACCTTCTTTTCCCAAATTTCGAGTCTGAGGCCGAAGAAGAACCCAACATACTCGAAAAGATAATGACCGAGTTTTATAAGAGTTGCCGTCTTTACCGTTTGTAACTTATCTAACCCGCCGAGAAATCGGCGGGTTTTTCGCGTTTTTGGGCAGAAAAACGCGCGCTCGAAAAAACTTTGAAAAAATTTTAAAAAAGGTATTGACTTTACTGCTTTAAAGTGGTATACTGCTAAACATATTAACAAAAACACTATTTTTAGGAGATGTATAAAATGAAACTCAAAAAAATTCTCGCACTCGTTTTGGTAGCTGTTATGGCAGTTTCCTTTGTGGCTTGCGCCAACACCGACACAACCTCAAAGGCTGATGATGAAAAGTTTACCGTTGGTATCTGTCAGCTTGTTCAGCACCCTGCTCTCGACGCTGCTACACAGGGCTTTATCGACGCTCTCACCGCTGAGCTCGGCGCAGACAAGGTTACCTTCCTCAACGAAAACGCTAACAACGAAATCCCTGTTTGTACAACCATCGTTACAAACTTTGTAAACAAAAAGGTAGATCTCATTATGGCAAACGCTACACCCGCTCTCACAGCGGCTGTCAACGGCACTTCGACCATTCCCGTTCTGGGAACATCCATCACTGAGTACGGCACAGCGCTCGGCATCGACGACTTTAATGGTCTTGTCGGTGGCAATGTT
>JAZSNN010000032.1:0-2649 GCA_045536425.1 Oscillospiraceae bacterium
ATAGCAACGTAAAGAGTACCGGAAGCTCCTCCAAAACGAAGAAGCAATGTATTAAAGACCAACATTACAACCGCATCAAAAATATGCTCCGAACCCATACCGAATCCGTTGTAAATAAACGAGCCTATATCGGATAGCTTAGGAAAAACAAGGCGAAGCTTCAAAAGCCTGTGTTTCTGCAAAAAATGCGCCAGAAGCACAAGCACGCCTAATGCTTCTGAAATACAAAGCGAAGCGGATGCACCGACGATGCCAAGCTTTAACACCTTCATAAAAAACAGGTCAAGGGTAATGTTTGCAATGATTACAACAGCGGATGCAATCGCAGAAAGCTTTGGGTTGCTGTCCGTGCGAACAGAAACCGAAAGAATGTGATACATCACGAATACTGGAGCCGACCACATCACAATGGTAAGGTATTGTTCTGCAAGCGGATATAATTCCTCGGTTACTCCGAGGAAGGTAAAAAATGCATCCTTAAAAAGAACAGGAGAAAGACTCAGCAAACCTACAATAAAACCAAAGCAAAGCTGGGAATGGAACACGCGGTTTGCTTCGCTCACGTCGGATGCTCCGAGCAATCTGCCGATATGCACGTTTGCACCGACGCCAATAGTAACGCCAAGCAAAGCGTATAGCAAAAAGACAGGAGTAGCGATATTGGCAACAGCCAGACCGTCTGGTCCCACTAAATTGCCAATGATGGTTGCATCTACTATCGTACAGACAGTAAGAGCGAGAGAAGCGCAGATACCCCATATTAAAAAGTGTTTGTATGCGGCACCCGCAAACTTCGTATCCATCTATTTTTCTCCATTTCTTCGGTATTCCACGCAAAGCATTGTAATGTCGTCAAATTGCGGAGCGTCACCGACAAAAGTATCAATATCAGCCTTTACCGAAGAAAGAGTTTCCTTCGGATTGTCTTTCCTATTTTTGTTTAGTATAAGCAGCAATCTGCTTTTTCCATAAAGTACGTTATCCGCATTTGTAGCTTCGGTCACACCATCGGTATAGTGGAAGAGCTTGTCTCCCTCTCCAAGTGTGATCTTGCCCTCGGAAAATTTTGTGTTTTCCAGTCCTGCGAGCACAAAGCCCGGGTTTACCGAAAGCGGCTCATAAGAACCATCTTTGCGACAAATATACGGAGCATCGTGTCCTGCATTGACGTAAACGAAATCTCCGGTGTCAAGATCAAGCACACCCTCAAATGCCGTAATAAACAGCCCCTCGCTGTTTGACTGACAAAGAAGCTCGTTAACCTCCGTAAACACCTCTCCGAGATCACGTCCCCGCTGTGTGTGGTCTTTGATGAGAGTTTTTCCTATCACCATAAATAATGCGGCAGGTACACCTTTTCCCGAAACGTCAGCAATTACCACTGCAAGATGCCTATCATCTACCATAAAGAAGTCATAAAAATCACCGCCGACCTCTTTGGCAGGAGTCATACTTGCATAAATGTCAAATTCATCGTGATCGGGAAATGCAGGAAAGATGTTAGGCAACATAGAGGTCTGAATGTGGTGTGCAACGCTCAACTCGGCTGCAATACGTTCAGTTTCTCCCACTGCTTCTGCCTGCTTTACGAGCAGATTTCGCGTCCTTTTTGATAGGGTACTGCATATCAGATACACAACGCACAAAATTCCGGCGCGAGGGATATAATAAAATTCAAATGCCCTCAAAAACACGCTCTTTCCGTCAGCTCTCAAAAACTCAAGCCTTGCGGGAAATTCATCATACTCTGCAATGTAGGTTCCCAAAATGTTTCTGTCCCACTCACCAAATATAATGCCCCCGTAAAGCGACGCAAGCATCATAACAAGCGTCGCAATCAACGCAAAGCGGGCAAATTTAGGTGAGTAGTAGTGACAGGCAAGCATCACAGGACACGCCCACGCCAAAACCAGGTGTCTCGGCATAGCAACCGACATCAATGCAATAACAAGCACAAAAAAGAGGAACAGTATGTATCTGAGAATATGACTTGGGATGGAAGCAAACTTTTCGAGAAGCAAAGGAATAATCAGGAGCACGATGCTGATTGGCATAACCAAATTCATCAGCGTGTCGTCCACAACGAAGAAGTTCAGAAGATTAAGAATCCAAATAAGAACCGTTACGATGGCAGCAAACGTTAAGCACCTTACGGTGTAATGATTTGCATTCTTCTCGTTCTCCTTAAATAACGTCTGTTCTAAAACCTCAATCTTATTCTTTTTGTTCATAGAATTATTCTATGGTAAGCACATCGGAAAAACCGGTTACCTCAAAAATTTCGGCGATTGTTTCGTTGATATTCTTTACTACCATTTCGCCCTGCTTATTCATTACCTTTTGCGCGGCAAGAAGTACGCGGAGTCCTGCGGAAGAAAGGTACTCAAGAGCTGTAAAATCCAGCACGAGTTTTTCAACACCCGAAACACTGCGCTTCAATTCTGCCTCAAGCTGAGGTGCGGTAGTAGTGTCCAGTCTGTCGTTCAAAGCGATGGTAAGTTCAGTTCCGTTAAGAGTTTTTTCGATAGTCATGTTAGACCTCCAAGTTTATATATTTTTTTATTTTGACTTAATTTGGGGATAGCAGCATACGCCTTCTTCTAAGGCTTGACGCTTTTCCAAGTGAAAATCTGCATACTTGCAGTAATA
>JAZSNN010000024.1:0-1969 GCA_045536425.1 Oscillospiraceae bacterium
CTCCCCGATGGCGTCATCGACTTGAAATACCAGAAAGACGCCGTCATACAAGGCTATCAGATGCTTATGCAACACAACGGACTCTTCCTCGCCGACGTGGTAGGTCTCGGCAAGACCATGATAGCAACCATGATAGCAAAACGCTTCGTCGAAGCCAACGGCAAAAACACCAACATACTCGTCGTCTATCCGCCAACGCTCGACGACAACTGGAAAAACACATTCAAACTATTCGGCATAAAAAACAAGACACAGTTCATCACCAACGGAAGCCTCTACAAGATACTCGAAGGACGCGACCAATACAAAAGCAAAGAAGAATTCGACCTCATCATCGTCGATGAAGCACACGGATTCCGTAGCGACAGCTCAGGAAAATACGACGAGCTGCAGAAAATATGTAAATCCCAACGCCGTAAAGACTCAACATCATGCAGCACAGCAAAGAAAGTCATGCTGTTATCGGCAACGCCACTCAACAACCGTCCCGACGATCTTCTCAATCTGTTGCTGCTCTTCCAGAACAGCCAGAGCTGCACCATCGACGGCATACCCAATCTCAAGGCGTTCTTCTCTCCCATCATTCAGGAATATAACAAGCTGATGCGCGAAAGAGACAAGACCGACATAACAGCTAAAGTCGATAAGATATACGACAAAATACGTAACAAAGTCATCGACAAGGTGACCGTACGACGTACGAGAAACAACATCGAAAACGACCCCGACTATCTCGCCGACATCAACAAGCAAGGCATCAGCTTCCCTAAGATATTGCCACCCAACGAACTCACCTACATCATGGACGCCGACACAAGCCGACGTTTCTATGAGACGCTGAAACAACTCACCGAGAAGATACACTTCGCACGTTATCGTGCCATAGAATTTCTCAAACCTCAGTTCCGGAGCAAATACAAAAACGCCGAGCATATCGGTCAGAGCCTCGCCGGAATCTATCGCGTCCACACCGTCAAACGATTAGAAAGCAGCTTCTACGCCTTCAAGAAATCGCTCGCCACCTTGCTGCGTATCACCAACGACATGATCAAGATGTTCGAAGAAGACAAGGTCATCATAGCGCCCGACCTTAAAGTCAAGGAACTGCAAGCCAAAGGCATGGAGTTAGACGAAATCATCGAACACGCCATCACCAAAGGATACCTCAAAGAAGACATACTATATCCCGCCGACGCCTTTGAACCCATCTTCCTTACCATGCTACAACACGACAAGAAAATACTCGAACACCTCAACGAAGAATGGGCTCAAGAACACGACGACCCTAAATACGACCTCTTCAGCAAGAAACTCAACGAAGAATTCTTCAACACCAACATCAACCATTCCGGCAAGTTAGTGCTCTTCTCAGAGAGCGTCGATACGCTCAACTACCTCTACGACCGACTCACCAACGAGATGCAACGCTCCGATGTCCTGATGGTCAGTGCCACCAACCGCAGCAAGCTAACACCCGACATAAGAGAAAACTTCGATGCCAACGAAGCCATCGACCAGAAGAGATACAATATCATCATCACCACCGATGTCCTTGCCGAAGGCGTCAACCTGCACCGTTCCAACGTCATCATCAACTACGACTCCCCATGGAACGCCACCCGCCTCATGCAACGCATCGGACGTGTCAACCGTATCGGCTCCAAAGCCAAACACATCTACAACTATATGTTCTACCCCTCACGTCAGGGCGACAACGAGATACAACTCTACAAAAACGCCCTCCTCAAACTGCAAGGCTTCCACTCAGCCTTCGGCGAAGATGCGCAGATATACTCCAAAGAAGAAATCGTCAGACAATTCAAGATGTACGACAACACCGTCAAAGACAACATCGACAAGAAGATAGCCCTCCTCCGCGAAGTACGCGAACTCTACAACACCAACCGCAAACTATACCACAAAATAAAAAACCTCCCCATGAAAACCCGCCTCTGTAGAGACGCGTCAA
>JAZSNN010000001.1:0-2048 GCA_045536425.1 Oscillospiraceae bacterium
AGAAAAAAATATGGTAGAATAAACAAAAGGAGAGTGGTAATTATGGCTTATACTTTCGAGAGGAATAGAACAAGCAGTTTCCGTTTCCACACAACCAGAAATTCAAGCGAACAGACAACCCTAAACGGAATCAACGCAACCCTGGCAAGCGCACAAACCATTTGCAACGGCGTTAGTTCATTAATGGCAATCGGCGGGAATTCTCCCGTCTTCGACGAAGGAGTAAGGACGGTGAAAGATATTGTCTACGACGAGTAAAGTTTCGCTTAAAGCAATATATACCGACTATAGCGAACGGTTATACAGAATCACAAACAACACCGAAGCCAGCGCAGAAGGAATTGCCGCAATCAAAACCGCAGTCCGCAATTTCAACACGGCGGCGCAAAACAACGAGGCGGCTATCGTTCAGACCTTCATTAGCGAAGAAGGCGCACCAATAGCAAGGATAACGGACGTCGACCTCATCACCACGACGGAAGAGGTAATCTACAATGGCTAAAACAGATTTGAAACTCATCAGCAAAGACACCCAAACGGGAAAAAACATAACTACAACAATTCCTTACGTCAACGCAGGAGCGAGCAGTGCAACCCTTAAACAGTACGCTCAAATGCTCAATAACCTCACTGATAACAATTACGTTGAATCCGACAGAACGCAAACAATCAACGTTGACACGGAAGAAGTCCCTGGACAGACGCCAGAAAAACCAGTGCCGACAATAACGTTGACACCCAGCACACTAACCAAAAGCCAAGTAAACAGCGGAAACGGCGGATTTACAGTATCCTGGACTGGCGACTATAACGGCAGACCATACGTTCTTTGCGGAAAAATTCCAAGTTCAAACATCACACCAGCCCAAGACCAGGCAGTCACATTCAAATGTTCAATCGAATTTCCCAGCAACGAATCACCTGGACAAGGAATTATATTCGCCGAAAGCATTGGAGACGCAACATTTCCAGCAACAATAAGAGCAGTAGCAGCCATACCCGAAACCGATAATTACGCGTCAGCTACAGCCGATATTGTCATCACAAACTAAAGGGGGAAACAAAATGGCAGACATTATCCAAGATTCCGAAACCCTCAAAATCGAACAACTATTCGTCGACGGAGACACCAGAACCCAAACATTAAAAAATCCCAAGTCAAATATCACGACCCAGGAAATTGAAAATATCCAAAACTTCATACGAGCAAATAGTCTCATCATCGGCGACAAATACGGCGGGACATTCGGCAAAATTCAAACCGTTAAAAGAGTAAGAGAGCAAAGAGTAAGACTAGACCTTTCGTAAAGTCTTATCTTTCCAATATTGCTCCCAACGCTGATTCCAAACACGCATTCGCGTCTTCTTGTCGGTGCCCAAAGTGACGTAATTAGGGTTGACCATAAATTCTGATGTGCCCTCTTCCCTAGTTTCGAGAACTAAAAAATTCTCCTTCAACTGTTGCAAGGCATTGTAAATCGACTTTTTATCGAGTGACAAAACCTGTTGCAAGAACTTGTGAGAACACCGATAGCCATAAGTTTTACCGTCGGAGCCGTATTGCTGATTATGCGCGAGATAAAGGAACAGCCGAACAACCGAACCTTGCTTTGTAGAAGCAATAAAATCGCACATCTTAGCAGTGTAACTAATCACCCAACCACCCCCATTTTGTGAACGAGATTTGCGAACAAAATCCGAAATGACATTACCTTGACTATCATATCGAATAGTTTCAACCAAATCTGCTTTGCTAGTGTCTTGAGAAGCCGGCAAGGCAGATTTTTTTTGGTCTAACTCATCAGCCGAAACCGTTCGCCCAGTATCGAGAGAAATAATTTCTGCGCTCAAAAATAAATCACCACCTCTCAAACGCAAACCGAGAAAAAAATTTACGGCGTACCACGGGGAATTTATTACCCTCGTGATTTTCCCCAAAAGGGGGAATTGATTCCACCTAAGTATACTGGAAACACAGCATAAAATCAACACCTATTTTTTTTTCCCTTCTAATTCTTTTTGCTCACAAACCCTAAACCTTTTAAGCC
>JAZSNN010000025.1:0-32482 GCA_045536425.1 Oscillospiraceae bacterium
GCAAACGAAACACCCCTTTAGGGGTTGCCCGAAGAAGTAATGCGGTTGGCAGAACCTTTCGGAGCCCCTTTAGGGGTGTGGTCTGTAAAAAGCCCTTCTAGGGCTTACTCAAGCCTCCGGCTTAGCCGGAGGTTGTGACTGCTATTGACAAACGCTTATTACAGCAGTATACTTTTATCAAAGGTTTTTTCTTTAGAAAGGGTTTTCGCAATGAAACGTCTTGGCGAAATATGTCGAAATATGGCACAGCGTCTGTCAATAGAGCTCGGTGCCGTAGAAAACGGCTATAATATAGATTCAATACTGGAAGAAGGCGACCTCTCAAAAGGACTTATCTGCGTTGCAGCGCGTTCGGGAGTGGGCAAAACCACCTTCGCACTTGATCTCGTTTTGGGACAAGCGGTGAAAACCGATAAAAAAATCCTCATCTTTTCCTGCGAAAAGTCCGCAGTGCAGATAGTGGCAGAGCTCGTGATGAAGCTTTGCGGACTTAATGTCTGCTTCTTAAATGCAGACGACAAGGAAAAGATAGAAAAAATGTCGCAGGCGCTCGGATTTTTGAGCGGACTGAATATCTATATTGAGAGTTTTGAGGATGAAGCAGACCCCGACCTTTCCGACATCGGAAGGATTATAGACGGAGTTGACAATCTGGGACTCATTATGATTGACGGACTGTATTGCCTGTGGGATGAGGCAATACCCGAAAAACTTGCAATGCAGGAATCGAAAAAGTCGATAAAATATTTAAAAGCCATCTGCAAACGAAACGACCTCTCGATAATAATCACAACCTATTTCATTCGCTCAGAGATAAAGAAAATGCTTGCGGGCGAAATGTCGGGAAACGTACTTCTCAAAAACGGTGTGGATACTCTCATTGCGCTCTATAGGTCGGTGATAGGCACCACCATCAGCAATACCGCAGATTTTCTGGTGACCGACGCACGAGGAAGATATGACCGCGGTACCCTGTACTACGATACAAAAAACCGCAGATTTCTTAAATACTAATAAAAAAGCGAGGTGAAATGTACCTCGCTTTTTACTATTCTATCTCAGCAAAAACCACGTGCTCGATTTTAAGTAGCTCGTTGATGTCAACCTGCTCCCTGGTATCAATCACAAGATAAATGCCCAAATGTCCTTCGAATCCGCTCTTTGGAGCAGAGGAGTGGAAGGTGAGCGCCAGATTGGTCTCAGCCTTAATGCGCTCCACAAGCTCGTTAGCTATGTACATATCGTCTATCTCGATGTAGATGACCTCGGTAATCTTCTTTGACTTTTCAAATTTACCGAGCAAAATAACGGTGAGCAGACAGAAGAAGGTTGCAACAACAGCTCCCGCGTAAAAACCACAGCCCACGGCAATTCCGATAACGCTTGTGGTCCACACGCCTGCTGCGGTGGTAAGACCGGTTATAACGTTGTTGTTTTTGAGTATTATCATACCTGCGCCCAAGAAACCTATGCCCGATATAACCTGAGCCGAAAGCCTGAGGACGTCGCCGTTGTTTGAAAGAAACTGTTGAGCGTATATGCTTATCATAGAGGTGAGTGCCGAGCCAACGCACACAAGAATGTGTGTTCGCATACCTGCCGCACGTCCGTGACGGGCGCGCTCGCTACCGATGAGGATACCGATTATTACCGCCAAAAACAAACGAAAGACCACCGTGATCAAAAAATTAAGATCCAAAGTCAAAACAGTCACCCCTTTAAAAATCTATGCAGCCTACGCTGAAAATATTAGAAACAATAAAAATAAAAGCAAAAGAGCACGCGCTCTTTCACCAATCAAAATTATAATAAACGATTATATACGAAAGAAAATGTTTTGTCAAGCGTAAAAAACAGCGGAGTATTCACTCCGCTGTTTTTATCTGTTCGCTATACATTTCACAATACAATGGCGCAGCCGAGTGCAAAGCTGAGGGGCAAAACGGACGTTGTCCTGCGAAAAATCAAAGCTGTCTATGGCTTTTTCCAAAGCTGAGATGCATTCGTACACAGTACTCAAGGTTTGAATTTCCTTGGGAGCACGCTTGACAAATGCCGCCACCGTCGGAAGATAACCCTCCAAAAGCTTTTCACGGGCAGCCGCGTCTTTTTCAATACCGAGAGCCTTTTCTTCTTCTCGGGTCAGAGGAGAGATATCCTTGACCTTGTCAAAAAAATCGTCAACGCTGATAAAAAGCATAGGCGCCCTCCTTGCCGTTTGAAATATCATATATATAAATACCATATTTCTCCCCGAAAAGCAAGCTATTTTATCAAATCTAAAAACGCCTTTGCGGCATAGGAAAGCGGTGCATTTTTGAGGCGAGCACAGCCAATACTTCTCTTAGGAAGCGGTGGGTCGAGAGTAAGCTTTTTGATTAACCCCCGACTCAGCTCCTCGCACGAAAACTGTTCAATAACGCACGAAACTCCGAGATGAATGGACGCAAAACGGATGAGCAGATCGTGTACGGCTACTTCAATCTGTGGATTTAAGTGCAGGTTGTTTTCATTGAAATTCTTTTCGAGAAAACGTCGCGACGACGAGTTCTTTTCAAGAAGAATGAGTGGCAAACGCGAAATTTCTTCCCAAGAATACGAAGCTTTTTGCTCAAAATCCGGACCGCAGACAAACACGTCGTTTATCTCAAAACACGGCTCTATCACGAGCTCGTCGTCCGCTGAAGGCATATTCACAAATGCGAGATCCGCCTTTCCCTCCTTTACAAGAGAGAGCATCTGTGAGGAATAGGAGTTTGCCATTTCTATTCTTATATCGGGATAGGAAGCGTGAAAATCCTCAAGATACTTCAAAAGAAAGTGGGTTGTTATCGTATCACCGGCAGCAATTTTAAGCTCACCCGATTCAAGATGGCGCAGCTTTTCAAGCTGACTTTCACCCTGCTCAATGGAGCCTATTGCGCTTTCAACCTTTGAAAAAAGAAATCTGCCCTCGCTTGTGAGGGATACACCCTTTCTCGTTCTGACAAAAAGCTGAACGTTGAGGTCGGATTCGAGCTGTTGAATGCACTGCGAGATTGCAGACTGTGAAACGTATAGGTTCTTCGCGGCGGTCGAAAACGAACCAAAACGAGCAGTTTCGTAAAACACACGATAATAATCAAGCTTTGTTTTCATATAAGTTCACCTTATTGCTGATGTAAGTATTATCTACTTTACTAATATCTATACTTATATTATAATAAAATTGAGAAATAAGTCAATATCGGAGGAAAAACTAATGGGTAGAGTATATGGAACAGTTTCAATGGGACTCCGCGCTCCTATCATCCGTCAGGGCGACGATATGGTAGAGATCGTAACAAACACTGTTGTTGACGCAATAAAAGAAGAGGGACTCGCTCCCAGAGACAGAGACGTAGTTTGTATGACCGAGGCTATTGTCGCTCGTGCACAGGGAAACTACGCAAGCGTTGAGAATATCGCTACAGACGTCAGAAATAAATTCGGCGGTGAGACCGTTGGTGTCATCTTCCCGATCCTCAGTAGAAATAGATTTGCAATCTGCCTTCGCGGTATCGCAAAGGGATGCAAAAAGGTAGTACTAATGCTCAGCTACCCTTCCGACGAGGTAGGAAACCACCTTGTTGATCTCGATTTGCTCGACGAGAAAAAGATAAACCCCTTCACAGATGTGCTGACCGAAAAAGAGTGGAGAGAGCTCTTCGGCTTCCCCAAGCACACCTTTACAGGCGTTGACTACGTTGAGTACTATTCACAGCTCGTTCGCGACTGCGGAGCAGAGGTAGAGGTTATCTTTGCAAACGACTGCCGTGCAATTTTGAAATATACAAAGAACGTGCTCAACTGCGATATCCACACCCGCGCTCGTACAAAGAGACTTCTCAAGGCTGCAGGCGCAGAGAAGGTCTTCGGACTCGACGAGATTTTGACCGAGTCTGTTGACGGAAGCGGATGGAACGCTCGTTACGGTCTTCTCGGCTCTAATAAGGCAACCGAGGACACCGTAAAGCTCTTCCCCAGAGAAGAGTGTCAGAAGATGGTCGAGGATATACAGGCAAAGCTCCTCGAAATCACAGGCAAACACATCGAGGTTATGGTCTACGGCGATGGCGCGTTCAAGGATCCTGTCGGTAAGATTTGGGAACTCGCTGACCCCGTTGTTTCACCTGCATATACGGCGGGCTTGGAGGGCACACCCAACGAGCTCAAGCTCAAGTACCTTGCAGATAACGACTTCTCCGCACTTTCCGGCAAGGAATTGCAGGAGGCTATCAAGGGTAAGATCGCACAGAAGGACGGCTCGTCACTCGTAGGAAATATGGCGGCACAGGGCACAACACCCAGACGCCTTACCGACCTCATCGGCTCTCTCTGTGACCTGACCTCCGGCTCGGGCGATAAAGGCACCCCTATCGTCTACATTCAGGGCTACTTCGATAACTACACAAATGAATAAACAAAACAAAAAGCGAGGATTAAATCCTCGCTTTTTATAATAATTGAGCAAGTTTTTCTGCGGACTGGTAGCGTTCATTGGGATTTATGCTTGTGCATTTGCGAACGATTCTCCCGGCTTTCCCCGTTGCCAACTTTTCACTTGGATGCTTGCCGGTAATCATAACATTGAGCAAAACGCCAAGAGCATAAACGTCAGTTCTAGCATCGCTTTGTGTTACACCTAACTGTTCAGGCGACGCGTAGCCAACCGTTCCCATAACGATGGTATCCTTACTTGCAGTTGAGATTTTACGAGCGGCATTGAGGTCAATCAGCACCACTCTGCTGTTTTTGGCTATCATAACATTTTCAGGCTTTATGTCGCGGTGTACAATGTTGCGTTCGTGTAGTACCGCTAAAGCGTGGCAAACAGACCGTAGGACTTTCCGAGTTCCTATATATCTGTATTTTCCGCTCTCCATAACCTCCGCTATGGTAACCCCTTCTATAAACTCCTCTAGCACTATCTGACCATCGTCTAAATGGATAACGTCATAAACAAGTGGGAGATTTTCACATTTTATAGCATAAAGCTCTTCATATGCACTAAGTGTTTTGGGTAAACTTCTCGCAACAAGGTGGGTGTTGGTTTTTTTATTTTTTAGTTTCAACACCCTGCATTCGTTTTTGTCACTCAAAACGGACACCAAAGAATACGCCTTAAAAATTTCGGTTAAATACTCATCTCTTGTCATAACTTTAACCGTTCCATTCTGCATACTCGGCATCGTAGTGTGATGCACTATTTTTATAATATCTGAAATTTCTGTCACTGCAATTTGCAGAGCAATGAATGGTTAATGTCACATTTCGTTTGGAGCTTTCTGGGAAAGCGTTCGATTCGGTATAAATTGAATTGCCGGAGAAGTATATATCTGTGAGATTATAACAATCTGCAAAAGCATAATTCCAAATAGTTTTAACCGTAGAAGGCACGAATACCTTTTTAACAGTGTTGCTGATACCTTCATCGCAGAAAGCCAATTCCATAATAGCAACAACTTTTTTGCCGTCAATCGTATCTGGGATTTTGTATTCGCCATTAGCCGAAACTGTTTTAACTCCTGTGATTACAACTGCGTTTTCAAAATCCGCATTAACTGAAAAATCGTCACCGTATTTCGCATCACGATAGATATATGTAACTTCCGATGGTGTTGTAGAATTATTCTCAGAACTGCTATTTTCTTCCTCGGTTTCGCTTGATGCAGAACTTGTAGACAAATCGCTTGAAGTCATTGTAGAGCTGTCGCTAGAGGTACTGCTCACTGTTGTGTCATCGCTTGATGTATAATTTGTGATGGCGCTACTTGTGGATATACTGTTTTTTGAATTGTCGAGTGTAGAAATATCGTTGTCTATGGTGTTGCTCGACGTTTCGGTGCTTGTATCATTTTGATTTTTTGAGGAAGTTTGAATTTGGCTACTTGCGGAAGTGGACGTTTCGTAGCTTTCCAACTCGCTGCTTTGTTGTTCGCCTGATGTGGAGTTTGTGTTAGAAGTGGTTAAATCGCTGCTGGTGGATAGGTCGTTGGAAATATCGCTTGACACGGCAGAGTGATTATCTTTTGGCATAAAAAGTATGCTACCTGCAATAATTAGCATAACGACCAAAACGGTGGCAATGATATATAGCCACCGTTTGCTATTTTCTTTTGGAGTTTTGATAGTTTGCTTTTCCTCGAACGAGGTCATACAATAAAGGCAAAAACGAGCCTCTTCCTGAATCTCTGCTTTGCACTTCGGACATTTTTTCATTACAAATTACCCCAAGGTTTCCAAACCATATTCATAAAGTATTTCGTTGATTTTTACAACCGATAGTTTTTTACAAATGCCATATAAAACAATGCTGTCAAACGGTAATTTTACATAGAGCGTGGAATATCCCGCCGATTTCAATAAGGTTTGAACCTCGTCGAGCGGTAATTCCATGGCAACGGCAATGCATAAAAGTTTCTTTCGTTCAGGAACCCTTAGTCCCGAAAAGATTTGATAAGCATATACCTCACTCATCTCTGCTGCACGGATAACCTGCGATTTTTTTAAGTTGTGTTTTTTGATTAGAGCGTCCAAAAGTTCCGACAGACTTTCCTTGACCATATAGTCGTTATTCTCGCTGTAAAAGGTTTTGAAATCGGGACAAACATTTAATTCTTCGACGATTTTTGTAGTATCTTTTGCCATATTCCCACCCCACTTTTCAAGAATATTATAAAATAATAAGCCGTGCTTTGTCAACTTGTGACAAAGCACGGCATTTTTCTTAAGTTTATGCTGACAGCATAAGACTTATAAAATTTAATGGCATAAACTTAAAGAAAGAACGGAGGCATACAAATGGAAAAAATCATAAATAAATTATTTTCGGATTACCTTGCAGAGCAGAGCGTAGCTTCCAAACCTGACTATTCCGCTCTCGCAAAGAGGGCGTTGCAAAAGGAAAAAGAACTCAGACACAAATTAAACGAAGAACAAACAACCTGTTTCGAGGAACTTTTCGAACTCACCTCGCAGATACATTTTATAGAGGTCAAAGATGCTTTCTTCAATGGTTGCAAGTTAGGTGCAAATGCCTTCAAAGAGTTCTCTACTTAAGTTCCTGTTCGAGCTTTTGATATTCGGGCGTGTCAAAAAATTCCATTATGGTAATTTCAAGCCCATCACAAATCTTTTTAAGGGTCACAATGCCCGGATTTTTGCTCTCACCGTTTAGAATGCTTTTGATAGTAGCTTGTGGAATACCGCACAGATAACTCAAAGCATTCGGCGTGATTTTGCGTTCGCGACAAAGCTCGTATATTCTGTTTACTACAAACTCGCAAATACCCATTCATATCACCTACATATATTGTTTCTATATTTAGATGATATATCACTATAAAATTATTTGTTAGTTATTTATCACTAAATGCAATTGACATATCGTGTCGAAGGGTGTATAATTAGTGATATATCACTGACCCCAGTTGCAACACGGAGGAATCGCTATGTCAAAAATAGCTGACATAATTAAATACGAAGGCGATAATGCCACTTTTGTTTGGAAACATCCCTGCGAGGATTTTAACACGACTACCCAGCTGATCGTGCATGAAAGTCAAGAAGCCATATTTTTTATGAATGGACAGGCACTTGACTTGTTCGGCCCTGGACGTTACACCCTTGAGACACAAAATATTCCTTTAATCGGAAAAGCATTAAGCCGAACTGCAGGTGATGAGACCCCGTTTCATTGTGAAGTGTATTTTATAAATAAAACAGAGCAAATGGCTGTGAAATGGGGTACTGATTCGAAAGTCCAGTATGTTGAACCAACCTATGGTTTTCCTCTTTCCATTGGTGCTTCGGGCGATATGGCGTTGAAGGTGACTGACAGCCGTAAATTGCTCGTTAAATTGGTAGGCACTGAAACTGCACTTACGCAAAACAAGTTGGTATCTTATTTTCGTTCGATTCTTATGACAAGGGTAAAGACCTATATTGCTCAGGTCATGAAAACGAACGCTATTAACATCTTTGAAATTGATCAAAATCTTGCATCTTTTTCAGAGTCAATAAAACAACTTCTTGTTCCCACTTTTGATGACTACGGTATAGCAATTGAAAGGTTTTTCGTTACAACGGTCGTGAAACCTGATGGCGACAGACAATACGAGAAATTCAAGGAATTGCACTTTCGCCAGTATGCTGATATAGCCGAAGCAAAACTTCGCCAACAGGTTGACATTATAGAGGCGGAAACTGAGGCCAAGAAAACAATTATTGAATCAAAAGCACTTGCCGAGAAACGTGCAACCGAAGGATATACATACGGCCAAGAACGAGGCTTTGATGTTGCAGAAAAAGTAGCTGAGAATGAAGCTGTTGGTGAATTCACCAATATGGGTGTAGGTTTTGGAACTATGGCAGGTGTTGGCGGTGCGGTTGGCGGAATGGTGGGCGGAGTAATACACGATGCTTTGGGTTCGGTGACGAACACAGCCACACCTAATACACGTCAAGATTTTTGTCATGACTGTGGTGCAAAACTAAACGCTGATACGTACTTTTGTGAACAATGCGGTTTTCCCGTGCAGAAAGAGAACAGTTGCAAAAACTGCGGATACGTTTTTGAACGTCAAGGCAAGTTCTGCCCCAAATGCGGAACTAAACGGGAGGTGTAGATATTGAAGAAAACATTTAAGTCATACATCAGCGTTTGGTCAATATGTTTGCTTCTCTTCAATGTTATTGCCTTTGTTGTTCCAAATGAAATGAAAAGCAATTTCTGGACCGGTTATATTTTTATAACGTTGGCGTTTTTAGGACAACTATTTTGCGCCAGCATAGCATTCAAATCTGAAAACGCCGAAAAGTTTTTCTATAACTTTCCCTTGATTTCAATCAGCTTTACAGGCACTTTGGTAATGATTGTTATCGGCGGTTTAACCATGGCGATATCGGCCGTGCCTGTTTGGGTAGGAATCGCTTTATGTTTGATAGTTTTAGCTTTTACAGCGATAGCAGTTATAAACGCATCTGTAGTGAGCGAAACGGTCAGCGATGTTGATATAAAAATCAAAGCACAAACACTGTTTATAAAAATGCTGGTTGCTGACGCCACTACTCTAATGGCGAAAGCTGAAACCGAAGAAGCAAAAGCAATAACCAAGAAGGTTTACGAAACAATCCGGTATAGCGATCCGATGAGTAACGATGCATTAAGCTCTATAGAATCGCAAATCACAGTTCGTTTTAAGGAATTTGAAAATGCAGTTTGCGAAAATTCTGAAAACGCAACCTCTCTTGGAGAAGAACTTGTTATTTTGATTAATGACAGAAACACAAAATGCAAATTGTTGAAATAAGGGGTGCGGGTGGTGTCATTAACTTGTAAAAATTGCGGCGGAACAATTTGTTTTAATGCACAAACAAATACAATTACCTGCGAATCTTGCGGTTCGAGTCAGGCTTTAAATTCGGCTTTGAACCCGTCTGATGCAGTGTATGAAAGCGATAGTCAAGCAGGTGCAAAAATAAACTCTTATCAGCGTGCGTTAAATATGATGTCCAATGCAACAACTATCGACTCGTTGAAAACAGCACTAATTATGTTTGAAAGAATTTCGGGAACTTTAAACGCAGATGCTTTGGCAAAAGAATGTAAAGACAGAATAGAGCTTATGGTAAAAGAGCAAAAATATCAACAGGCTCTTTTGGATATGAACAGCGAGGAGCCAGACACCGTAATTTCTGCGAAAAACGTTTTCAACCTTTTAGATAATTATAAAGATTCTTCACAAAAAAGTGATGAATGCAACCAATTAATAGAAAAAGCCCAACTTTTACAAGAGGTGAAAAAAGAGAAAGAACGGCAACAGGCTGTAAGCCGCCAAAGAAAATTCAGGTTGTTTGGTATCGCTGTAATAATTGTAATTGGAATTATAATTTTAGCAAGAAACTACACCTTTTCTTCTGCCCGTTATGAAGTGACCATCGAGCCTACTAAGGAAAATTATCTTACTCAAATCGGTAAAAAATACGAGTTTTTATATGATGTAGAAATCGAAAACAACGGATTTTTAGATATAGTTGCAATCGAATGCGATGTGATAATTGAAAAGGGCAATGATGTTGTTGCGGACACGAATATTTCGTATTCTAATTATTACTCTGTTGCCGTTAGAAAGGGAAAAAGCAGTAGGTTTAGTTGGAAATTGACCACCGATTCAACATATGTTGCCGAACAACTTTATTATAATTTTGACGATTTGGATATTCGGGTTGAGGTAACGCAAATTCAGTTTAAAAACGGTAAAATCAAAGTCTATTAGGCTTTTTGAAAGGAGTAAAAATTCAAATAAAAAATTCATAATTATATGGAGGTTATAATAATGAAGGAAAATTTATCAAAATTTTTAGTGGAGGGTTGTCACACTAAGGAAAGCTTCGTGAGAGATTCGCTTATCGAAATTTATTCATCAATCGATGCTCCTGTCACCATTGATTCAATAGAGCTTTCCGATGTACACGAAAGCACCTATCAGATTTTAGGTCAGACGGCAGACTATGAAATTACATATTCTTCTGAAATAGGATATGACAGACAGGAACAGTATATAGATCAAGAGAGGGTGTACGACAAAGACCTTCAACAAACAATTACAAAAAATGTTGTAAAGACCAGAACTGTTACCGATTGGCAACCTTATAACGGTACAGTTACTAAAAAAGGTGCCGCGTTTAAGGAACTTGCTAACAACGATACGGTTGACTTGGGAGACCTTGATGAAACAGTTTACTATCGCTTTGGAGGCTTTGGTTACGAAGAGGCAGAGGTTTGTTTAAACGGAACACCGGTGGGAGACTCTGAAAGACTTGCTGCGGTAAACTTTGTTGAACCTACAACCTATGATATTGATGATGTAGTGACAATGGGATCTAGCAGGCCCACGGTTGAGTTTAAATCGGAAATGCCGGGAGACCGTCACAGAAATTTGAGAACGACTTATAAGGCGAACAACGTTGAGCCTACTGTTTTTGCAGTAAACAGATTTAAAGCCGCTTTTGATTTTGAGGGAAAAACCCATTATACAAGGCAGTTCACAACCGAAATTTTACCGCAAATTTTCTGCTCATATCGTAAAGAAGATACTGTGCTTGAAGATTTGAAAAAGAACTGCGAAGAAGAAATCAAGAACGACCCTATTTACAAGAAAAATGAAGATATGGGAGCGTATTGTGGATTTGGATTGTTTGCAGGTGTGGGCATAGTCTTTTTATGTTTGATAATTTCAGTAATACCGCCTATGGTTGCACTTTTAGGTGTTGTTACCGCTATTGTTTCGGGTATCCTTATGTTTCAATTCAACAAAAAGCGTGATGCTCAAAAAGAGCTTATTCAGAAAAAATTCGAGCAGTTGCAAAAGGATCATAAAAAAGAGCTCCAGAAACAAAAGGCGGAGTTGCTCAATGCACGCTTTGCTATGATGGGACTCGAACCACTAACCGATTTGGAAATGGAAAGATTCAAGCTGAAAAACGCCCACAATCTATCAGACAACTATGATGGGGACTGGTTCAGCGAACTTGCAGAAGACAAAGAAGAGCCTGAGGACGAAGACGACGAATAATCATTAAATAAAAATTTTAGGAGGATTTTATTATGGGATTTATGGATAAATTAAAGGACGCAGGAAAGAAAGCAGTTTTTGGAGCAATGCTGGCTTCCACCCAAAAGTATGGATATGTAGTTGATGGAAAATATAAGGGTTGCCAGGTCGCAACTGATGCAAACGGTGATACTCTTTTGTTCGTTATGGTAGCCAAAGAAAATGGACGCCATAACATCAGAGAAGATATTAAGAGCATGGATTTTTCTATCATTAACATAGATTCCAGCTCTTTCCAGTTAACTCTTGAGTTTAAGGATGGACAAAAGAGTGTTATTGGTATGAGTGCTGATAAAAATCAAGGTTCTGCTCTTCCAACGGCAGCTGAGCGTGTAGCTGCTCAGCACAGGCATATTGCTGATTTTTTACTCAAGCTAGTTAATAAACTTGAATATTCAGAGCAAACCAAAGCTAACATCAATCTTATAATGCGATATACCGGCAAAAAAGAACTTGCTTAATAAAAGCAACAGGGTTATAGATGACATTAAAAAAGCGAGGCTTAAAGCCTCGCTTTTTGTTATTCAGAATACGGTGTATACTCGTTGCCGTCATTTGTGAGATTATCGTTTTTGTACTCGTAAACGGTAGCGCTTGCGGTATCACCGTTGAGATAAAGATACAGCTTTCCGCCCTTTACTTCATAGGTGCCGTAGTCATGGCGGTCAAACAGCTCGTTGATAGCGATTAACTGCTTGTAGGCGCCGTCCTCATACAGCCAGAATCTCGTATAAATTTTGTCACCGCCGTCGGTGTGATAGGTGCACTGCCAAGCCGTGCCCACAACGTTCTCGCTTGTAAGCCTGTCACCCTCGATTTGTGTGCTTTCCTCGCTGACGTAATTGTTGTCCGCATCACCGCCGTTGTCGACAGTACCGCCACAAGCACACAAACTAAATGCCAAACATAAAACCAAAAACAGACAAACGATACTTTTCATTTCAAACCCTCCCTTCAATCTTTGTTTTGCGACAATATCCAATCGAGCGTCTGCTCGTTAAAGGCATAGTCCCACGCGTTGTGACCGACCCCTTCGTATAAATCATATTTAAGATTTTGGTTGACACCCTTCAACTTTTCAACCATTTCAATTGTTTGGCTTGGAGAAACAACCGTATCTGCTAACCCGTGAAATGCCCATATAGGCATTTTTAGCGTTTGTGCATTCCACGCCATACCGCCGCCGCAGCAAGGCGCAATAGCGGCAAAGAGCTCGGGATACGCCATAGCGGTGTACCACGTTCCAAAACCGCCCATACTGATACCGCAAAGATAGATTCTGTCAGTATCAACGGCAAATTTGAGCACCATTTCGTCGATGAAACGCTTGATGCTTTCGATTTTAGCCACCCAAAAGCTGTCGTTGGGGCATTGCGGCATTATTAAGATGCAATCCTTTAGATTGTCATCGTTTGCGATTTTCGAAAAACCGTGAACCAAAACCTTCTCGAGCTCGTCACCGCCGTCCCCGCGTTCACCTGCACCGTGCAGCTGAATCAACAAAGCGGGATGACTGCCCACGTTTTCAGGTATGTATGCAATATAAGGGAAAACACTTTCCCAACCGTCTTGCCTGATTATCTTCACAAAACCACCTCAAAACAATTATATCACAAATATTTTAAAAAGTAAATTTACAGTATATTTCTCCACAACTTACAAACACTAACAACACAATTTGTAAAATTATTGTAGGGGCGGTCACCGACCGCCCGCGGGCGATTAATAATCGCCCCTACGAGCACGCACCAACATTTTTGAATGTAGGGGCGGATATTATCCGCCCACCAAATGTATCGTAAAAGGAGAAAGATATACTATGAAAGCCACTGGAATAGTTAGAAGAATAGACGACCTTGGTCGTGTGGTTATACCGAAAGAAATCAGAAGAACGATGCGAATCCGCGAGGGAGATCCGCTCGAGATTTACACCGACAACAACGGGGAGGTCATCTTCAAAAAATACTCGCCGATAGGCGATTTGTCTGCAGTTGCGGCGGACTATGCCGAGGTGCTGAGCAAGGCGTGCGGCTACCCCGTTATCGTCTGCGACAGCGACCACGTTATCGCGGTGTCGGGAATGCCCAAGAAAGAGATCTTAGAGCGCAGAATTTCCACCCAGCTCGAAGACCTGCAGGAAAACCGCAGAAACTACCTCTACGCTTCGCGCGACGTTCAAAAGCTGATGCCCGTCGAGGGCGTCGACCGTCACGCACTTGCATCTTCGCCGATTTTGGTTGCAGGCGACATCTGCGGAACCATCAGCATTCTCGCAAGCGAGCCAAACTCGGTTGCCGCCGAGAGCGACAACAAGCTCGTTTTGGTTGCTGCAAACTTTCTCGCAAAACAGATGGAAGAATGAAAAAGCAGCCGACTGCCCCCTCGCAGTCGGCTGCTTTTCATTGTTCAAGAAAATACTATTCTTTGTCGAGATATCCGAGCAAAGAATTCATACCGGAAGAAAATGCGTCATATTCCTTGCGCATCTGCTCAAGATATGCCTTTCCTTCGTCGGTGATGCGGTAGAATGCACGCAG
The DNA here is from genome assembly GCA_045536425.1 of Oscillospiraceae bacterium. GTDB lineage: Bacteria > Bacillota > Clostridia > Oscillospirales > Ruminococcaceae > UBA11540. The sequence goes on from JAZSNN010000025.1 coordinate 14,174, forward strand.
ACGATTGTCCGATACACGCTTTCCGTCGTCGGCGATAAAACCGTAACCTGTCAATCTATAGATTAGGGCATAGGGAAATGTGATTTTGCAATGAGAGTTGCTCTTTTCGTCCAGAAGCTTGAGAATTTCGTAGATAGACATCGGTCGCTTTTCCAGACAACTGAGAACAAGAAACTCTGTCAGACCCTTCTTAAGATTTTCGGTTAGGTTTCCATCAAAATTTTTGGACTTTACAACCATAGCCATGTTTTTCCTTCTCCTTCACGCTGTATTATATGACAGATTTAATACGCTTATTTACTGTGAAACAGTTTCACTCGTTGTAGCTGACAGGTCAATGTTTGTAACCCCCGGATACATTGTTTCAGCCATCTCATAGAACGTTGAAATTAAATTTATAGAACACTTTTCAACGAGTGCGGTATTGACAGTAGTAATGTTTCCCTGTTTTACTGCGGTTTTAACTTTGTATGCGCTCTTTATAGAAAGAGCATCAACGTCAACCTGCGGGGAGACAAAGATGTAGTGCGGGTTGATGGATTTGAGCGCATCGTCGGAAACGAAATAGCCTTCCGAATCCGAAGCCGCATTTCCAATTCCGATATATTCGAGGATGTCGTTTTCAATAGTAGAGCCCGCTGCGATGTAGTTGTCGAGCGAATGAATTATCATAACCGAAACCGCATCGGTCATTGCATTATCTCTGCGGTATCTTTCGATTTTGAGCTTCAGCTCATCGAGCTTGTCTGTAAACGCCTGAGCGTTTTTAGCGCCTTTAACAAGACCGTCGAGCTTCCCCTCAAAAACAACGGTGATGTCGCTGTAAATTCCCGTAAGCTCCTTGATAGAGGATGGGTGGTTGAGAGCGATAACCGCTATATTGTTTTTGGAAAGCCACATAATCGTGTCTTCGCTGAGCGGTTGAGTTGTGAAGACGTATTCGGGAGACAGCTTTATAATCTCCTCGAGCTTTGGCTCGGCGGCAGTTCCAACGTCGGGAAGCCTGAGCACCGTGGTCGAAAACATACAGTTGGAGCTTCTGCCCACAAGCTTGTCCTCATAGCCGTATTCACAGATGAGGTCGGTGAGCATCGGAGAGAGCGAAACCACACGGGTGGGTTCGGTGCCAATGGTGACGTCCCTGACCGTCACGGGAAAGGGCTGAGGCTCACTGGAAACGTTTTCAGTCGAGGAAACAGAAGAAGAACCGTCGCTTGACAAGCCACAACTGACAGTGGCAGAAAGCAAAAGGGTGAACACAACAAGCAAACAAACCAGCTTTTTCATCATTTCCTCCAAACAAATTAACTCATAATATATTTTACTATCAAATTATAAAAAAATCAAGTGCGGTTTGGTGAAAACGCAGATGTTTTTTTAGAAAATTTGAAATTTTTTTAGGGAATTTTCAAAAAAAGTCGAAAAAAAGCAACCGACCGCCAAAAAAGGCGGTCAAAAAAATTTAATATTTAAAGAAATTTTCTGCAAAAGTCCGATCGGACGCGATTGCAAGACGAAGCTCATCTGTCGAAAAAAACTTCTTTTCGGGGCGGATGAAGCTCACGAGCTCGACCTTGACACACCTGTCATACAGCTCCCCGTCAAAGTCGAAAATGTTTGTTTCCGCCAAAACAGTTTCACTTTTCGAAACGGTGGGCTTTGTTCCGACGTTTGTGACGGAGGGATAGACCTCGCCGTCTATGTGTGTCAGCGAAGCGTAGACGCCAAAACGCGGGGTGAGAACACTCGTGTCAATTGGCTGATTTATGGTAGGAAAGCTCATTTTGCTTCCCAGTTTCTTGCCGTGAACTACTGCGGAATTTACAGAAAAATATCTTTTGCACATATCAAAGTAGGTCTTCATATCGCCCTCGCAGAGTGCACTTCTCATTGCAGAGGAGCTGACAGTTTTGCCGTTTTCGGTTATACAGTCGATGACGACAAGCCTAGCGCCGTGTTCTTCACACAGCCTTTTGAGCAAGGTGACATCGCCCAAATCTCTGCCGAATCGAAAGTCAAAACCGCAGCAAAGGATTTTTGCCTTCATCTTGTTAAAGAGGACATCGACCACAAACTCCTCGGCAGAGAGGTTTGAAAACTCCGAAAAATCGGGTATGAGCAGAAGCTCAGCACCCAGCTTTTCGATGCCGTCGATTCTGTCCTGAACACTCATAAGCGGTACAAAATCCTTCTTTGACGCAGGGTGTGAGCTGTTTGTCGTGAAGGTAAACACGGCAGGAACGAGCCCACTATCCACTGCTGAGGCAATAACAGCCTGATGCGCCTTGTGGAGTCCGTCAAAAAGACCCAACGCTATGGCACATTCACGGTCGTTATTTATGCTGTCAAGGGTTGTAAAAATCCTCATTCTAACTCCTCTTTGGTGCGAAATTGCTTGTGGCATCTGAGTACTCTTTTGCCGTTTTCTTCTGCGATATAGGCGGTCGCGATAAAAATATCACCGCAAAAAACCGCAATACTGTCGTCTTTTCCGTGAAAATCGAGCCTATCTGCGTCGAGCTTGACACCGTTTAGAAAAGCTTCGGCTTTTTTGCGATTCAATACGAGCCTGTCCATAAACGAGAAAACTCGGTCAATAGGCAGAATGGCGTCTTTTAAAATTTCGGGGTCGGAAAGCTTCTGTGCCTCTTCAATGGTGATGCAGTCGGAAAGGGAAAATCCTGCCGCGCGCGTTCTTCTCAGCGCGGTCATAACCGCTCCCGTACCAAGCTTTTGTCCTATATCGTGACAGATGGTGCGTATGTAGGTGCCCTTTGAGCAGGAAATCACAAGTTTTCCGCTCTGCGAGGCTTCGTCAAAGGACAAAAGTTCGATTTTATAAACCTCGATTTCGCGGGGCTTTCTCTCGATTTCTATTCCCTGACGCGCGAGGTCATAGAGCTTTTTGCCATCGACCTTGACTGCCGAAAACATCGGTGGAATTTGGGACTGCTTTCCCAAAAAGCTCTCGACAACGGGCTTTAAATCATCTAGGGTGACAGTGCTTTCACATTCACTTTGCACCTTGCCCGTACTGTCCTGTGTGTCGGTGACAACACCAAGTCTAAATTCTGCCTCATACTCCTTGTCGGAGTCGGGGAGCATATCACACGCCTTGGTTGCCCTGCCGATGAAAACGGGCAGAACTCCCGTCGCCATAGGGTCGAGCGTACCCGCGTGACCGATACGACGAATTTTAGTGATACCGCGAAGCTTTGCCACCACGTCAAAGGAGGTAAAGCCTTCGGGTTTGTCGATACATATGATACCGTTCATAGACACCTCAACAAAAATCTCCCGTTTATAAAAACGGGAGAAGGGTCATTTCAAATATTCGGAAATAACAAAAACTATCTCCCTTATAGCGTCCTCGAGCGAGGATTCGATGGTGCATCCTGCCGCGCGAAAATGTCCGCCGCCGCCAAATCGCTTGCAGACAGCCGAGGCATCGACCGCATCACCCGTGCGAACAGACGCCTTAAAGCCGTTTTCGACTTCCTTGAGGAAAACGCCTGCTTCTACACCCTCAATCTGTCGGGTGAGAGCAGCAATTCCGTCGAGCTCGTCGTTGGCAATGCCTGTTTTTTCGATAAGGTCGCGGGTGACATATACAACAGCGCACCTGTCGTCGAGGAAGAACTGCATATTCTTGAAAACAGCTCTCTCAATAGCGAGTCTGCCCTTTGATTTTGTTTCAAACATCAAGCGGTTTATCATTCCCGCTTCAGCGCCTTTTTCCATCATCTCAGCTGCGATTCTGTGGGTTTCGGGCTGTGTGCTCGGGTATCTAAAGCATCCTGTGTCGGTCGAAAGACCTGTGTAGATACAATTTGCGATGTTTTTGTCAATCTCGACACCGAGCGCGACAAGAACGCGGTAGATAATCTGTGCCGTAGCCGCCGCCTCACCGTCGAGCAGGGTGGTTTTTGCGTAGAGCTTGTTTGACGGATGATGGTCGATACAAAGGTCAACCCTGTCACCGTAGACCGCCTCTAGAGCGCCCAAAAGCTTTGGGTCAGCCACATCAACCGCAATGACGACCTTTTCCTCAAACTGTTCGTCACAGTAGGAAATGTAGGAATATTTTTGCGGTACGGGGTCAGCGCAGACAACACGAGCCTTCTTGCCAAGGGAACGAAGCCCGAGGCAAAGCGCAAAGGCAGAGCCAAGGGTGTCTCCGTCAGGACTTCTGTGACAGAGTATCAAAAAAGAGTCACCCGTAAGCAAAAAATCTTTAACTGTCAAAACGTCAGTTTTCATTATTTCTCCTTGTTCGCCTGATTTATAAGGCCAAGAATCTGCGCACTGTGTTCAATAGAATCGTCAGCGATAAACTTCAGCTCGGGCAGACGGCGCATTTCGAGTCTGAGACCGAGTTCGCGACGGATGAATCCTGCCGCATTTTTGAGTCCCTTTACCGATTCCTTTGCCGCCTCGATGCCTTCAACCGCGCTGACGTAGACCTTTGCATAGGAAAGGTCGTTGCTCACGTCAACCTTAACGATGGTCAAAAAACCGCTGATTCTTGGGTCTTTGAGTGAACGAAAGATGTCGGTGAGCTCTCGGCGGATGTCCTCCGCCGATCGCATAGATTTAAAGTTCGGCATTTTTATACCTCTTAGTCTCTATATTCTTCCATAACGAAGGCTTCGTAGATGTCGCCTTCCTTAACATCATTAAACTTCTCAAGACCGATACCGCACTCATAGCCGGAAGCCACTTCCTTAGCATCGTCCTTGAAGCGCTTGAGGGAGCTCATCTTGTCTTCGGCAATGATGATACCCTCGCGGACAACACGAATCTGGTCGTTTCTCATAACCTTACCGCTGACAACGTAGCAGCCTGCAATAGCGCCGACACCGGAGATCTTGTAAACGGCTCTGACCTCGATGCGTCCGTGCTCAACCTCTCTGAATTTGGGAGCGAGCATACCCTTCATAGCCGATTCGATTTCCTCGATAGCGTCGTAGATGATACGGTACAAACGAATGTCAACACCGTCGCGCTCTGCAGTTTCTTTTGCGAGCGGGTCGGGACGAACGTTAAAGCCGACGATGATAGCGTTAGAAGCGTTTGCGAGCATAACGTCGGACTCGGTAACTCCACCAACTGCGCCGTGGATAACGCGAACGCGAACTTCCTCGTTGGACAGCTTTTCGAGAGATTGACGAACCGCCTCAACGGAGCCCTGAACGTCAGCCTTGACGATGATGGGAAGCTCCTTAACCTCACCCTCTGCAATCTGCGAGAAGAGGTTGTCGAGTGTAACCTTCTGATAAGCCTTGAACTGTTCTTCCTTGGCTTCGTGCTTTCTCTGCTCAACGAGCTCTCTTGCAAGACGCTCATCCTCAACAGCGTTGAAAACGTCGCCTGCACTGGGAACTTCGGTGAGACCTGTAATCTCAACAGGGATAGAAGGACCAGCCTCGCTAACGCGCTTGCCCTTGTCGTCGGTCATAACTCTGACCCTACCAACGCAGGTTCCCGCGATAACAACGTCGCCTGTTCTGAGTGTACCGTTCTGTACAAGGATTGTGGCAACAGGGCCGCGTCCCTTGTCGAGCTTTGCCTCGATAACAGTACCCTTTGCAAGACGGTTGGGGTTAGCCTTGAGCTCCTTAACGTCTGCAACGAGCTGTACTGTTTCGAGAAGTGTATCAATTCCTGTGCCTGCCTTTGCGGAAACGGGAACGCAGATAACGTCTCCGCCCCACTCCTCAGGAACAAGTCCGTGCTCGGTGAGCTGTTGTTTAACTCTGTCGGGGTTAGCCTCGGGTTTATCCATCTTGTTGATAGCAACGATGATGTCAACCCCTGCAGCTTTTGCGTGGTTGATAGCCTCTATTGTCTGGGGCATAATACCGTCATCAGCCGCAACAACGAGGATAGCGATGTCGGTAACCTGAGCACCGCGGGCACGCATAGAGGTAAACGCCGCGTGACCGGGGGTGTCGAGGAAGGTAAGCGGTCTGCCAAGAGCCTCAACGGTATACGCACCGATGTGCTGTGTGATACCGCCCGCCTCGGTAGAGGTAACGCTTGTGTGACGGATAGCGTCGAGAAGCGAGGTCTTACCGTGGTCAACGTGACCCATAACAACGACGATAGGACATCTTCCTACCAGATCCTCTGCAGAGTCCTCGGTAGTGTCGATAAGTCTTTCTTCGATGGTAACTACAACCTCTTTTTCAACCTTGGCACCCATTTCCATAGCAACCAAAGCCGCGGTGTCATAGTCAATAGTCTGCGAAACGGAAGCCATAACACCCATCATCATCAGCTTTTTGATGACCTCGGACGCTGTGACCTTCATCTTGGAAGCGAGCTCACCAACAAGGATTTCGTCACCAATAGTGATGGTGATAGGTCCTTTCTTCGCTCTTTCCATCTCGATTCTCTTGAGTCGCTCAGCCTCGGATTCCTTCTTGGACATATGCTGGCGGTTCTTCTGAGATTTCTGATTTATCTTCTGCTTTGCCTGTGCAAAGTCATTTACAGAACGCTTTGTAGAAGCGAGCTGCTCATATTTTTCGTTATACTTGTCGAGGTTGACGTCAACAGTTCTTGTGTCAACGGTCTTCATCTCAACGGGGCCTCTTGTAGAAGAGAAGTTGTCGCGGTTTTTCTGCTTCTGCACGGGAGATGCAGAGGGCATATTAACGTTGATGTTGACCTTCTCGGTAACCTCAGCGGCACTAACGCTGACTGCGGGTTTGCGGTCACGGTTAAAGTCGCGCTGACCGTCACGGTTAAAGGGCTTCTGTCCGTCCTTGTTAAAGGGAGGTCTCTGTCCGTCACGGCCCATAGGCTTCTGTCCGTCGCGATTAAAAGGCTTTTGACCGTCCTTGTTGAAGGGAGGCTTCTGTCCGTCGCGATTGAACTGAGGCTTTTGCCCATCCTTGTTAAAAGGAGGCTTCTGTCCGTCACGGTTAAACTGAGGTCTGTCACCCTGAGGTCTGTCGTTTCTGGGCTCGGGCTTCTTTTCAGCGGGCTTTTCGACCGGCTTTTTCTCCTCAGCCTTTTTCTCAACGGGCTTCTCCTCAACAGGAGCTTCCTCTGCGGGAGAAGACTTCACGTTCATAGTATCGTTGAAATATTCGTTGAAGTTCTTTACCGCGGTTTCCTGTGTAAAGGTTTCAAAAACGTAGTTTAGCTCTTCCTCGGTGAGAACTGTCATATGCTTTTTCTGTTCGGAATTCAGCTTGTCGAGAAGGTCGATAACATCCTTGCTCTTTTTACCGAAATCCTTTGCAAGTTCATTAACTCTGTATTTTATCATATACCCAATTGTCCTCCTTAGACACCTTGCAATATGCTGTCAATCTTTTTACAAAGATTTTGGTCTGTCACACACAAGACTCCGTTGAGCCTGTTTGTGATACCGCTAATCTGAAACATACTAAGCGGGGTTTTTCTGATAGCCACGCCCGTTTTCGTGCAGAGAAAATCGATTTCCTTTTCGCTTTTCTGAGAAAGGTCACAGGCAAGATATACCGTACAAGCGGGATTTTTCAAAAGCTCTTCCTTTACCGAGTCGAACCCGAAAACGAGCTTTCCCGCCTTTCGTGAGATTGAGAACATTCCCAAAAGTCTATTTTCCAAGCTGTTCGTCCAACCTTTCATACAGTTCCTCGCCGATTTCACAGCCAAAGGTTCTGTCAAGTCTTTTGGATCTAACTGCTTTTTTCAGACAGTCTCTGTCAGAGCAGATATATGCGCCTCTGCCCGACTTTTTTCCTGTCGAGTCGATAGAAACCTCTCCCTCGGGGGAGCGGACAACGCGGATGAGCTCGGTTTTCGGCTTCATCTTTGAACAGCCGACACACATTCTCATCGGTATTTTCTTAGCAGTCATAAAACCACCACCATCAATTAGTCAAGAAAAGCGCTAACGGGCTTGATGTCAATCTTGCATCCGGTAAGCTTTGCAGCAAGACGAGCGTTCTGTCCCTTGTTGCCGATAGCGAGAGACAGCTGGTCGTCGGGAACGATAACTCTGCAAACCTTGCCCTCTTCTTCCATAACGTCAACGCGGACGATGTCAGAGGGAGAAAGAGCCGCCTTGACGAACTCTGCGGGGTCCTCGCTGTACTTGATAACGTCGATCTTTTCGTCGTTGAGTTCGTTTACAACCGCTTCGACACGGATACCTCTGTGACCGATACAAGCGCCTACCGCGTCAACGTTCTCGTCGTGGCTCATAACAGCAATCTTTGTTCTGGAGCCGGGCTCTCTGGAGATAGCCTTGATTTCAACGATGCCATTGTAGATTTCGGGAACCTCGAGCTCGAAGAGTCTCTTAACAAGTCCGGGATGGGTTCTGGAAATCTTGGGCTCTCTTGTGGGGTCGGAAGCGTCCACAACGTAGACCTTGATGATATCGCCGTCCTCGAGAGTTTCGGTGGGAACCTGCTCGCTCTTGGGGAGGAGGATTTCGGAGTTGTCGATCTTGACGATAACGTTTCCGCGACGGATATCGGTTCTTGTAACCTCAGCGGTAACGAGCTCGTGCTCTTTAGCGCGGAATTTGAGAGAGATGTGCTCTCTTTCAGCCTCCTTGATACCCTGACGGATAACCTGCTTTGCGGTCTGAGCGGCAATACGTCCAAACTGCTTTGTCTCGAGCTTTATGTCAACGGTTCCGCCGACAATGGCACGCTTTGAGTAGGTTTTTGCCTCATCGAGAAGGATTTCTGTAGAGGGGTCTTCAACCACCTCAACAACGTTTTTAACAACGCAGACCTTGAATTTGCACTTCTCGGTGTCGATTGTGATGTTAACGACGGAGTTGGGTCCGTTGTCACGTCTAACGGCGATAACGATAGCCGCCTTTATCTTTTCGAGAAGGTAGTCAACAGGAACTCCCTTTTCCTTTTCGAGTAGTGCAAGTGCTTCAAAAAATTCCTTATTCATTTTCCGTTTGTCCTCCATATTCATATTTGTCTACAACTCTGACAAAAGAGGTTTCACTAAGCTCAAAGGTCATTGTTTCGTCCTCGGCAAGAATAACCTCAACAGTACCGTTATCGTATGAGGAAAGAACCCCCACGAAATCGCGCTCACCGTTTTCAACGGGACGGATAAAGCGCACGAGCACCTCCTGACCCATAAATGCGTCAAAATGCTCTTTTTTAACCAGCTCGCGTTCAATTCCGGGTGACGAAACTTCCAGACAGTAGCTCTGGTCGATGGGGTCAACCTGGTCAAGAATTTTGTCGAGCTTTCGGCTGACGTTTTCGCAGTCGTTGATGTCTACGCCGCCGTCCTTGTCGATGATAATTCTGAGATACCAGATAGAGCCTTCCTTTTCAAAGCGCACATCCCAGACGTTAACACCGCACTCCTTAGCAACGGGGGCAGCCAAATCGCTTACAATAGCGACGGTATTTTTACCTTTAGCCATAAGCACCTCTCAAACATAAACAAAAGAGCAGGTTGCCCTACTCTTTGTCAATACCATATTCTACTATAGTCAGTATACCACGCTTTTTTCAAAAAATCAACACTTTTTTTAAAAAACTTACAGTAGCCTGTCATCGTCGAAAACAGCCTCTTCTTCGATTTCCTTTTTCTCGTCCTTGTGTTCCTCGTAGTAGGGGTCGGTGACGTATTTCGTGATGTATTTATAGGAGTTGAACGCGACGATAAAAGCGGGAAGCACGGTGCCGTAGAGCGCAAAGAGAACAATGCACGCGGGCCAACAGAGATACGGGAATATCGGCAGAAGCACCGATACTATAACGAGCAGGATTGCAAGAGTGGTGATGATGTTTGTTTTAAAGGCAACGAGTCCCAAGATAAAGGAGTTTTTAATAAGCGCCTTTAGACTGAGGTCGCAGGTGACCATCATAAGATAGACGTAAAAGCTCGAGAAGAGGATAACAAATCCAACCGACAGAGCCACGATAAGCGCTATCATACCAAAGGTAGCGCCATCCTCGCGCTGTGTTGCCCAGCTGTAATAAAACCATATACCAAAGCCGTCGATTACAGAAAGAACAAGGTGCAAAAGTCCGACCAAAAATCCCTGCTTGAAGTTTTTCTTGAAGTTGTCAAAGAAATCGGCAACTATAAAGGTGGGTCGCTCGTTGGCAATGTTTCTCAAAACGTACATAAGACCCGCAGTAGCAGGGCCGATGGTAACTATCGGAATACAGCAGAGTATGTAGAGAAGATTGAGCCAAACCAGCTTGAACTTCTTTCTCCACACAAGCTCCCAAAACAAGAAGAAGCGCTTTTTCTCCGCGCGGTTTTTTGAGATACCCGCGCCTTCCTTTGTAAAATCTCCAATACCGAAAAATCCGGCCATTTAAACATCCCTTTCACATAGATAACAGTACCGACAGCAAGGTGTCGAGCACAGCGTTTATAACTATTATAACTGCAAACAGCAGAAATTTCAAACCAAATTTTTTGCCCTCGCCCACAAGGTCAACCCCGTCGCACCTGCCTCTCAGGTGTGAAAAGAGCCCAATCGATAGAAAAAGCGACTCCCGCACCGCAAAAATGAGCACGAAGGACGAAATCGAAGCGGTGATGCAAAACCCGACAACATTTTTGACAATCGATAGAAACGACGGGTTTAAAAGATACAACGCGCTAACCGATGCCCCCACTCCGAGCCCCTTGAAAAATGGCACTAGAATTAGAACGGATGACGAAATCGAGGAAAACCCGAGCAGAAAAACCGCACCAAAAAGCACGATGTCAGCCGAGAGCGACCGAAAGAAGTTGTCCGCCGCCACCTCGCTGTTTTGCGCCGCGGTATAGCCGTCAGCCAAAAGCTTTATACTGTCGTTGTTGCCCGACCCTGCACCGAGGCAGACCCCCGCGACAAAAAGAAATATCAGAAAATAAAACAATTTTGTTTTTTTGGGTACTGCGACAAACGCATATCTTTTGAGCATAGTATCATCCTTTGTGTTATACTTACTCAAAATCTATGCGGACAAAGCGAAAACTATTCTTCACCCAGCTCATACGCGCGCTTGGTACAAGCGTCAAACGCCTCGCGCACAACCTTTTCTGCACCGTTTTCACGCATTGCGGAAAGTCCTGCAATAGTAGTACCTCCGGGCGAAGAAACCATCTCAATGAGTCTGTCAATGTCCATTCCCGACTCGGTCATCATCTTTGCACTGCCGATAAGACTTTGGCAGAAAAGCGCCTTTGCGACCTCGCGGTCGATGCCGTTTTCCTCTGCCACGTCGCAGACGTACTTTGTCATAAGATAGATAAACGCGGGACTGCTTCCGTTGACAGCAATAATCTCGTTCATTTTATCGAGCGGGATTTTTCTGCAAACTCCACAGGACGAAAAGATTTTTTCAACAACCTCAAGCTCTTCGCCCGAAACGCTGTCGGTCGCACTTATCGCAACCGCACCCTCAGAGAGCATCAGAGGAGTGTTTGGCATCACCTGAATGACACGGTCGGTGGTTTTAATGGCACTGCAAATCTTCTTGGCGCTCACTCCTGCCGCGATGGAAACCACAACGGCGTTCTCTTTCACAGCGGTAGAAAGCTCACCCAAAACCCTTGGCATTATCTGGGGCTTTACGCACAAGAACAAAACGTCCGAAAGCCTTGCCACCTCGTCGGCAGAGGACGCAAAATTCATACCAAGCTCGACAAAGCGAGAACACTTTTTTTCGTCAGTATCAAAAAGATATATCTCCTCGGGCTTTTGACATCCGCTTTTCACAATACCGTCAAGGATTGCAGAGCACATATTGCCCACACCGATAAATCCGAAATTCAAAACAATCACCTCAAAAGTATACCAAAATAGTATATTACTGTTGCAAATAGCAAAACAAAATAGTATACTGATATTGTACATAATAAAAAAGCAAAAGTCAACGAGGTGTCTATGAAGAGTATATTAGTAGCGTTTTTTCTCAATCTCGCTTTCTCGATAATCGAGCTTGTCGGCGGAATATTTACAGGAAGCGTTGCAATCGTTTCGGATTCGATACACGATATCGGCGACGCGGTAAGTATCGGTGTTTCCTATCTTTTGGAGAGAAAAAGTAAAAAAGCCCCCGACGAAAACTACACCTTCGGATACGTCAGATATTCGGTAATAGGCGGATTTATAACGGTTTGCATACTGCTTGTCGGCTCTGTTGCGGTCATCATAAACGCGGTTGAAAAGATGTTTAACCCCACCGACATAAACTACGACGGAATGATAATCTTTGCGATTTTCGGTGCGGTGATAAACCTCATAGCCGCGCGTGTTACCCACGACGGCGAATCGATAAATCAAAAGGCAGTAAATCTTCATATGCTCGAGGACGTTCTCGGCTGGCTGGTAGTTCTTGTGGGCGCTGTGATAATGCGCTTTACCGACTTTAAGCTCATCGACCCGATAATGTCGATAGGCGTTGCAGCTTTTATTATCGTAAACGCTCTAAAACACCTCAAGGACATCGTCGACTTGTTTTTGGAGAAAACGCCCCACGGAGTTTCGGTCGCAGAGATAAAGGAGCACGTCGAGGCGATAGACGGGGTAGAGAACGTGCATCACATCCATCTGTGGAGTGTCGATGGAATAAACGCCTGTGCCACAATGCACGTCGTCACCGACAGCGACCCCCACGAGATAAAGGAGAAGGTGCGCGAGGAACTGACGGAACACGGCATAGTGCATTCAACACTCGAGCTCGAACGCACCGACGAGCCCTGCCCCGCCCCCAAATGTGTCCCGCAACACACCGAGCACCACGGACATCATCACCATCACCATTAAAAAACAGCGCCTCGAAAATCGAGGCGCTGTTTCATTTACACAATCCTAAATGTGACCATATTTTTTGTCAGGCAGTTTTCGCCGATATAAACCTCAAACAAGCCTTTTTCAACGAGATACTCGCCCTCACCATTGTAGAACCCGAGGTCTTTATAACCGAGCTCGAACTCAACCTTTGCGGTCTTGCCCTTCTCGATAAACACCTTTTTGTAACCTTTGAGTTCTCTTATCGGGCGCATAATCGAGGCAACTCTGTCGCGGATGTAAAGTTGTACGACTTCCTTGCCGTCAAACCCGCCCACGTTTTCGACATCAATCGAGAACTTGACTTTCTCGCCATTCTCTACCGCGTCGAGCGGGATTTCCTTGCGGTCAACGGTAAGGTTTTTATACTCAAATTCTGTGTAGGAAAGACCGAATCCAAACGGGAACAAGGGGGAAGCAACGCTGTCAACGTAGTTTATGTAGCAGGAGTCGCCATAGTAGTTGTCGGCGTCGTGACTGCTGGCATAAACGTTGTAGTAGAGCGGAATATGCCCCGATTTTCTCGGAAGTGTTACGGGAAGCTTGCCACTCGGCACAACGTCGCCAAAGAGCACGTCGCAAACTGCGTGAGCCGCCTCACTGCCCGTATGCCAAGCATAGATTACCGCGTCAAATTTCTCCATAAGTCCGTCGAGCACTCTCGGACGAGCGCAGAAGAACACGCCTACAATCTTCTTGCCGTAGGAGCGCATATCGTCAATTAACTTTATCTGGTCGTCGGAGATGGAAATGTCATAAACCGACTGTACCTCGCCTGTCGTGACGTGGCTTTCGCCAAGCGCCATAATAACAACGTCGGAGCTTCGCGCTACCTTGACCGAGGTGTCGAACATATTAATTCTCTCTGCAGACTTGAGGTGACCTTCCGGTAAAACCTCGCTGAGCGCCTCGAACATATTTGTGGTTTCGTGCGGTCTGCCGTCGAGCACCCATGTGCCCAAAAGTGCTTCGCGTTCATATGAGAAGGGTCCGACAAGCGCCGCCACAACGTCCTTTTTGAGCGGGAGCACGCCGTTGTTTTTGAGAAGCACCAAACTCTCTGCAGAAAGCTCTCTTGCATTCTTTCTGTGCGCTTCGTAGTCGCACTCGATTTCAGTACCAAACGGACGGTCAAAAAGTCCGATAGCAAGCTTCACACGAAGCACGCGCAAAACCGCGCGGTCGATATATTCAACGTCAAGTTCACCGTCGTTTACAAGCGCTTCTAGATGGTCGACAAAGCAACTCGAACACATATCGATCTCGTTACCTGCAATAAGTCCGAGCTTTGCACATTCGCGTCTGTCTTCGGCATAGCCCATTCTAATGGGATTTTCCACAGCGCCCCAGTCGGAAACCACAAATCCGTCAAATCCAAGCTGACCGCGGAGAATGTCGTCGAGGTACTTTTTGCTCGAAACCACAGGGATTCCATTTATGTCGTTGAAGGAGGACATAACGGTCGCAACACCTGCATCAACAGCTGCTCTGAATGCGGGGAGATAGTAGTTTTGCAGAGAAATATCGGAGATTTCCGCGCGGTGATAGTCCCTTCCGCCCTCGCTCGCACCGTAGCCGATATAATGCTTTGCACACGCGGCAATGCTCTTTGGGTCAGAAAGGTCATCACCCTGAAATCCCTTTATAGCGGCTCTCGCAAGCGATGCGCCAACAAACGGGTCTTCTCCGGGGCCCTCGACCATTCTGCCCCATCTCGGGTCGTGGCACATATCAAGCATCGGAGAGAACGTCCAATGGATTCCCTCCGCCTTTGCTTCCTTTGCAATGTCGCGGTAGCACTCTGTAACAAGTTCGTCGTTGAAAGCTGCGGCAGAACCGATCGGCACGGGCAAAACGGTTTTGTGTCCGTGGATAACGTCGCGACCGTAGAGAACAGGGATACCCATTCTGCTCTCTTCCACAGCGATTTTTTGAATCTTGTTGTATATTTCACGATTAACGCGCTCCTGCGCGTCGTTTCCCGCGGTAGAGGTGCTTGACATTACAAAAGAACCAATTTCACCGCGTCTGACAAGCTCATAAAGCTCGTCCTCTTTTCCTTTGTAATAGGAAATCGTGGTTTGATTAAGCTGACCTATCTTCTCGCGAAGCGTCATTTTTGAAAGAATTTCTCTCGCCTTTGCGTCAAATTTTTCGAACATTTTTTGTCCTCCCAAAAAGAGAATAGCTATATCACAAGTATATACTCTGCAGAAGAAAAAAGCAAGACAAAACGGGCGGTTTTTCCACGAAAAACCGCCCGTTTATTGCAATTAAAGATTATAATACTTGTCAAACTCAGCGGGGTGCGGGATAGCGGCAAGCTGTCTGCACTCGGCGCGCTTTGTTTTGATGAAGTTGTTGATAAGCTCGATCGGGAATACTCCGCCCTCTGTGAGATAAGCGTTGTCCTTTTCAAGACAATCCAGCGCCTCGTCAAGCGAAACGGGAAGACCCTGAAGCTTTGCCTTCTCCTCGTCGGGAAGGTTGTAGAGGTTCATATCATAGGGGCCCCAGCCGTTTGCGTGTGGGTCGATTTTGTTCTTGATACCGTCAAGACCTGCCATAAGGATAGCCGCATAGCAGAAATAGGGGTTGCAGGTAGCATCGGGGTTTCTAAGCTCGAAACGACGCTTGTCAGGGCTCTTTGCATACGCAGGGATACGGATAACAGCACTTCTGTTAGAGGTAGCGTAACCTACAGTAACAGGAGCCTCAAATCCGGGAACAAGACGCTTGAAGGAGTTGGTACTCGGATTTGTGATAGCGCACAGAGAGCCGATGTGCTTTAAAAGTCCGCCCATGAAGTAGTGAGCAGTTTCGCTCAGATGAGAGTAGCCGTTGTCATCGGAGAAAACGGGTTGTCCGTCCTTGAAAAGAAGCATATGTACGTGCATACCGCTTCCTGCCTCGCCGTAGATGGGCTTGGGCATAAAGGTAGCGCTCTTGCCATACTTGAGAGCTGTGTTGTGAATGATGTACTTAATCATCATCGTAGCGTCAGCCATGTGAACGACCTCGCCGAGCTGAGGCTCGATTTCGTACTGACCCGAAGCGGCAACCTCGGGATGATGGTAGTTTATGTCAATGCCCATCTCTTTCATAAGAAGGCACATCTCGCTTCTGCACTCGTAGGATGTGTCAAAAGGCTTTGCAATGTGATAGTTTTTCTGCTTGGGAACAACAACGCCAAGACCCTCGTTGTCGGAATTCCAATAGGACTGCTTTGCATCAACCTCAGCACCAATGTGTCTGCCCTCAACGCTCCAAACAACGTCGTCGAAGAGGTAGAACTCAAACTCGGGCAGAATCTTCATCTCGTCGGCAACTCCACTGTCCTTCATATACTGAACAGCCGCCTTGATGATGTTTCTGGGATACTGTGCGAGCGGGCGGTTTTCGGGAGAGTCTATAATCATCGCGTTACCCGTCATAGAAAGGGTAGGAATGTCACAGAACGGGTCGATAACCGCAGTGTCGGGGTCGGGAATGAACACCATATCGCTCTTTTCAACAACGGCATAGCCATAGTTGGAAGCATCAAAGCCGATACCGCTCTTCATAGTGTCCTCGGAAAAGTTTCCTGCGGGGATGGTAACGTGACGGTACTGACCGTTGATGTCAACCATCTTAAAGTCGACCATCTTAATGTCGTTTTCCTTGATAAGCTTTAGAATATCGCTAACAGTCTTTGCCATAAAACATACCTCTTTCTTCAGTTTTGAATAGCTAATTAAAGTATACCAATTCTAAAAATCAATGTCAATAAAACACCACCCCAAAAACGAAAAAAATTCCGATATCAAACCAACAAGAATCCTGTCGAACGAATTTTAAAAATAATGGGTTGACAACGGGGATTTATTCGTATATAATAGTAAGGCACTCGAAAATATCGCGGAGTGGAGCAACCCGGTAGCTCGTCGGGCTCATAACCCGAAGGTTGTAGGTTCAAATCCTGCCTCCGCAACCATAAAAAACAGCCACAACTTTTGTTGTGGTTGCTTTTTTTATTTTGTAGAGTTTGAACCTACAACCGAGGGCCCGAAGGGACAGAACGCGACCGCGTCCGGTGGACGAAACAGGGAGCGTTGCTGTCGGAAGAAACACAGAGGCTCACAAGGAGATTTATCGACGAAGTGAGACGACAATGTTTCTGACCGAAACTATGTTCGCACAATTTCACGGGAAATATAGTTGTTTGCTTATAATCGCCTTAAGCAACCAAAAAGAAACAGTCACCAAAGGTGGCTGTTTTCTTTTTCATTTTGTAGGGTTTTAACCTACACCTTTTTCATCTTCAAGCGTTAGGTTTTGGGCGGAATGAATATTGCAGAGCGTTTTGAGTTAGGTATATAGAGCAAAATGCATAAATTTGCAATAAGCCCTTGCAATATGTAAAAATATGTAGTACAATAATAAACAACAGTTTAATAATTCTGTATGAAGTGTTCGGGAAAGTGCGAAAGCAGCCGAAGGAGTAACGCTCTCAGGTTTCCGAAAGGATGAGGACCGAATGCGGACAGAACTTTGGAGACACCCGTTAGATCGGGGGCCGAAGGTGCAAGTGTGAAAACACAAAACTCTCAGGCAAAAGGACAAAGTTATTGCTTCTAGCAATCTTGTTTTTTTGGCGGAGTGCACTCGCACGTCGTCAATTTTTTTATTTTCTAGGAGGAGAAATCATGGAAAAGTTTCTCGAAAAGGTTGCCGAAATTAACGGCAGCGTAAACGGAGTGGTATGGGGTATATTTGGCCTCGCACTTCTCATCGGTACAGGCGTTATCGTAACGCTCAGCACAAAGGTATTTCAGATCACACACATAAAGCTCTGGTGGAAGAATACCATCGGAAGCTTGTTCACAAAGGGCGTTATGAAGCACCGCAAGGAAAAGGGCGTTATCTCACCCTTCCAGGCGCTTTGTACAGCTCTTGCCGCAACGGTCGGTACAGGTAACATCGCAGGTGTTGCTGCGGCTATTGCCATCGGTGGTGCGGGTGCGGTTTTCTGGATGTGGGTTGCCGCTTTCTTTGGAATGATGACAAACTACGCAGAAAACGTTCTCGGTATCTACTTTAGACGTAAAAACAGCGAAGGCGAATGGTCGGGCGGTGCAATGTACTACCTGCAGGACGGTGTCGGAAGATATTCCTACAAGGATGCACACGGAGAAGCGACCCTCAAAAAGCCCGGCAGAATTCTCGCAGTTTTGTTCTGTATCTTCACAATGCTCGCTTCCTTCGGTATCGGAAGTATGGGTCAGGTAAATAAGATCGTTGCAAACGTTGCAGCGGCGTGTGACGTAGAGGCAATTTCCAGTATCACTGTGTTTGGTGACGTATCTCTTTATAGCCTTCTCATCGGTGTAGTTATAATGATTCTCACTGCTATCATCACCCTCGGCGGTGTAAAGAGAATCGCAAACGTTGCGGAAAAGATCGTTCCTTTCATGGTCGTTCTCTTCGTTGCAGGAAGCCTTGTTATCATCGGTATCAACTATCAGGCGATCATCCCCGCGTTCAAGGCAATC
>JAZSNN010000027.1:0-12873 GCA_045536425.1 Oscillospiraceae bacterium
ATCATGAGCTTACCTCAATGGAAGGGGAAATAGAGGGAATAGTAAATTATAATATTGCCGCCAAGAAACGCGGAGATAATATTACTTTCCTTCGCAAGATAGTCAAGGGGTCTACCGATGACAGCTACGGAATCGAGGTGGCAAAGCTCGCGGGCGTTCCCGATGCTGTGGTGCATCGCGCAAAAGATATACTGAAATCCCTCGAAAAAGGCTCAGAGATCGTTTCTCCAAAGTCCATCAGAGCAAACCGCGAGGAGCCAGAATATGAGCTCTTGTCGGTTCAAACAATGCTCGGCGATTCCACGTCCTCGAGCCGTATTATGAAGATTCTTGAGGACACCGATCTCGAAACCTTGACTCCTATCGAGGCTTTGAACAAGCTATACGAACTCAAAAAAATTTCACAAGAATAGAATGTGTGGTGAAAAACGGTGAGAAGAATAAACGTTCTTGAAAAACACGTTGCAGAGCTTATTGCCGCAGGTGAGGTCATCGACCGTCCTTGCTCGGTTATAAAAGAGCTCACAGAAAACGCTATCGACGCAGGTGCGACGGCAGTTACGGTAGAGATAAAAAACGGTGGTATCACCTATATGCGCGTTACAGACGACGGATGCGGAATTTTGAAGGACGACGTGCGCACCGCCTTCATTCGTCACGCAACGAGCAAGATTTCAACCGAAGAAGACCTCAACAGCATTGCTACCTTTGGATTCAGAGGCGAGGCTTTGGCTTCGATTGCGGTTATGTCCCGTGTTGAAATGCTGACACGAACAAAGGATTCCCAAATCGGTTGCCGTTATGAAATCCACGGCGGCGAAGAGGTCTATTTTGACGACGCGGGTTGTCCGCAGGGCACTACTATTGTCGTGCGCGACCTCTTTTACAACACTCCTGCCAGAATGAAGTTTCTCAAAAAAGACGTTGCGGAAGGAAACGCAGTAGCCGCTGTTATCGACCGCATTGCGCTTTCTAATCCTCACGTTTCTGTAAAGTTTATCAGAGACTCCAAAGTTGTGCTTCACACCCCCGGAAACGGTGATTTATATTCTGTTTTGTACTCGGTTTTTGGAAGAGAGATTGCGGCGGGATTTATTCCGGTTGAATATGAACTCGACGGCATCGAGATAAAGGGTTACGTCACAAAACCCGAGTTTGCGCGTTCTTCCCGTGCACTCCAATATTTCTTTATAAACTCTCGTTATGTAAAGACAAAAACCGCTATGGTTGCTGTAGAGGAAGCCTTTAAATCCTCTATCGTCACGGGGAAATTCCCCGGTTGTGTACTCAACGTCAAAGTACCGTTTGGCGCTGTAGATGTCAACGTTCATCCTGCAAAAATCGAAGTGCGTTTTGTCAACGAGCGTCCGATTTTCGACTGCATATACACGGGCGTAAAGTCCACTATATCCTCGATTTCCGAGAAAAAGGAATTCACTATCAGAAACGCAACACAGGACATAAATCCGTTCACGCTGATCGAAAAAGCAAAAGAAATTCAACAAAAATGGGAAGCTAACCCTCCCAAAAAATACACCATTCACTCCCCTGAGCACAACGACCTGCAGTCGCCGTCTGTTTCGGTCGAGGAATACCGCGGATATATTGGTGCACAGCCTGCTCAAGCAAAGGCTGAGTATGCGGTGAAGCCCGCTCAGACTCCCGTTGTCAAAGAGATTCCATCGTCTGTTAGCAGAGAGGTTATGCCTCCTGTTGTCACAGAGGATGCTTCGTCTGCAGAAGCTCTGCCAATGCGCGTTGTGGGTGAGCTTTTCAACACCTACATAGTTGCAGAATCGGGAAACAATATGCTTCTCGTCGACAAGCACGCTGCACACGAAAGGCTTATATACGAAAAGCTGAAGGCAGAGAGCGGCGAGGTTGACAGACAGCTTCTTCTCTCCCCTGTCGTTATAAATCTTTCCAAGGAAAACCACGCTGTTATATGCGAGAGCGTTGACGTTTTTGCAAAGGCAGGATTTTCACTCGAGGATTTTGGCAGCTTTTCTGTCGCCATCCGCGAAATTCCCGTAGTAATCAAGGAAAAGGATATCGAAGCGATTGTTTTAGAGATTGCCGATTCCATTGTGAAGCACAAGTCGTCTGACAGCTTTGAATATCTCGACAGACTCTACCATTCTATCGCTTGCCGTTCTGCGATAAAAGCAAACGACCGCTCGTTTATCAGCGAGCTTGAAGCGTTGGTTGAAAGGCTTGTTGCAAATCCCGACGTTAGATACTGTCCTCACGGCAGACCGATATACATTAGCCTGAGCAAGAGGGAGTTGGAAAAACAGTTTGGCAGAATCCAATAAACCGAAAATCCCCATAATATGCGTAGTCGGCCCAACCGCTTCGGGAAAGACCGCTCTTTCTATAGCCTTGGCAAAAAAATATGATGCCGAAATAGTTTCCTGCGATTCGATGCAGATATACAAAGCTATGGACATTGGTACTGCAAAGCCCACCGAGGAAGAGATGGGCGGTATAGTCCACCATCTCATAGACTTTTTGGACCCGTGCGAAAACTTTTCGGTTGCGCAGTATGTAAAACTCGCATCAGAAGCTATAGCAGACATAAACAGTCGTGGTAAAAACGTTGTTCTTGTCGGTGGAACGGGACTCTATTTTTCCAGTCTTATCGACAACATTGTTTTTAGCGAAAATGACTCTGACCCCGCGCTGAGAGCCGAACTTGAGGCGCTTGCAAGGGAAAAAGGCGGAGAGCATCTTCTCGAAATTTTGAGAGAGCTTGACCCCGAAATTGCCGAAAAGCTTCACCCGAACAATTTGGGTAGAATCATCCGTGCTATTGAGGTCTGCAAAACTACGGGAACTACGATGAGCGAGCAACAAAAGCTTGCGCGCGAAAACGAATCGCCCTATGACCCTTGTGTTATAGGACTTGATTTTTCGGACAGACAAAAGCTTTATGACAGAATAAACCTCAGGGTTGATTTGATGCTAGAAAGCGGTCTTATGGACGAAAACCGCAAACTTTTGAACACAAATCTCTCAAAAACCGCTCTGCAGGCGATAGGTTTCAAAGAGTTTCTGCCATATCTCAACGGCTCTGCCACTCTCGAGGAATGTGCAGAAAATCTGAAAATGCAGACCAGACGTTATGCCAAAAGACAGCTCACCTGGTTTCGCAGAGACCAGAGGGTCAATTGGATACATCAGGATATGCTCGACGGATTTGGACAGGTTTTAAAGACCGCTTGTGATATTATAGAGAATAGCAAAAAGATTTAGGGGGTGCTGCATTGAAGGACGTGCTCAAAAAAATTTGCATAGGACTTTTGGCTCTGGTTATACTCGTTTACGTTGTATATCAGGGCTATATGCGCATCAACGACCCCTACACCACCGAAATTGTTTTCCGCTATTCTGTTTCGGATTCACTAAATGCCGACGGAATAATCTTGCGCGACGAGTACCTCTTGAAATCTGCCGATTCGAAGGCTGTCGACTATCTCTTTGAGGACGGCGAAAGGGTTGCCAAAAACTCTACCGTGGCAAGGCTCTACAACTCAAAAAGTGACATCGCCGACAAGGATATCATCGAACGTTTGGAAGCTGACCTTGAGCTTTTGGAGCAATCGGCAAAGGCTTCGTCGGATTATTATACAAACGCTGAAGCAATAACAAAGCAGATTATCAGCAAACTCATTTCCTACTCTAACGTCTGCGAAGGTCAGTTTGTGCGTGATATTTCCGTGACAAAAAACAGTTTTTTGCTTTCCTTGAACAAGCGTCTTGCTACTATGGACAAGGATGTGGATTATAAAACAGCTATAAGCCAAACAAAAGCTTTGCTACAAGAATATAAATCCGGACAAGGCTCTTCTGTGTCCAGCGTTCGCACTTCACAGGCGGGATATTTCGTCAGTCGTATCGACGGATATGAAAACACTCTGACCACTAATGCACGTCTTGATTATAGCTTGAGTGAATATTCAGACCTCATCAACAACAAGGTCACTGCACAAGCCTCTGATTCCTCTGTCGGAAAGATAATCACAGAACCGCATTGGTATCTCGCGATAGAAATCCCCACGATTGCTGCTGAAAATTTTTATATCGGCAGGGTGCTTGACGTAGAGTTTCCCTTTTCTACCGTTGAGACCATTGAGGCTACCGTCAGCGAGATTGTCACAGATGAATATTCTGATACTGTCGTCGTGCTCCTCAAAAGCTCTGCTATGTCAGCAAATCTCGCTGTTACACGCACCTGCACAGTACAGATAAAATTCAGAACCGTAACAGGTCTTCGTCTAAACTCAAAGGCTATCCGTTTTAACGAAAATAACGAGCAGGGTGTATACGTCGTTTCAGGTGAACAGATAAGGTTCAAAAAGATAAATATCATCTACGAAGGCAACGGTTTTTGCCTCACCGAATACAACGATTCTAATCCCGAATATCTGCAATTTTACGACGAGGTTGTGGTAGAAGGAAAGGATCTTTACGATTCCAAGCTGGTTTAGTGCAAAAAACGGCAAAAATTTTGAGATTTTTTCGAAAAGATAGCCCGTTATTTATTGACAATAGGTCAAAAAAAATAGATAATATATATAGAGACTTTGCGTCTTTTGAAACCTACAGAGAAACTGACAAAATGATGCTGTTTCTCTGAAAAAAATACAAAGGAGATTTTAAACTATGAGCTTTCCTAAAAATCTTGGCAGAGTACTTTTCGGAACATCTGATGAAGACGAGATAGAAGAGACCGTAGACATACTTTCCAAAACTCCCGATACCGAAAAAGCTCCTGTTACTGTTGACACAGGCAAAAAGGCTAACAAGGTAGTAAACATCAACGCTACTACTCAGCTTCAGGTCGTTCTCGTAAAACCCGAGAGATTTGACGAGGCTACCGCTATCGCTGATCACCTCAACGAGAAGAAGACTGTTGTTCTCAACCTCGAGGCTGCTAATAAAGATCTTTCCAGAAGACTTCTCGATTTCTTGAGCGGTGTTGCTTATGCAAACGACGGACAGATCAAGAGAGTTGCTAACAGCACCTATATGATTACTCCATTCAACGTTGACCTTATGGGCGAACTTATGGACGAGCTCGAGAGCAACGGAGTGTATTTCTAATTGAATCCAGCTCTTACAGAACAAGACAGCGTTTTTCTTGCCCGCGTTGAAGATTCCGTGAACATCTGCCGTCTTCGCTCTATTCCTAAGTACATCGGTTTTATCGACGAACGTCAGGTTGTGTTAGCAAAAAGACAGCTTGATTCAATGGGATTTTCAAACTACTGCTTTCGCGGTGGCTATGATGACGCCAAACGGGTATTTCTCTGCATCTTGCCGGACTATATGTCCTGTGAGGAGCACGATGAATACCCTGTTTTCTGTTGCTATTTTCGTTTTAGAGACTGTGACAAGCTTTCGCACAGGGATTTTCTGGGTAGTCTTATGGCACTCAGTATCAAACGCGAAACCATCGGCGACATTCTTGTTAAAGATGGCGAGGCGGTGGTGTTCACCACTGAAACGGTTTCGCAGATGATTGTGTCGGATATTACAAAAATCGGCAGAGTCGGTGTCCGCGTCAGTCGAGAGTTTGTGTCTCCATTTCCCTTTGTGCAGGAGTTTGAAATCAGTGAAGGCACGGTTTCGTCACTGAGACTGGATTGTGTTGTGGCTTTCATAACAAATCTCAGCCGTGAAAAATCCGCCGCGCTGATAACCGCGAAAAATGTCAGCATAAATCATTTTGAATGTACAGACCTTTCCAAAAATCTCTGTATCGGAGATACCGTTTCCATACGCGGATACGGAAGATTTATTCTGGATGAAATCGGCTCTGTTACCCGCAAGGGAAGAACTAAAATAATTGTTAAGAAGTATAAATAAAGGAGGCTCGCCCCATGTTTTCCGTAAATCAAATCAACGAGAAAAAATTTGAAAAATCTGCTTTAGGCTACAAGCCTGAGTCTGTCGACTCCTTCCTCTTTGAAGTTTCCGAAGCGTACAACGCTGTAGTTGAGGAAAACAAGCAGTTGCAGAAAAAAATACAGGTATTGGCTGAGAAAATTCAGGAATACCGCGAACAAGAGGACAGCCTCAGAGATACACTTCTCACCGCTCAGCGCCTTGGCGATTCTCTTCTCAAGGAATCCAAGAGCAAGGCTGACATCATCATCAAGGATGCTACTGCTAAGGCAGACAAGATAGTTGAAAACGCACAGAAAAAGCTCGAGGGCGAGCAGATTGCTCTCACAAAGATGCAACGTGAGGTTTCGGGATTCAAGACACGTCTTATGTCCCTTTACAAAACTCACATTGAGCTCATCAGCGCTCTTCCCGATTATGAAGAGCCCAAGGAGGAAGAGGAAGCTATTGCTGAAACTGAAGAGGTTGCAGCAGAAGTTCCCGCAGCTGAAGAAGCTGTTGAGGCTGTAGAGGCTCCCGTTGTAGAAGAGGCTGTTGAAGCTGATGCAGAGAAAGAACCCGAGGCTCTCTCCTTCACCCCCAAGGCTATGCCCGTTTCTGAAGAGAGTGAAGAAAAAGCCGAGACAAAAGCTTCGAAATTTGGTCCTCTCAAATTTGGCGAGGATTATGATATAAAGCGTGACGGACAGTATTCACGCAAAAAAAGATAACTTTTAAGGAGATCATTCACGATGCCGCAGGATTATAACCAGACGCTCAATCTGCCAAAAACCGATTTCCAGATGAGAGCAGGTCTTCCCCAAAAGGAACCCGCTATGATCGAAAAATGGGAAGCAGACGGACTATACAAAAAGCTAATAGACAAAAACAAAGGAAAGCCCACATACATTCTGCATGACGGACCTCCCTATGCTAACGGTGATATTCACCTTGGTACTGCTCTCAACAAGGTGCTCAAGGACATTATCGTTAAGTACAAGAATATGGCTGGATTTGAATCCAACTACGTTCCCGGTTGGGATACTCACGGTCTGCCTATCGAACTCAAAGCGATGAAGAAAGCAGGTATCGGTAACGGTATCACTTCCCTTTCCCCCATTGAGCTGAGAAAAATATGCAGAGAGTTTGCGCTCTCCTACGTTGAGGATCAGAAAAATCAGTTCAAGCGTCTTGGTGTTTGGGGTGACTTTGATGACCCCTATCTCACGCTCAAGCCTGAGTTTGAGGCGCGTCAGATAGAAATCTTTGGCGAAATGGCAAAGAAGGGCTATATCTACAAAGGTCACAAGCCGGTTTACTGGTGCCCTCACTGCGTTACTGCTCTTGCTGAGGCTGAGATCGAGTACGCTGAAGACCCCTGCCATTCTATCTACGTAAAGTTCAAGGTTAAGAACGACAAGAACTCTGTTCTCGCTAATATGGGCGCAGAGCTTGATAAAACATATTTCGTTATCTGGACAACAACCACCTGGACTCTACCCGGTAACGTTGCTATCTGTCTTGGTCCTGACTATGAGTACTGCCTTGTTAAGACAAACGGCGAGTACTATGTTATGGCAAGAGACCTCGCTGATGCGGCTATGGCTGCAGCTAAGATCGAGGACTATGAGCTCATCGGCTCTGTAAGAGGCTCTGACCTCGAATACATCACCTGCTATCACCCTTTCCTCGAGCGCGATTCTCTCGTTATTGTTGGAAACCACGTAACGCTCGAAAGCGGTACAGGATGCGTTCATACTGCTCCCGGCTTCGGTGTTGAGGACTTTGAAGTTTGTGTACAGAACTACAAGGAGCTCCCGATGGTAGTTCCGGTTGACAACAACGGAAAGCTCACAAAGGATGCAGGACAGTTCGAAGGTCTTACAACCGACGAGGCTAACAAAAAAATCGCCATCTACCTCGAGGAACACGGCAATCTTCTCGCTTTGCAGAAGATTATCCACCAGTATCCACACTGTTGGAGATGTAAAGAGCCCGTTATCTTCCGCGCTACCGAGCAGTGGTTCTGCTCCATCGACGACTTTAAGAAAGAGGCTATCGAGGCTGTTAAGAGCGTTAAGTGGATTCCCGATTGGGGCGAGGGCCGTATCACCGGTATGATTCAGGACAGAAGCGACTGGTGTATCTCCCGTCAGAGAACCTGGGGCGTTCCGATTCCGATATTCTACTGCGACGATTGCGGTAAATATATAGTAAACGACGAAACCATCAAGGCTGTTTCCGACTTGTTCAGAAAAGAAGGCTCTGACGCTTGGTACAGCAAGACTCCCGAGGAGATACTCCCCGAAGGATTCAAGTGTCCCTACTGCGGAAAGACCCATTTCACAAAAGAAACAGACATTATGGACGTTTGGTTTGACTCCGGTGTTACACACGCGGCTGTTCTTGAAGAACGCGACGACCTCAAATGGCCTTGCGACCTCTATCTTGAGGGTAACGACCAGTACAGAGGTTGGTTCCAGTCTTCACTTCTCACATCTGTTGCTTGGAGAGGCGTTGCTCCCTACAAGGCTGTTTGTACACACGGTTGGGTTGTTGACGGCGAAGGAAGAAAGATGTCCAAGTCGCTTGGAAACGGTATTATTCCTTCCGAAATCATCGACGAATACGGCGCAGACATCCTTCGTCTTTGGGTTGCTTCCTCCGACTACCACGCTGATATCAAGATTTCTAAGGATATCTTAAAGCAGTTGTCCGAGCAGTACAGAAAGATCAGAAACACTGCGAGATTTATTCTCGGTACAATAAACGACTTTGATCCTAACAAGGACAGAGTTGAATACGACAAGCTCGAAGAGCTCGACAAGTGGGCTCTCATGCGTCTTGACGACCTCACAAGAGAGGTTACAGGTGCATATGACGAGTTTGATTATCACATCGTTTTCCACGCTATTCACAACTTCTGCGTACTTGATATGTCCAGCTTCTACCTCGATATCATCAAGGACAGATTGTATGTTGAAAAGACAGACTCCGTTACAAGACGTGCGGCTCAGACTGCAGTTTATGACATTCTTGTCGCTATGACAAAGCTCATCGCCCCCATCCTTTGCTTCACCGCTGAGGAAATCTGGAGCTTTATCCCCAAGACCGAGGATATGGACGAGCGTTCGGTTATCTTCAACGAAATCTCCGCTGCATCTGCTCACACATTCTCCGACGAGTTCCGTGCTAAGTGGGATAGAATCCACGCTATCCGCGATGACGTGAACAAAGCTCTTGAGCTCGCTCGTGGTGAAAAGGTTATCGGTAAATCTCTCGAGGCGTGTGTTACACTTACCTGCGATGGCGAGCTGTATGATTTTGCAAAGTCTATTGAGGATTCCCTTGCAGAAACCTTTATTGTTTCCGACATAAAGCTCGTGAAGGGCGAAGGAAAGTCCTCTGAAGGCGCTTATGTCGAGGGTCTTGGCGTTTCTGTCGAAAAGGCAGAGGGTGAAAAGTGCGAAAGATGCTGGATGTACAGCAAATCCGTAGGCACAGTAGCTGAGCATCCCACACTCTGCAAGCGTTGCGCTGAAGTTCTTAAATAAAACCATCTCAAACTGGGTAGACTTTCCGGTCTACCCTTTTGATGATAACTGGAGGAAAGGCTTTGGTCTTTTTACTTGTTATTGTAGGTGTGCTACTTGTTGTGGCAGACCAGCTCATAAAGCTTTGGGCAGTATCTTCGCTAGAGCCCGTCGGCTCGATTACAGTAATCGAAAATTTCTTTAGCTTGACCTACGTTGAAAACACAGGTGCGGCTTGGGGAATTTTTGCGGGTGCAAAGTGGTATCTGATACTTATGCCTATCATTATTATCGTTGCGGTTTTGGCTTTCCTTTTCATAAAAAAGATCAAAGACCCACTTCTGCTTTGGTCTTGTATGCTGATTATATCCGGCGGTATAGGAAATCTTATCGACAGAATTTTCAGAGGGTTTGTTGTGGATTATATCCACGCGACCTTTATCGACTTCCCTGTTTTCAACCTTGCCGATTGCTGTATTACAATTGGTGCGGGGCTTCTCATTCTGTACGTGATTTTGTCAGAGATCAAGGAGCAAAAAGCAAAAAAACTCGGCGGTGATCAAGATGCCGTCGAATGAATATAGCTTTTCCGTCAACGCTGAGGCTGTCGGTGAACGCATTGACCGTTGGCTTGTGGAAAACATTGAGTCGCTGACCAGGTCTTCGGTTCAGCGTTTGATTGACGAGGAGTGCGTTTTGGTAAACCAAAAGCCGACCTCGAAAAACTACAAGCTCAGATTGGGTGACTTTGTAGACCTTTACACCCCAGAGCTCAAGGAACTCGACGTAGAAGCCGAGGAAATTCCGCTCGAAATAGTCTTTGAGGACGAGCATCTTTTAGTAGTTAACAAGCCAAAAGGTATGGTGGTACACCCTGCCGCAGGCAACTACAGCGGAACGCTCGTAAACGCTCTAATGGCGCATTGCAAGGGCAGTCTTTCGGGTATCAACGGAGTTTTACGACCCGGTATCGTTCACCGAATTGACAAGAAAACCAGCGGTCTTCTCATTGTTGCAAAAAGCGATGTGGCGCACATAGGTTTGGCTGAGCAGATAAAGGCTCACAGCTTTACAAGAATTTATGAAGCTATTGTCTGTGGCAACCTCAAATCTGACAACGGTACTGTTGATGCTCCTATCGGCAGACACCCCGTTGACAGAAAAAAGATGTGTGTGACAGACAAAAATTCCAAACACGCCATTACACATTACGAGGTTTTGGAAAGATACAACGGTTTTACCCACATTAGAGTAAAGCTCGAAACGGGGCGCACCCATCAGATCCGCGTTCATATGGCTTATCTCGGTCACAGTGTTGCGGGAGATGAAGTATACGGCCCGAAAAAGCCCATAAAAGAGCTCGACGGACAGTGTCTGCACGCCAAGGTAATTGGATTTGAGCACCCCGTTACGCACGAGTATCTCGAGTTTGAAAGCGCGTTACCAAAATATTTTGACGATTTTATTCAGAAGCTCAAAAAGATGCAATAAATCTTCAGGAGGATGCATTATGCAGGAAAACTTAAAAAAAGAACTGGCAATCAAAGCGTGTCAGATCAGAATGGGTATCATTGAAGGAACCTTCAATGCTAAATCCGGACATCCCGGCGGTTCCCTTTCTATCGCTGACGTTCTGGCTTATCTTTATTTCAAGGAGCTGAACGTCGACCCCAAAAATCCCAAGTGGGAAGACAGAGACCGTTTCGTACTTTCCAAAGGACACTGCGCTCCTGGACTTTATTCTGCTTTGGCGCTGAGAGGATTTTTCTCAACTGACGAGCTTAAAACACTTCGTCATCCCGGCGCAATGCTTCAGGGTCACCCCGATATGAAGGGCACACCCGGTGTTGATATGTCTACCGGCTCTCTCGGTCAGGGCATCTCCGCTGCTTGCGGTATGGCTCTTTCTGCAAAGCTCTCGAACAAGGATTATAGAGTCTACACTATCCTCGGCGACGGAGAAATTGAAGAAGGTCAGGTTTGGGAGGCAGCTATGTTTGCCGCTCACAACAAGCTTGACAACCTTTGCATCCTCGTTGACAACAATGGTTTGCAGATTGATGGAAGAATCACAGAGGTCTGCTCCCCCGAGCCTATCGACAAGAAGTTTGAGGCTTTTGGCTTTAATGTAATTATTATTGACGCTCACGATTTTGATTCCATCGAAGCGGCTTATGAAAAGGCTAAGACAGTTAAAGGCAAGCCCACCGCCATCATCTCCAAGAGCACCAAGGGAAAAGGTGTTTCGTTTATGGAAGACAAGGTCGAGTGGCACGGCTCTGCACCTAACGCCGAGCAGTACAAGCTCGCTATGGAAGAGCTCGAAGCCACATTAAATTCGATAAAGGAGTAACGGTATGTCTGAAGTTATTAAAATTGCTACACGTGACAGCTACGGAAAGGCTCTTGCAGAGCTTTCCACCAAATATGAAAACCTTGTAGTACTCGACGCTGACCTCGCTGCCGCTACAAAGACAGGCACCTTCAAAAAGGCTTGTCCCGAAAGATTTATCGATTGCGGAATCGCTGAGGCTAATATGATTGGTGTTGCCGCAGGTCTTGCAAGCACAGGAAAGATTCCTTTTGCAAGTTCTTTCGCAATGTTTGCGGCAGGACGCGCTTATGAGATAATCAGAAACTCCGTAGGCTATCCCCACCTCAACGTAAAGATCGGTGCAACACACGCAGGTATCTCTGTCGGTGAGGACGGTGCTACGCACCAGTGCTGTGAGGATATTGCACTTATGCGCACCATTCCCGGTATGGTTATCATAAATCCTGCAGACGACATTGAAGCTAAGGCTGCTGTTGAGGCGGCTATAAACCACAACGGTCCCGTATATCTTAGATTTGGCAGACTCGCTGCTCCCGTGTTCAACAATCCCGAAAACTACAAGTTTGAGCTTGGAAAAGGTATTGTTCTTCGCGAGGGCAACGACCTTACAATCGTGGCTTCGGGTCTTATGGTTTACGAGGCTATCAAGGCTGCTGAGGCTCTTGATGCAGACGGCATAAACGCCAGAGTGGTTAACATCCACACCATAAAGCCTCTCGACAAAGAGCTCATCGCAAAGTGTGCTGAAGAGACAGGCGTTATCGTTACCGTTGAAGAGCATAACGTTGTTGGCGGTCTCGGTGAGGCGGTATGTGAGGCAGTTTGCTCCTCTACCCCCGTTCCCGTTGTCAAAATCGGTGTTGAGGACAGATTTGGTTATTCAGGTCCTGCTGCCGTTCTTCTCGAGCAGTTTGGACTTTGTGCTTCAAATATTGCGGCAAAGGCAAAAGACGCTCTCAAATTGAAGAAATAATTCAGTCACAACCTCCGGCTAAGCCGGAGGCTTGAGTAAGCCCTAGAAGGGCTTTTTACAGACCACACCCCTAAAGGGGCTCCGAAAGGTTCTGCCAACCGCATTACTTCTTCGGGCAACCCCTAAAGGGGTGTTTCGTTTGC
>JAZSNN010000023.1:0-1551 GCA_045536425.1 Oscillospiraceae bacterium
CCTCGGCATCTATCTCTATGCCAAGCCACGTAACGAGCAGCAACTAATATTCAACCAAGAGATGCTCAATAAGGCGGAGGCAATACGCTGTATCCGTGTGCAGTCGCTTATCAACGAGGAGTTCGGCTTCCTCGACAAGAATAAACAGAAGGTCGATTTCCTTGCCTACTTCCTAGCAAAGGCACGCGAGCGATACGAAAAGTGGGATTGCGTCTGCAACCATTTCGAGAAGTTCTGCGGTGGCAAATGTACTTTCGGAGATATTACCGTTGAGCTATGCGAAAAGTTTCGAGATTATCTCTTGAAATGCAAGCAGATACATCACCCCGACTCATATATCAGTCGAAATTCGGCAGCGGGATATTACTCCACCTTTCGCGCCCTGTTGAAGATTGCCTACAAGGAGAAGATGTTGCGCGAAAACCTCAATGACTTCCTTGAGAAAATCGAGTGGAAAGAGGTAAAAAAGGAGTATCTGACGCTCGACGAGGTAAAGCAACTTGCCGCCACACCCTGCCGTATTCCTGTATTGAAACAAGCATCGCTGTTTGCCTGTATGACGGGACTTCGCATCAGCGACATTCTCAAATTGCAATGGAGCGACTTTGAAATGGGACCTGATCAAGGCTATTACATCCGTATCTGCACCGAGAAAACCAAGACCGAGGCAACACTCCCCATCAGCCACGAAGCATTGTAACTATGCGGTGAATGGGGCAAAGGATTGATGTTCAAAGGACTAACCCGAGCAATGACACGCCACCCACTCAAACAGTGGATTGCCGAGGCTGGGATAACGAAGAAGATAACCTTCCACTGCTTCAGGCATAGCTATGCGGTCATCCAAATCTCTTTAGGCACAGATATTTACACCGTATCGAAGATGCTAACGCATAAGAATGTTGCCACCACCCAGATTTATGCAGATCTTGTGAACTCCAAGAAACGCGAAACTGCCAACAAGATTTCGTTAAAGTAGGATACTAAAATTAACGGCAGATCAATGTCTGCCGTTTTTATATTTAGTATTTAGGATTTTCAGAGGAGGGGATTCGAACCCCTGAAACCCGTAGGTTTACCTGTGTTTCAAACAGGCGTAATCAGCCGCTCTACCACCTCTCCGATGCAAATATAGTCAAATATGTCAATACATGCAACAAAAATAAAACATTTCTAGCTTTTGCTACTATATAAAGTAATATGCAGACTTGAAAGTAGGTAAAAATCGCAAAAGGTAGTGAGAAAACACACCTATCATCATATAATTGTCTGCATCATTCGGCAATGAAATGATGAAGATAATTTTTGTTTGAGACAGATTGCAATACCATACCCGCTATGACACGATAGGACAACCTATGACACGTGCGGTCAAAAGGCAAAAGAGCCATTTTTTGTTTTGATTATTCATATATCTTTGCCCAAGAACGATTAACAAAGATGACTATGAATAAGAGACAAACGGAATATATTGCACTCTATTTGTTCGTGTTTGGAGCGATATTGCTCTTTGGTGTATTAGCGCGAAAATTTGTGCTTGTCAAGGGGTAT
>JAZSNN010000005.1:0-42306 GCA_045536425.1 Oscillospiraceae bacterium
CCACGCAATGGTCTACCGTCAGCCCTTCCCCGGTCCCGGTCTGGGAGTGCGCTGCCTGGGCGCCATCACCCGCGACCGTCTCCACGCCCTCCGTGAGGCTGACGCTATTTTGCGCGAGGAGTTTGACAATGCCGGTCTCGCCGGCAAGGTCTGGCAGTATTTCGTGGTCGTGCCCGATATCAAGAGCGTCGGTGTCAAGGATGACAGCCGCTATGAGGGCTGGCCCGCCATCATCCGCGCCGTGAACACCACCGACGCCATGACCGCCACCATCGAGGAGATTCCCTATGCAGTGCTGCATAAGGTCACTGCCCGTATCACCGGCGAAGTCGAAGGCATCAACCGCGTACTCTACGACCTCACACCGAAGCCTGTCGGCACAATAGAGTGGGAGTAAGGAATATGTTCGAGGACACTTTTGTGTATTCCCAAAAGAACACACAAATCTATCCTCTCACATCTTTTTAAAATAAACAAAATGCCTTTCGCATTAACTTGCGAAGGGCATTTATTTTTTTAAACTTATTCCCACTCGATTGTGCCTACAGGCTTTGGTGGATACTTGTATTTACTAGTGTTTTGCTTGTTTCACTTATAAGTAATTGTACTACTATATAAGTTTATATACTTAGGGAATCTACTTATGGTTTGTTTGATTGCTAAAGAATATTAGTTTTTGTTCTTTTTAGATTAATTACTAGTATTTCTTAACAAATAATACCAAGTGGTTTTGAAGTGGCTTGAAATCTTTGATTTCAAGCCACTTCATTTTGTTTTTATTTTATGGTATAATGGCAATATAAGAGCTATGCAACCGCAAGTTTACATATAGAACTATTAAATTGGTGGAATGTTTGCATCAAACATACTACACTTTCACTATCGAAACAATAAACCGTGAAAGGAAGAAAGTGTATGACTTTTGGAGAAAAGCTATCTAAGCTACGAAAAGAAAACAACTATACGCAGGAGCAGCTTGCTGATATACTAGGTGTATCGAGGCAATCGGCAAGCAAATGGGAATCGAATATGGCTTATCCCGAAACTGACAAGCTTATTTGCTTAGCAAGGTTATTTGAATGTTCCACAGATTATCTGTTGAAGGACGAGTGTGTCAACAAAAGCGGAGAAGTCGTTGCAGACATTCCAACAGCCAAATCAAGCCTTCTTACAACACAAAAAATAATTGGATACATTCTTTTAGCCGTTTCCTTGGTTGCAGGTATACTTGTATCTCTATTATCAGAAAGCGACGAGGAATTGTTTGTTTTGATTCCTGTTATATTATCCATCTTGGCTTGCAGTCTGATTTGTTTATTTGTTGAATACAAGGCAGGCTATTGGTGTGTATGGGTAATATTTACACCAGTAACCCTTTTATCGCCTTATCTCATAGGGTTCTCTATTCTTAACGTATTGAATTTTGTGTTTTTATGCTTATATGTTATTATGTTCTTTGTTGCAAAGAAGCTGTTTGCGGATAAAGAAATTTTAACGAACAGAAAAAAGAGCCTGTTTGTTATAGCGTGTTGGGTGGCTTTGATTGGATTACGTGTATTTTCATACATATCTGCCTATACTACCGTAATCTCTTCAGCCATAGGATTGTTACCGTACAGTCTTTTGAATTTATTTATGCACATTGGCGTGGCGTTGTTGATGACCTATACCATCTGTTACGCAGCAAATTTAAAACGAAACAGGGCATAACCATTTTGTGACAAGGAGAAGCTATGTATAACAAGGTCTATGTAGAAATCACCAACATTTGTAATATGAGTTGCTCCTTTTGTCACGGGCACCATCGTGCACCGAGGCAGATGCGCATTGAGGAGTTTTCTCTTGTTCTTGACAAGCTCACAGAACAGACGAAATATATCTATTATCATTTGATGGGTGAGCCTCTTGTCCACCCTTTACTGCCCGAGTTTATAAAGCTCGCGGGAGAGCGCGGGTACAAATCTATTATCACCACTAACGGAACTCTTTTGAATAGGCGAAAAGAAGAGCTCTTGTCTGTTGACATTCACAAAGTAAATATTTCCTTACACAGTTTCGAAAACGGAAGTGACGAAGATTTCATCCGATACATACAGAGTCTTTCCGATTTTGCAAAGAGTGCCGCAGATGTTGGAACTATCGTAGTTTTTCGTCTTTGGAACAAGGGGTTTGACGGTGGTAAAAACGAATTTGCATTGAATGTTTTGAAGCAGAATATAGCAGGCGATTGGATGGAAAATACCCGAGGCATTAGGATTCGAGATAAAATTTTCATTGAGTTCGGTGAACGTTTTGAATGGCCTGATACTAACGCCGAAATCAAGGGAAATAAATTTTATTGTTACGGGTTAAAAGATCAGTTTGGCATTCTTGTCGACGGCACCGTTGTCCCCTGTTGTCTTGACAGCGAAGGTGTCATAAATCTCGGAAACATATTTTGCGATGATATCAAATCTATTCTCAATTCAAAAAGAGCTATTGATATGGTCGATGGCTTTAGATGTGGCAAAGCTTCCGAAGAGCTATGCAAAAGGTGCGGTTATGCGCAGAGGTTTGTGTAATTTTTAAAAAATTATAAGGAA
This sequence comes from Oscillospiraceae bacterium, assembly GCA_045536425.1. Taxonomy (GTDB): domain Bacteria; phylum Bacillota; class Clostridia; order Oscillospirales; family Ruminococcaceae; genus UBA11540. Next base: position 2,583 of record JAZSNN010000005.1, read on the forward strand.
CTTTGCAGTGTTCAATCGTATAATTAGTGAAAGGGTCGGACACCTAAAATCAGGAGGACTTCTATGGACAACGGTGCAAGTAGCTACCGCCGTTTCCTTGACGGTGACGAAGGTGCCTTTGACGATATTATGAAGGAGTTGTTTTGCGGACTCGTTTTCTTTATAGATCGATACGTACACGACACACATACTGCAGAAGATATTGCAATGGACGTGTTCTCGGATCTGATAGTACATAAACATCGTTACAACTTCAAGGTTTCGCTTAAAACCTATCTGTATATGCTCGGTAGGTCACGTGCGCTCGACTATCTCAAACGCCGCAAGGTAGTTGAGTTTGTCGAGTTGACCAAAGTCGAACATCTGTCCGAAGATTTTGAAGATGCCGTTCTTGATGACGAGCGAAAGCGTGTAGTGGGTTTGGCAATTTCAAAATTACCCGAGGATATGCAAACTGTAATCCATCTTGTATATTTTGAGGGTATGACCTACAAGGAAGTTGCAACGATTATGAAGAAAAACCGCAAACAGATTGACAATCTTCTATATCGCGCAAAGAAGGAGCTTCGCATCATTCTTGGAGAGAATGGTGAAGATTTATTATGAGAGATTTAAGTGAATATAAGGCGGAGATATTCCGCCGGAGTGAAGAGAAAATCAGAGAGCGAAAGAAGCTTCGCAATCGGGCTTTTGCTTTTTGTATTCCGCTATGTTTGGTTTTTGCAGCGATAGCTTTTGCAAAGCTGCCCGAGATTTCCGCTTCGGATATCTCGACCGAGAGTGTGTCAAGCGACAGTTCGCTTTCGCAGATTGTAATACAAGACAACTTGGAAGAACTTTCGAACACTTTCTGCTACAACGTTGAGGAATCGCCGGAGACGTGGAACTTGATACAATCTGCGTTTGAAGCGGACAATCAAGAGGTCAACAGGGCAGATGACCAGCACTACACCGAAACGACACAGACGGTGGTTCAGGACAGTCTTTCGCTTTTCTCGGACACAAAGTATGAGATAGTTTTTACAAACAAAGACGGAGAAGTTTTTAGTTACACTCTTTATGGCAACAAGCTAATTGACAACACTACAAACAAAAAGGTAACGCTTTCGAGTGAGCAGGTTTTTGAACTTCAAAGCAAACTTGGTATAACAATCAAATGGGAGGAAGAAAAATGAAGAGAATAATTGCAGTTTTATTGTCTGTGTTTATTTTGGGTGCTTTTGTTTCCTGCGAAAAGGATATTTTGCTCCCTCCTGCCGATGAATTCAAAACCGAAAAAGCGCTTATTGAAATAGGCGAAAGTTATACCGATTTCGAGGGTATGGAGATACAGATTACCGATTTTACTTGGGATGACGAAAAAATCAAGTTAGAAGTGCGTTGGATCAACAACACTCCGTATGAAGTGCTTTACGGTGAACCGTATGACATACAGCGTGAAAAAGACGGAGAATGGCAGAGTTGTGCAACTCTCGACAATCTCGTTTTCACTATGATTGGATATATGCTACCGAGCGGTAATTCGCAAACCAAAACCTATGGGTTGACTGACATCTTCGATATTTACGAAAACGGGAAATACCGCTTCAAGACAGATTGTTCCGTCTACGAAAACGGTAGTGGTGGAGAAAGAACCGAATGTGAATTATGGGTTGAGTTTACCGTTTCCCGTATCAGTGACACGAGCGATGACGTCAAAAAGAATTTTTTGGATTTCGGTGTGCAATACGTTCGCACAAACGGATATCACGAAGACGTGAATTATCCCGTAGTGAAAATCATTCGTTCTGTCGAAGAGTTAAACGAATACTATGAATCCAATAAGGACAAATACGACCTTGGAAGAAAAGACAAGGTATATGCCGACACAACTATCGGTTTTCTTGACGCGTGTGACAAATATGACGAGGCGTATTTTGAAAAGCAGATTCTCGTTATGGTGCTCCTTGAAGAAGGCAGTGGGTCGACCCGTCACAACGTCGACAACGTAAAGCTTGGCACAGACGGAAAGCTTTACATCAGCATCCGCACAATATCCCCCGAGGTCGGCACCTGCGATATGGCAGAATGGCACATTCTCGTTGAGCCCGAAGAAAGCATTGACGTAAAGAGTGAAGAGGATGTGGTTGTTCTTATAAACGGAACAAACCCGAAAACACAGCCGAGCCTTGTTCGTGAGGGCGGAAGCTATTCAAACATCACGCTTACAGTTCCTTATGATTGGGAATACGAAACTATCCGCAGTCTAAACTCCGTCGACTACTGCATAGAATTCTGGCCAAAGGGACAAACAGATGGTAGGCTTCGGGTTTGGTATTATGACGCTTTTGGTGTCTGCGGTACGGGACTCGAGGAAGAAAAAATCACCATAGCAGGATACGAAGCCAACAAAGGCACATACGACAACAAAGAAATGTGGACTTTTATCAGCTTGATTGGTATGCCCGGAAAATACGTTGTAATGAACCACGGCGCTGAGGTTTGGTGGGGCGAATACGGCGACGAAGCTATGCAAATTCTCGAAAGCATGAAAGTTGCAGAGGGTATTATAAACCGAGCACAAGCGATTGAAATTGCCGAGAAAAACGTCACCGTAAAATATGACCAGACACGTGCAAACTTTGATACGGAAAAGGGACTTTGGACAGTCAGTTTTTCGCAGCAGCTTGCCGCAGGTGGAAACCAAGATTTTATAATAACCCACGAAGGCAAAATCGTTGACGTTGTGTTTGGTGAATAAAAAGAAAAGCGGTACGTTTGTGTACCGCTTTTCTTTTTATTTTGTCTCTTTTTTATGGAATCTGTAGGAGTAGATTACAGGGGTAATCACCATCACCATAGTGATTGCAAAGAAAACAACGAAAATATAGGTGGTGGGAAGGAAAACGCCAAGCATTATCAATGCTCCGCCAATCATCCAAAGTTTTCCTGTAAAGCGGTGGGTTGCGTTCCAGTTTTCTTCGCTGTTTAACGTCCACGAAATCTTTATTCCTATAGTGTAGTTCTGTCTGCATTTTGGCATATAGTTGCCTAAAACTATAAACAAAAGCCCAATAAATATCGGCATTATCATTTCGACTCTCAAGGACATTCCCAAAGCGGTCATATACATTATTCCGTTTACCAAAAATGAAAGTATCGGGATAATGAACAGCACTAAACCTTGTGCCTTTTGATTTTTATCCTTGTTTTTGGGGTCTTTTGAGGTTACCAAAACACAGAGCCAATGAATTGCAAAGAGGAAAAGTGGAAGTGCAAAAACAGCAAATCCACGGCTGCTCCATCCGTCAGGGCTTCCATCAGCGCCCCAATGGGTCGCTATCCTTTCTGGAAGTTGATTCCAGAAGATAAGCCCGAAAACTATCGGCAAAAGTATTACCAAAGAGGAGATCATAAGTTTTAATTTTTTATTTTTCATTATTATCACCTTTCAAATCGCTCATCCAGAGCATTATTTCCTCCAAAACAGAGGTGTTGAGTTCGTAGTAGATGAACTGTCCTTGTCTTGTGTCGTGCACGAGGTCGGCTTCTTTTAGCACCGACAGATGTCGGGATATTGAAGCTCCCGTCACGTCAAACTTTTCTCCTATCTCCCCTGCCGACTTCTTGCCCGTTTTCAGCATATTGAGTATTTCTCGGCGAATCGGGTCGGCGAGTGCTTTCATTGTTTTTTGAAATCCCATTGTCTCACCTCTTATTTAACATTTAACCTAATTGTTAAATATATTATAGCAGGTATCTTGTGGGATGTCAAGGATTTTTTGAAAAAATCTACACCGACTGTGAGGTTTTTGGTATAATATTCGTGTAAGAGATGAAAAGGCCAGAAAGGTCTTTTAGAAAGGAGCAGGTCAATGGACAACGGTGCAAGTAGCTACCGCCGTTTCCTTGATGGCGACGAAAGTGGTTTAGTCGAGATAATCAGGGACTACAAGGACGGTTTGATTTTATACCTAAACGGATTTGTTTCTAACATTCATACAGCCGAAGAGCTTGCCGAAGACACCTTTGTAAAGCTTGGCGTCAAAAAGCCTCGCGACAGCAAAAAGTGTTCGTTCAAGACCTGGCTCTACACGATAGGCAGAAACGTCGCGATAGACTATTTGAGAAAAAATCGAAGGATTGTCACCGAGGAGCTGACCGAGTTTGTCGGCGGTGAAAGTCTCGAGAACGAGTATATCCGCGAGGAGCAAAAGATTGCCGTTCACAGAGCAATGTTAGAGTTAAAGCCTGAATACAGGCAGGTTTTGTGGCTTGTTTACTTTGAGGGTATGAAAATCAAAGACGCTTCTATCATTATGAAGAAGAGCGTTCACAACATCGAAGTCCTTGTCTCTCGCGCAAGACTAGCGCTAAAGTCAGAACTTGAAAAGGAGGGCTTTACCTATGAAGAGTTATGAAAAAATGGCAGAAGACGTTTTCTCCCGCATCGAAGAGATAGAAACAAGAAAGGCACAGCAGAGAAAAACTTTTGCTAAGGTTATCACACCGATTTGTTGCGTTTGTCTTATTGCACTCGCAGGATTTGGTTTTTCGCAGTTTGGAGAGGAACCGCCGACACTTGTTGATGATTCTTCAAACATTAGTGTCGAATCTTATCCCAGCAAGGCACCAAACGAGAACGTTATAGTTATCAATGAGCTCGAGGATATTCCTGCAGACCAAGAAATGCTTTTTGCGCTTTGGGGAAAGGATTTTATAGCAATGACCCCCGAGGAGCTCAACGAGTATTACGGTACTAACGTTTTCCCGACAGTTCCGAGTGATTTCGTAAAGCAAGACGGAGCCTACGGTATATACAAGCGCGAAGGCGGCACGGGAGAGCTTTATTGGGACGTCAACAAAATCCAATATTCTCCCGAAAGGGCTAGAAGATGGATCGTTGTAAATGTTCAAAAAGGAACTATTCCCGTTGACCTTATGGGTGTGTTTAACGACCCTGAAGGAAAATCGGTAATCAACAACGTCGAGGTTGGAATAGGCAGAATAGTAGACGAGTATGCTGACATCTACTATGCGGAATTTATGTATAAAAACGTTGGATTCAAAATTGGTGCCGAAAGTGTCACCGAAGAGGAGTTTATCAGCATTATTTCTTCACTTATAGCATAGCAAAATGGCGGTCACGGTTGTGACTGCCTTTTTCTTGTTGTCATATAATGTAAAAGGGCTGTTTTGCAGTCCCAAAACGTTTTCAAAAAGAGAACTATTATGGCAACATTTTTTAACCAAGCTACGCTTTCCTACAACGGAAATACCATAACTTCTAACATCACGACGGGTGAAATCGTTGAGGTTTTGTCGGCAGAAAAAACTGCCATTTCCCCCACCTATGAGCAGGGTGGAGACGTGACATACGCTATCAGTATTGTCAACGCAGGTACAACACCTTATACGAATCTTACAGTTACAGACAATCTTGGCGAATATGAATTTGGTACAGGTTCTGTAGTTCCTCTGACCTACAGAACAGGGTCGGTGAGATATTTTGTGAACGGTACCTTGCAAATGGCTCCGACTGTTACCGACGAATCGCCTTTAACCATCACAGGAATAAACGTTCCTGCAGGCGGAAACGCCATCATTCTTTATGAAGCAGAGGCAAACGGTTTTGCTCCTCCTGCCGCAGACGGAGCAATAACTAACGAGGCAGTCATCAGCGGTTCGGGACTTGCAAACGAAATTACAGTTACAGAAACTGTTACAGCCGTTGACGCTCCTATACTCTCCATTACCAAATCGCTCTCCCCCACAGTTGTTAACGAAAACGGACAAATCACCTATACGCTGACAATCCTCAACAACGGAAACACACCAATTGTTGCTACCGACGACGTTGTGGTTGCGGACACCTTTGATCCCATTCTATCCGATATTACAGTTACTCTGAACGGAGTGACGCTTGGCGCAGGAGATTATTCCTATGACGAGACAACGGGCGAATTTGCCACAACCGCAAGTGTTGTTACTGTCCCTGCGGCAACCTACACCCAAGACCCTGCAACAGGTGAATGGACCGTTACTCCCGGCACAGCCGTTATCACCATTACCGGCACAATCTGAATTGTACGGCATCCCTTTTGGGATGCCGTCTTGATTTATTGCAAAAACACTCGTATAATAGAAGCAGAAAACAAAGTGAGGGGTAGTTTTATGATAAATTTTGTTATTGAAACAAAGACTTTCTTCCTTGACGGAAAAAACTTTACATACGCATTCTACGTTTCCGAGTCGGGACAGCTTCGTCATCTCTATTGCGGAAAACGTATCCCTCACGATGATCTGCGCTACTCTGAAACCTGCGGTGCTTCTTCTCGTATGGCATCTGCCCCAGGCAGAAACGACATTCCTGCATACAGAACGAGCTATGAGTCCTATCCGCCCGAGATAACATTCTTTGGCACAAGCGATTATCGAGAGGCTACTATTGTTGTGAGAAATCATACAGGAGACAGTTTGTTGGAGCTTTCGTATGTAGGTTATGATATTCTCGAAAACAAGCCAAAGATAAGCGGTATGCCCTCTATGGACGGTGGCGAAACACTCGTTGTTCATCTGAAGGACAGGTACAGCGAATTTTGTGCTGATTTGTATTATACAGTTTACGATGACGCTTCGGTCATTGCCAGACGTATAGTCTACAAAAACGGTAGCAGTGAGAAGGTTCGCCTTGAGAGAGCGTATTCCTTCGCGTTTTCTTTGCCGAGTTCGAGAGAATACGACGTGATTTCTCTGTACGGAGCGTGGGCAAAGGAGCGCCACATCGACCGCATTCCCCTGCCACACGGCATTATCTCAATCGACTCAAAGCGCACGGCTTCCAGCGCGGTGTTAAATCCGTTTATTGCCCTTGTTGAAAAGGACACAACAGAAACCTCAGGTAACGCCTTTGGTTTTAGTCTTATATATTCATCGTCCTATGCTCTGAAAGCGCAGAAAAACATCGACGGAAGCGCAATCGTGCTTGGCGGTATTCAGGACTTTGACTTTGGTTGGGTGCTCGAAGCGGGTGAAGAATTTGAAACTCCCGAGGCTGTTATCGCATTTTCAAGCGAGGGCTTGGGTGGAATGAGCCGTGCTTTTCACGATACATTCAGAAACCATCTTATCAACAAGCGTTTTGTAAACGCCCCTCGTCCCCTTGTTATCAACAACTGGGAAGCTACATATTTTAGTTTTGACAACCAAAAGCTCAAGGCAATTGTTGATGCGGTTGAGGGCACGGGAATTGATACCTTTGTTCTCGACGACGGTTGGTTTGGAAAACGCGACAATGACCGTTCGGGACTCGGCGATTGGGTTGTAAACGAGAAAAAACTCGAGGGCGGGTTGTCAACTATCATCGACTACGTTCATTCAAAGGGTATGAAGTTTGGTCTTTGGTTCGAGCCCGAGATGGTCAGCGAGGATTCCGACCTATTCAGAGCACACCCCGACTATGCAATCGGTATGCCGAACCGTCCCAGATGCTATTCGAGAAACCAGTTTATGCTCGACATTACACGCAAGGATGTACGTGATTATATCGTAGATTCCGTAAACAAAATCCTCTCCGAAAACAAGATAGAGTACGTCAAGTGGGATTTCAACAGAAACGTTACCGACAGCTATTCTATCGGCAGAGAGCCCGAAAGACAGAGCGAGTTTGCTCACCGCTATGCTTTGGGTCTATACGACCTATGCGAGAGGATTGTAAACGCAAATCCCGATATTTTCTTTGAGGGTTGTTCGGGCGGTGGAGCGAGATTTGACCCCGCGATACTCTACTATTTCCCGCAGATTTGGACCTCCGATGATACCGATGCAGAAGAGCGCACCTTTATACAGTACGGTACTTCGCTCGTTTATCCTTTGTCGAGTATGAGTTGTCACGTTTCTATCTGTCCTAACCATCAAACAGGGCGCACAACTCCCTTCTCTACACGCGCAAACATTGCACATCTCGGTGCTACGGGATACGAGCTTGACACCACAACCTTTGGCGAGAAGGACAAGGCTGAAGTTGCAAAGCAGGTCGAAGAATACCGGCAGACACAGCATCTCATTCTCGAGGGTGATTTGTACCGTATTGACGACCCGCACAAGACAAACTTCTTCTCCGAGACGGTTGTTTCGAAGGATAAACGCGAGGCAATCCTTGTTTGCTATCGCAGAATGGGAAGCGTTAACAACGAAATATATCGCGTTCGCGTTGCAGGGCTTGACCCGACGTTGAGATACCGTGTTTCAGAGCTGAACACAACGCTATCGAGTGAGGTCTTGATGTCTATCGGTGTTGTTCCGAATTTTAAAAACGGTGACTTTACTACAGTAAAATACCATTTTCTTGCAGAATGATCTAAAAAGCCGTCCGACAAAAGTCGGACGGCTTTACTTTTTAACCTACAAATGCTGCAAGCACAGCTTTTATTGTGTGCATTCTGTTTTCTGCCTCATCAAATACTATCGAGCGAGAGCTTTCAAAGACTTCATCGGTAACTTCCATAGAATTTCTCGAGAACTTTTCGCCCATCTGTTTTCCAACCTCGGTATTTAGGTCGTGGTAGGACGGGAGACAGTGCATAAACACAGAATTTTCTCCCGCGATATCCATAACTGCGGTGTTTACTTGATACGGAGAAAGGTCGTTTATACGCTTTTTCCACACCTCAACGGGCTCTCCCATAGAAACCCAGATGTCAGTATAGACAACGTCTGCACCTTTACAGGCAACATTGACATCAGTCTCAAAAGAAAGGGTTGCGCCTGTCTCTTTTGCCACCTTTTCACACTCGGCAATCAGCTCGGGGTTTGGAAAATATTCCTTGGGCGCACAAGCAACGAAATCGAGTCCCATCTTTGCGCATCCGACCATCAGGGAGTTTCCCATATTGAAACGAGCATCGCCCATATAAACAAGCTTTATACCCTTTAGTTTCCCGAATTTTTCCTTTATGGTGAGGAAGTCTGCAAGTATCTGTGTGGGATGAAAATCGTCTGTCAAGCCGTTTAGAACGGGAACTCCCGAGTATTTTGCAAGGTCCTCAACAGTTTTCTGTGCATAGCCGCGATATTCGATAGCATCGTAGATTCTGCCAAGCACTCTTGCAGTATCTGCGGTGCTTTCTTTTTTGCCAATCTGTGAGCCGGACGGGTCGAGATATGTTACCCCCATACCCAAATCACGAGCGGCTACCTCAAAGCTGCATCTTGTTCTTGTGCTGGTCTTTTCAAAAATCAGCGCAAGGTTTTTACCTTCACAGAGCTTGTGGGGAATTCCTGCCTTTTTCTCCGCTTTTAGCTTTGCAGAAAGGTCTATAAGATAGCCGATTTCCTCGGGTGTGAAATCTAGAAGCTTGAGAAAGCTTTTGCCTTTAAAATTCATATTGATATCTCCTTATTTACAAGCAGATTTTATCACCTCGACAGCCTTTTTGAGAAGGTCGTCGGGGATATTCAGTGCCGGAAGAAGTCTGACCTTTGTCTTTGCCTTTATAACAAGCACTCCGTTTTTCATACATTCTGCGACAACGTCACCTGCGGGTTTTTCGGTTTCAAGTCCTATCATAAGACCCATTCCGCTAACGCTCTTTATTCCCTGCGCTTTGCTGAGTTCTGAGAAGATATATTCGCTTTTTTCTTCTACTTCTTTGAGCAGAGAGTCGTCTATTCGAGAAAGTATGTTATATGCTCCTGCACAGCAGACGGGGTTTCCGCCAAAGGTTGAACCGTGGTCACCCGCCACAAGAACATCTGCAGTTTTAGCGCCAAAAAGTGTTGCGCCTATCGGAAGTCCTCCGCCAAGCCCTTTTGCAGTTGTGACAATGTCGGGGGTGATATTTCTCTTCATATATCCGTAGAGTGCACCACTTCTGCCGTTTCCGCACTGCACCTCGTCGGCAATCATCAGTATATCGTTTTGTTCTGCAAGGGTTTTGATACAGTCACAAAAGCTCTGTTCGAGCGGCATTACCCCGCCCTCGCCCTGCACGATTTCAAACATTATTGCGGCGACCTTGTTTTCCTCAAGCGCTTTTTCGAGGGCTTTGTTATCATTTGCGGGAACATAGACAAAGCCGTCTGTGAGAGGTAAAAAATCCTTGTGGAAAACGTCTTGTCCCGTTGCGGCAAGGGTGGTTATCGTTCTGCCGTGAAAGCTATTTATGAGGGTGATTATCTTATAATATTCCTCGCCCTTTTTCTGTGCGGCATATTTTCTTGCGACCTTTATTGCACATTCGTTCGCTTCAGCGCCCGAGTTTGAAAAGAACACCTTTTTCATTCCCGTTTTCTCGCAAAGAAGCTCTGCAAGTTTGGTGCAAGGCTCGGTATAATAAAGATTCGAAGCGTGTTGAAGGCTAATTAGCTGGTCGTTTACAGCATTTGCCCACTCCTCGTCGCAGTATCCAAACGTGTTTACTGCGATACCTGTCGCCATATCTATATATTCCTTGCCGTCCTCGTCGGTGACAAGAGAGCCTTTTCCGTTTTTGAGTGTTACGGGAAAGCGGGCGTAGGTATGAGCGATATATTTTTCGTCGTTTTGTTTAACGCTCATCTTCATCCTCCGTAACCATTGTTCCTGCACCCTCGTCGGTGAGAAGCTCTATCAACAAGGAGTGCGGAACGCGTCCGTCCATTATGATTACCTTTTCAACACCTTTGTGAATAGCGTCGATACAGCACTGAACCTTCGGAATCATTCCTCCCGAAACGGTACCATCCTCGAAGAGCTTATACGCTTCCTTGATTGTTATATTGGGAATGAGGGAACTCGGGTCATCCTTATCTTTCAGTATTCCTGCAATATCGGTCATAGAGATAAGTCTTTCTGCATTCATTCCACCCGCGATATATGCTGCGGCTGTATCTGCGTTTATGTTATAGATATTACCGTCTTTATCACAACCAACGGTTGAAACAACGGGAATATATCCGTGCTCGAGCATATCTATTATCGGCTGTACGTTGACGGAGGTTATCTCGCCTACAAAGCCGAGTCTTTCGTCCTTCACACAAGCCTCGATTATATGCGCGTCAACGCCCGAAACACCTATTGCCTTTCCGCCTTTTGAGCCAAGGAGATTGACAAGATTTTTATTTATCTTTCCCGAAAGGACCATCTGCACTATCTCGGCAGTTTCCCTATCAGTCACGCGGAGTCCGTCGACAAACTCAGTTTTCTTGCCGTTTTTATTGAGTGCTTCTGTGATTTCGGGTCCACCGCCGTGAATTAGCACAACCTTTACACCAACAAGCGAAAGAAGAATTACGTCTTCCATAACCTGTTGCTTGAGTTCTTCATTTATCATAGCGTTTCCGCCATATTTGATAACAACGATTTTGCCGTAGTATTTTTGGATGTGCGGGAGTGCTTGGGTCAGCACCTCGGCGCGTTGCATATTTGAAAATTCGGTATTCATTTTGTCCTCCAATCAGCTACGGTAGTCGCCGTTTATCCTTACATAATCGTATGTAAGATCACAACCCCAAGCCACAGAATAATATTCTCCGTCGTTGAGATTTACCAGTATCTCGATTTCCTTTTCGAGAAGTATCTCTTTTGCCAAATCTTCGGAAAACTCTATTCCGCTTCCGTTTTTGCAGACGTCGATAGTTCCCTTTGCAGATTTGAAAGCGACATCAATCTTATTTACGTCCACGTCTTGTCCACTATAACCTATAGCGCAAAGAACTCGACCCCAGTTAGCATCAGAGCCAAACATCGCTGCCTTTGTGAGAGAGGAGCAAACCACCGATTTTGCAACCGCTTTTGCACAGGTGTCGCTACCTGCTCCGCAGACCCTGCACTCAATCAGTTTTGTAGCGCCTTCGCCGTCTGCGGCTATATGTCTGCAGAGGTAGACGTTTACTGTATTTAGTGCAGTCATAAACTTTGCAAAGTTTTCGTCCTCTTCGGTGATTTCCTTGTTCCCTGCCAAACCGTTTGCAAGAACAGTAACCATATCGTTTGTTGAGGTGTCGCCATCAACGCTGAGCATATTAAAGGTGCTCTGTATGTCGGTGGAAAGAGCCTTTTGAAGCATCTGAGAGGATATTGCGCAGTCGGTGGTGATGAAAACGAGCATAGTTGCCATATTGGGATGTATCATTCCAGAGCCCTTTGCTATTCCGCCTATGCGACATTCTTTTCCGTCTATCTCAAAGGAAACAGCTACCTGCTTCATCTGTGTATCTGTGGTCATTATTCCCTCTGCCGCCGCTTCGCTATTGTTCTCTGCAAGACCGCCCACAAGCGCGGGAATTCCCGAAGCAAAGGGGGCAATCTCCATTGGAAGACCGATAACTCCTGTAGAAGCGATTACGATATCCTCGGGTGTGAGTCCAAGCGCATCGGCAGCAAGTTTACTGACCTTGTTCGCAATCTGTATGCCGTCGGCGTTGCAGGTGTTGGCGTTTCCGCTATTGCAGATAACAGCCTGTGCCTTTCCGTCTTTTAGGTGTTCTTTTGTTACTGTTATGGGAGCACCCTTTACAAGATTTGTTGTATAAACTGCCGCCGCATTTGCAGGAACTGTTGAATATATCATAGAGAGGTCCCGTTTTGCTTTGTTTTTGCGTATTCCACAGTGAATTCCGTTTGCAAGAAAGCCTTTTGCGGCACACACGCCGCCACCGATAAAGTTCATAGTGTTCTCCTATATTTCAAGATTTTTTGTCACAGGTTGTTCAAGTACAAGGTTCATACACTCTACAGCGGCACCCGAAGCACCTTTACCGAGATTGTCAAATCTCGCAACGAGCAGTATTCTGTCCTCGTTTCCGCAGACCGAAATCTGCATTGTATCGTTTTTGGAAAACGCTCCTGCGGAGATAAAGCCTCCCTCGTCAGCCCCTTCAACGTATTTTACCATAGGTCCTTGATACTTTTCTTTGTATACGTTTTTTATATCAGAAACGGTTTTGCCGTTTTGAAGCTGTGTGCAAAAAAGAGGAATTGTGACCTCCATTCCGCTGTAAAAGTCCGCCACTATCGGACAGAAAACAGGTGCTTTTTCGAGTCCTGTAATTGCGGTCATCTCAGGAAGATGCTTGTGGGTCTGTCCCAAAGCATACTGCCTTGGAGCGTCTAAAAGACTGTCTCTATCCTCAGATTCATATTCGGCAATCATCTTATTGCCTCCGCCGCTATAACCCGTAAGGGAAAAGGCGGTCAACTCGGCAGTTTTAGGAAGTATTCCTGCTTCTATAAGCGGGAAAACAAGCGCTACAAATCCACTCGCGTGGCAACCCGGAACTGCTATGCGTTTCGAAGTTTTTACCTTTTGCTCAAACCCCTTGCTAAGTTCAGGGAAGCCATATGCCCAATCGGGTAGAGTTCTATGCGCTGTGGAAGCGTCGATTATAACCGTGTTGGGATTATCGACCAACGAAACCGCTTCTCTTGCGGCATCGTCGGGCAGACAAAGAAACGCAACGTCTGCACTATTGAGGGCTTGTCTACGTGCCTCACGGTCTTTTCTCTGCTCCTCGGGCAACGTGATGAGTTCTATGTCCTCCCTGCCCGAAAGTCTTTCGTATATTCTAAGGCCTGTTGTACCTGCCTTGCCGTCGATGAACACTTTTTTCATATCTAAACCTCTGAATAAATTTGCGATTTTAGTGTTGTATAAATATTAGCATATTGTGAATAAATATTCAATAGTAAATGCGGTTTTATGCACAAATTCATTAAAAGAACCGAAACGGGCGGTGTATATTAATAGTTTTTGTGCAAAATACAAACACCCTTTAAAACAGGATATGACTACGGAGAGTTTTCTCCGCAGTCATCTTTTGATTTTATCACTTTCGTTTCTTTTTCGGCGTTTCATATACGGGCAGAACATCCTCGTATACCGCCTTGAAAAGACGCGTTACCGCCTTATCCTTGTGGTATCTGCCAAAGTACCAGCATTTGAAGTTTGCGAGCTTGTAAATCTCCTCAAAATAGGTATTCAGTCCATTGTGATTTGCTTCACCGATATAGGTTTTTGCACTTATGGGTGCGTCGTAGGTGACAATATAATCAACCTGATTATCAACAGAGCTAAGGCTTTCAACTCCGTTTTTTGTTTCTTCGGCAGTTGGGAGCGAGCCTGCATTGCTGCTGATGATATCGGTTATTATATTATAGCTCTCGCTGAGTCCCGAACCGAAAGCAAAGATTTTCTTGTCCTCGATGGTATAAACGTTTCCGCGAAGAAGCATATACACCCTTTCGTTTATTCGACGAGCTTTTGAACCTGCAAAATCGCAGATTTCGTATTTCTCCAGAAGCTCTACCTTGTCGTGTGCTCCATCGACAAAAAGGATGTTATACTTTCTTTTGGAAAGCCATTTGAGAGCCTTTTCTTCCCTTTTGTCCTCGTCGTACACAAAGCCAAAATCTCCACAGACAATGAGGGTGTCATCCTTTTTTAGACGTTTGATTTTTCTTTGTTTGAACCTTTTGAGGTCTCCGTGAAGGTCGCCCGTTATGTAAATCATTTGTCGTTCCTCATTTTTCTAATACATCTATTGATGCAGATTCCGCAGACAGCGCCTCTGCCTATATGTTGAAAGTTTTTCTTCATATACTCGCTACAAGCGCGAGGGTCAAACATCTCCTCGCGTGGTATGCCCTCGTGCCATTTAGTTCCTTTTATCGCCATAGCGGGACACGCTTTTACACAGAGGTCACAGCCGATGCACATATCAAGCGGTTGTTGCTTTTCTATACCGAAATCGCAGTCGGTAAACAGTGTGCCAAGTCTTACTGCAGCGCCAAACTCTCTATGAATAAACAGCGAGTTTTTTCCGATTCCGCCAAGTCCGCAGCTCGTTGCCGCTTTTTTGTGAGAATATCTGCCCTCGTAGTTATTCCCATCTTTATTTATGCTTTGCGAGGCGGCAATGGGAATATATCTATACCCGTGTTTTTGCAAAACAAGCCCTATTTCGAGAACAGCACGGTCAATAAAGGCATTTACTGTGCGATAGTGATGAAAATAGCTATGGGTGGGTTCTCTATCAATCTCGTCGATTATCGCTTCGGAGAGTCGGACGACTATCGAAACCACGTTGTTAAGTCCGTTCACGCCGTCATCAACTCGACAGAAACCGATGTCGCTTACACCAATGCGGTCGGCTGTATTTTTAATTTCCTGCAAGATGTCCATAGTTTAATACTCTTTCAAGGTTTTTATAATTGCATCTACAATTGCCTGCGCTTCTTTTTCAATTGTTTCGGGTTTAACTAGGTCAGAATATTCGGTGGGGTTGGGCATAAAGCCAATCTCTATGAGCACCGAAGGAGCATAGTAGAGCCTTGTAACTCGGTAGTCGGCGTATATCGCGCCTTTTCCACGCACCGCTCTGCCTGTGTACTCGGCAAGATAATCCACGATATTCTGTGCAAAATTCTTTGAATTTATCTCCGAATGATAGAAAACCTCAATGCCGTTTGGCTTTGACATATCGGCGTTTACATTCACACTGTTGTGATGCACCGAAAGGAAGATATCAGGCTTTATCGCATCAGAAAATCCGAGTCTACCCTCGAAATCCACCTTTATATCAGTAGTGCGCGTAGTGTAAACGGTAGCACCGAGCTCCTTTAGTTTATCAACTACCTTTTCGGAAATCGCCATATTGAGATCCTTTTCGGTAGGGCCATACATTCCTGCAACGCCCCACGCACCCGTATCGGCGTCGCCGTGACCTGGGTCGACCATAATGGTTACGTCCTTGAGCGGAGTTTCCTTGCTGTCGCTGAGGGTTGGGGGATATTTGAGCGTTATGTTGGTATCGTCACCGTCGTAGCTAATGTGATATCCCCACAGAGCCTTTTCCTTGCTCTGTTCAAAGGTGTACACCACGCAATCATCCTTCTGCGTTATTGTGCAGGAGGAAAGAACCTTACTTTTGGAAAGGTCTATATCAGCCGCCGAAGTGACGTTATATATAGTGACTACAAGCTTTTCTTCGGTCATTGTGGCTGTGAAAGCGGAGCGTTTTGAGGTATCTAGAATTATCTTTTCATAGCCATCGTAGAGTTTCAATTTGGTGTCGGAAATTTCGTTGGAAAGTCTATTTTTTCCTGCAACAGGGTCGACGCTGGATTTTGGAATATATCCGCCCATAGGAAGAGTGAAGAAGTTACCCGAGCTTCCGGTGATATATTCCACAGTGCCCGTATACATATATCCCGTAACGTCGCTGTTGGAATCGGCTTTTTTATAAACCGTTCCCAGCCCGAGAGGCTCTATGACCTTTATCGCCGGTTTTGCATTTTCTCCAACGTAGAAAAGACTTGCCGAGGAAGTGTATTCCTTTGTGTTATCGTTGTAAATCAGCGTATATTTAACCTTGCCGATATTGACGACCTCGTCATCAGGGGAATCGTTTTTCGCGGTAACCTTTGCAGAGAATTTAACAGGCATTCCGCCCTTTGCGTCCTGTGTCTGATTTAGAACTATCTTCTCGCCAAAAACCTCTGCGGTGACCTTTGCGCCCGATGGACCCGTACAGCTTATGGTAACCTCTTTTCCCGCATATACGAAATCGTCATAGCTCGGAAATCTGCTACTGAGAGAGTTGACCTTTGAGGTTGTTGCAGGTGCTTCTCGTGTGACTGTAACGGTTTTGGAATTATCACCTTGTGTAAATGTAAAGGTGTTTTTGCCGACTTTTAGTTCCACAAATGCACCGAACACTCCTGCATTTCCCACGCTTTCGAGCTTCTTGCCGTTCATATAAACAGGTTCGTCGGGGTCACAGATGCCCGTTATAAAATAGGTTTCATAGGACACGGTTGCGGATTTTTCGGGTCGGGTGGTCTTAAAGCCGCTCTTTATCTTTAGATCGGTGGACATATCGTAGATAGTGTCGAGAGCGTACAAAGGCTCTATTACAGACATTATCTCGTTTTTCTCGTCGCTCAGAGAGCTGTAGCTATTGAGTATATGTCCGTCAAATTCGAGGTTTCGGTTTATCTGTATTTGGTTTACTATCTCGTATTTCTTTTCAAAGCTTTCTCCCACCAAATCGGGCATATTGATGGTGTAAATTTTCACATCTTTGGGAAGATTTTTCTCCCACCACTCTGCAATAACACGATAGTTCATATCGTCGTTTGTGATAGCATATTGCATTTTTGGTGCGATAAAATCGAGCTCTACGTTTTCAAGCCAGGAAAGAGTGTCTGCAAAGTTGTCGTAATAGGACTCCTCCCCATAGGTGAGGGTTCCTCTGGAGTCGAAGTTCTTGGAAGCCCACACAGCCTGTGCGGTGGTGCCAAAGTCGATATTTTCGTCGCCCGTTTTTGCCGCCTTTGACATAGCGCTGAGCAAAGCCTCAACCGACGCTCTGCGGTAGTCATCGGGAGAATCGAGTTCCTTTGTCAACCATTCGTCATCGGGGTTTGAGTTTGCATACCAAAAGCCGTCGACCATTATTCCGTCAACGTTATAGGTTTTGGAAAGCTCTTCTATGTATGAGGTTATCATCTTCTGCACCGAAGGAGCACCTATATTCCAATAGCTATCCTCGATTATCCAAGGCGAAAATCTTTTCACGGGGTCAAATTCGGCGGGTTCATAGCCGTCTATATGCGTTTTCCCTATATCAGCAACAACGTATACCGAAACGGAATTTTTGTGGGCGGTATCTAGAAAATACTGCATCAAATCAAAGTCTTCGACTCCCGAAAGTGCACAAGCGACATTTGGGAGATATTTTGAATCGTATATCGCACCCGCAGAGCTGACACCTTTGAGAAAGATGGCAGAAAAACCGTTGTCCGTTGCAAAAGCCACGACCTCTTTGACAGCATTTTTCAGAGCGGTTTTGCTATTATCCTTGAGCATAATCATAGACTCTGCGTCAAACATATCGTAATATAGCGCCCTAAACTCCTTTTGTTCCTCCTTTGCAGAAGCAGGAGCGACACTTGCAGTCATTATGATCAAAGCTGTCAAAACAATTGCAAAAAACCTTTTCATCTGTTTCCTCTCTTTCGAAAAATGTCTGTGGGTTTATACATAGAGTCATTATAACATATTTGGCGCCACAATTCTACACATTTGTGCATTTTTTGCTCTCTTTTTTGAATATTTTTTTAAACCATTTCACATCATCCTTTGACAAGCCTTTCACAACTACCAATACCATCAGATAAACCGCTATCTGCAGTGCTATTGCAACAACCAACGACACCATACCGGAAATTGGAACGAGCGCACATATCGTGCAGGACACAACAGCGGCGACTATAGGTTTTATAAAGCAGTTGCAGACATTGATTTTGAATCTTGTTATCTTTACAAGTCTTCCGAGGCTGAGGATAAAGTTTAGAATTTCGCTGGTACAGATGATAATAACGTACCCTGCAATACCTGTGACAGGTAGCAAAAAGGTGACGAGTACAAGGCTTACAGCGGCATCAATAATATTATATTTCATCGAGCTCAGCTGTTCGTTTAGTCCCTTTAGTATGCAATCCACACAGTTGTCCACATACATTATCGGAACTATCGGTGCCATAAGCTTTATGTAAATTACGGTGTTCGGGTCTTCGCTCATAGAGGCGCTTATCGGCTCGGCAAAGTTGTAGAGCACAGCCGCCACACAGATTGAAAACATAAGGTTTATGGTGAGCATTCGACCTATTATATAGTATATACTTCGATTTCCGATAACCCTCCCGTCACGCGCGCGGTATTCAGCAAGTTCGGGAATGATAAGCCCCGAGAACGACGATATAAATGCAGACGGAAAAAGCAATATCGGAAGCACCACTCCGTGCATCATTCCGAAAAACGAAACCGATGCAGATTGTGACAGACCCGATTTCTGCAATCGCAAAGGTACCAAGAGATTTTTCAGCGTCAAAAGTCCCGAACGAAGATAGGAACTGAGCGCGATGGGAAGTGCTATTGACAGCATCTTTTTCGACAATCCCTTTGAATAAGCTTTCTCTTTTTTATATCTTTTGCTGTCCAGACGATACAAGACAAACGAGCTGAGAAAACTCATAAGCTCCGCTATAACTCCGGAAACGCCTATTGCAAGACAGATGTACATCATATTCGACCCACGTATAAGCGAAAGAGCCACAATCGTTATCACAATTCGCAAGAGCTGTTCGAAAATCTGCACAGCCGAATTTTTTGCCACTCTGCGCACTGCGGTAAAGTAGCCACCAAACACCGAAGCAACCGACAAAAACGGTAGTCCTATTGCCATAGCTTGCATTGGTATTATTGTATCGGGGTTTGAAAGCACTCTTTCCCCTATCGGCTTTGCAAGAAAAAACAGACCCACTCCCGCAATCATTGAAAAGGTCAAAGCATAGGCTATACATCTTTTCACAGATTTTTTTATTCCGCCAAGATTTGAGCTTCCCATCTCCTCTGATATAAGGCGCGTGGCAGCAAAGCTTATTCCCGATGTTGCAAGTGTTGTTGCAAAGGAATAGACCGACATTATAAGCTGATATGTTCCCATTGCCTCTGCGCCTATTCTGTTTGAGATATAAACCGAAAACCAAACGCCTATCGAACTCATCACAAGCGAGGTGGCGGTCATTATAATTCCGTTGACAAAAAATCTTCTTAATCTCGTCATTTCAAAACCTCTCTTTTCGTATATAAAATTCTATGAAAAAAGAGGGCAGAAAATGATGAAATATTATTGACAAGCTGATGCTTTTGTGGTATATTATTTTGAAAGAAATCTTTAAGGACGATACAGAGATATCGGCAAGATTTGCATAAGTGGTTACAGCACGACCGTGCTGTATTGTTTTGCATATCAGTCTTGCCGTTTGGGCAAGACTTTTTTACTATAGAAAGGGAGCTTACAATGGCAGAGCTTATCAAAGCACAAATTTATAAAACCTCTTGTAATCCCGCTTTTGTCGGTGCCGTTTCGGAATTTTTGTCTCTTGAAGAAAATCGTTCTTTCAATTCACCTGAATATTTTGTTTTTCCCGGATTTTGTGATGTGCATGTGCATTTTCGCGATCCGGGTTTTGTTTATAAAGAAGACACAAAAACAGGAAGCCTTGCAGCAGCACGTGGCGGTTATACCACAGTATGCACAATGCCAAACCTGAAGCCTGTTCCCGACTGCGCAAAAAACCTGCAGTTACAGCTCGACAGCATCCGCGAAAATGCCGTTATAAACGTTTATCCCTATGCGGCAATAACGGTTGGACAAAAGGGCGAACAGCTTTCCGATATGGACAGTATGGCAAAGGATGCTATTGCTTTTTCCGATGACGGCAGAGGCGTGCAAAACGATGACCTGATGCGCGAAGCGATGCTGAAAGCAAAATCGCTCGGCAAGATGATAGTTGCGCACTGTGAGGTGAATTCCCTGTTAAAAGGCGGTTACATCCACGACGGAGCATATGCCAAGGCTCACGGGCACAGAGGCATCTGCTCGGAAAGCGAGTTTTTACAGATAGCGCGCGACATTGAGCTTGTGAAAGAAACGGGCGTTTCCTATCACGTGTGCCACATCTCCACGAAAGAAAGTGTTGACATCATCAGAAAAGCAAAGGCAGAGGGTGTTGACATAACCTGTGAAACAGGGCCGCACTATCTCGTGCTTGATGACAGCGATCTGAAGGAAGACGGAAAGTTCAAAATGAACCCACCCTTGAGAAGTGCGGAAGACAGACTCGCTTTGATAGAAGGCATAAAAGACGGCACAATAGATATGATAGCTACCGACCACGCGCCACACTCGAAAGAGGAAAAATCAAAAGGTCTTGAAAACAGTGCGTTTGGTATTGTTGGGCTCGAAACCGCATTTTCCGTAATGTATACCCACCTTGTGAAAACAGGTGTTATAACAATTGAGAAGCTCGTTGAGCTTATGGTTGATAATCCGAGAAAGCGTTTTAATATCCCGCTCGGTAACGATTTTTCGATCTGGAAGCTCGACGAAGAATACACAGTAAACCCCGATAAATTTGTTTCAAAGGGCAGAGCAACGCCTTTCGAAAACACTAGGCTCTTTGGCAGATGTATCAGAACTGTGTGCGACTCAAAGGTCGTATATTAAAAGCAAACCGCTCATTTAAGGAGGAAATATAAAATGGCGAAGAGAAAAGATATTAAGAAAATACTCATCATCGGTTCGGGACCTATCGTTATAGGTCAGGCGGCAGAGTTTGACTATGCAGGAACTCAGGCTTGTCTTGCGCTGAAGGAAGAGGGCTATGAGGTTATCCTTGTAAACTCCAACCCTGCAACAATTATGACCGACACCACTATTGCCGACAAGGTCTATATGGAGCCGTTGACACTCGAATACATTGCAAAAATCCTCCGTTATGAGCGCCCCGATGCAATTCTCCCCGGTATCGGTGGTCAAACAGGACTCAATCTTGCTATGCAGCTCGAAAAGAAGGGTATTCTTCGCGAATGCCACACAGAGCTTTTGGGAACAAGCAGCGAGAGCATCGAGAGAGCCGAGGACAGAGAACTGTTTAAAGAGCTTTGCGAGTCCATCGGTGAGCCTGTTATCCCCTCGGAGATAACCTACAACCTTGAAGAAGCAAAGGAAGCTGCAAAGAAAATCGGTTATCCCGTTGTTCTTCGTCCCGCGTTTACACTTGGTGGTACAGGCGGCGGCTTTGCATACAACGAAGAAGAGCTTATCGAGATAGGCACAAACGGATTTAAGCTTTCTCCCGTTCATCAGGTTCTTATAGAAAAGAGCGTTAAGGGATATAAGGAAATCGAATTTGAGGTTATGCGCGATTCCAACGACCACGCCATCACCATATGCGGTATGGAGAACATCGACCCCGTTGGCGTTCACACAGGCGACTCCCTCGTTGTTGCTCCCATTATGACTCTTTCAAAAGAGGACGAAAAGATGCTCAACGATTCTGCTATCAAGATAATCAGAGAGCTCAAGATTGAGGGTGGCTGTAACGTACAGTTCGCGCTCAATCCCACCACAAGCGAGTATTACCTCATCGAAGTAAACCCCCGCGTTTCCCGTTCTTCTGCTCTTGCCTCAAAGGCTTCGGGCTATCCGATAGCAAGAGTAACTGCAAAGATTGCGGTTGGAATGGCGCTTGAGGACATCAAGATCGCGAACACAAACGCGGCGTTTGAGCCTCGCCTTGACTACGTCATTGCAAAGCTCCCCCGCTTCCCGTTTGATAAATTTACAACCGCTTCCAACACCCTCGGCACACAGATGAAGGCAACCGGTGAGGTTATGGGTATCGGTTCTACTCTCGAGGAGTGTCTCCTCAAGGGTATCCGTTCACTCGAGGTTGGTGTAAATCACATCTATCATCAAAAGTTTGACAATATGACAGACTGCGACCTTCGTGAATATATAAGCGAATTTAGAGATGACAACATCTTCGCAATTGCAGAGCTTATATACAGAGGTGCAACTGTTGAGGAAATCCACGAGATAACAAAGATAACTTCCTTCTTCCTCGAAGCTATCAAGCGCATCATCGATATGGAAGAAACCCTTAAAGCTCATCCTTTTGACCTTTCGACCCTCACAGACGCAAAGAAGATGGGCTTCTCGGATAAGTACGTTGCAAGAATGTGGAAGTGCACAGAGCTCGAGGTGTTCGATTTCAGAAAGAAGAATAACCTCTTCCCTGTGTTCAGAATGGTGGATACCTGCCACACAAACGCTTATATCCCCTATTTCTACTCCTCATATCACGGAAAGAATGATTCTGTCCTCACCGACAAAAAGAAGATTATCGTTCTCGGTGCAGGTCCTATCCGTATCGGTCAGGGTGTTGAGTTTGACTATTCTACCGTTCACGCTGTAACGACCATCAAGAATTCGGGATATGAAGCGATTATCATCAACAACAACCCCGAAACCGTTTCTACAGACTATACCACTGCTGACAAGCTCTATTTCGAGCCTCTAACAGCAGAAGACGTTATGAACATTATCGAGTTTGAAAAGCCCGAGGGTGTTATCGCTTCTCTCGGTGGACAAACCGCGATAAACCTTGCCGAGCCTCTCCACAAAAGAGGAGTTAAGATCATCGGTACAGATTGCGACGCTATCGACAAGGCTGAAAACAGAGATATGTTTGAAAAGCTTCTTTCCGAGCTCGGAATTCCCCAGCCCAAAGGAAAGGCCGTTACAAAGATCGAGGACGGTATTAAGACCGCTGCCGAAATTGGTTATCCCGTTCTCGTTCGTCCTTCATTTGTTCTCGGTGGTAGAGCTATGCAGATTGTTGCAAACGAAGAACAGCTTCGCCACTACCTCAAGACTGCCGTTGAAATCGACGAAGACAAGCCCGTTCTCGTTGACAAGTACATCAGCGGTAAAGAGGTAGAGGTCGACGCTATCTGCGACGGTCAAAACGTGTTCGTACCCGGTATTATGGAACTTGTTGAAAGAACAGGTATCCATTCCGGTGACTCTATCAGCGTTTACCCCACCTCCAGCATCTCCGACAAGGTAAAGGGCACTATCCTTCAATATGCAAAGAAGCTCGGTCTCGGAATCGGAATTGTGGGACTTTACAACATTCAGTTTATCGTCGATAAAAACGACGAGGTGTTCATCATTGAGGTTAACCCCCGTTCTTCAAGAACAGTTCCCTTCCTTTCAAAAGCTACAGGCTACAGCCTTGCGGATATAGCAACCGAGGTCATTCTCGGAAAGACTCTCAAAGAACAAGGCATCTTCGAAATATACCCCGAAGAGAAGAAGAGATGGTATGTTAAGGTTCCCGTATTCTCCTTCAACAAGCTCCGCGGTCTTGATGCTTACCTCTCTCCCGAAATGAAATCTACAGGTGAAGCAATCGGTTACGACGACAAGTATTACAGAGCGCTCTACAAGGCGCTTCAGGCTTCGGGTATGCATCTGCAGAACTACGGAACAGTATTTGCAACCATCGCAGATTGTGACAAGGAAGAGGCACTTCCTCTTATCCGTCGTTTCTACAACCTTGGTTTCAACATTGAGGCTACCGAGGGTACTGCAAAGTTCCTTAAGGAAAACGGAATCCGTACACATATTTTGAAGAAAATTTCTGACAACTCAGATGAAATCGCAGACGCACTCCGTCAAGGACACATCGCCTATGTTATCAACACAAGCGACCCCTCTTCTTCCGGTGTAACACGCGACGGCTTTGAGATACGTAAATTTGCGACAGAAAACAACGTGACTATGTTCACATCTCTCGACACAGTTCGCGTTCTTCTCGACGTACTTGAAGAAACAACACTCACGATTTCCACAATTGATGCTTGAGGTGGATTATGAAACAATCACTTTTTGAGATAGTTGAAAACACTGCCTTGACCCGCGACGTATACAAAATGGTGCTCGTTGGCGATACTTCCGCCATCACCTCTTCGGGTCAGTTTGTGAATATTCAGCTCGACGGGCTCTATCTTCGCCGTCCGATTTCGGTGTGCGACTGTGAAGGTGATAAGCTTACTCTTCTATACAAAGTTGTCGGAAAAGGCACCGAACAGATGAGCAAAATGCGTGAAGGAAAACTCGATGTTTTGACAGGACTCGGCAACGGCTATGACCTGATAAAATCGGGTGACAAACCGCTTCTAATCGGCGGTGGAGTTGGTGTTCCTCCCCTATATATGCTTGCCAAAAAACTTGTAGCTGAAGGCAAAGACATTTCTGTGATTCTCGGATTTAACACCAAAGACGAGATATTCTACGAAGAGGAATTCAAGGCTTTGGGTGTAAAGGTTTTTGTCACTACAGTTGACGGAAGCTGTGGCATCAAAGGTTTTGTAACCGAGGCGATGAAGACAAAAGATTATACCTATTTTTACACCTGCGGACCCGAGCCTATGCTCAAAGCTATATACTCTGCTTCGGCAACAAGCGGTCAGTTTAGCTTTGAAGAGCGTATGGGTTGTGGCTTTGGCGCTTGTATGGGTTGCTCCTGCAAGACTGTTACAGGCTACAAGCGAATCTGCAAGGAAGGCCCTGTGCTTGAGAAGGAGGAGATTTTATGGGAAAGATGAGTGTGAACCTTTGTGGTATCGAGCTTGACAACCCTATAATCCCCGCAAGCGGTACCTTCGGTTACGGATATGAATTTGCAGAGCTATATGATATAAATATGCTCGGTACGTTTTCTTTCAAGGGAACGACTCGTGAGGCCCGTTTCGGAAACCCCACTCCGAGAATTGCAGAGTGTACAGCAGGTATGATAAATGCCGTTGGACTTCAAAACCCCGGTGTTGAAAAGGTTATCAGCGAAGAATTGCCTAAGCTCAAAAAATGCTTTGACAAAAAGGTTATGGCAAACGTCAGCGGATTTTCTATCGAGGACTATGCATATACCTGTGAAAAACTCGACGCGTGTGAGCAGGTGGGTTGGCTCGAAGTAAACGTCAGCTGTCCCAACGTTCACGGTGGTGGTATGAGCTTTGGTACTTCCCCTGAGGCTGCCGCTGAGGTTACAAAAGCAGTAAAAGCTTGTACCACAAAGCCCGTTATCATAAAGCTTTCTCCCAACGTTACCGACATTGTTTCCATCGCAAAAGCGTGTGAAGCTGCAGGTGCAGACGGAATAAGTCTTATAAACACTCTTCTCGGAATGAGAATCGACCTTCGAACAAAGAAACCCGTCATTGCAAACAAGATGGGCGGTTTTTCGGGAAGCGCTATCTTCCCCGTCGCTGTAAGAATGGTTTATCAGGTTGCAAATGCCGTTAAAATCCCCGTTGTCGGCATGGGCGGTGTCAGCACAGCAGAGGACGTTATCGAGCTGATGCTCGCAGGCGCTACCGCAGTAGAAGTCGGTGCCGCAAACCTTGTTAACCCCTACGCTTGCCGCGACATTATAAATGATCTGCCAAAGGCAATGGAAAAATATAAGATAAATTCACTCTCAGAGATTATAGGAGGAGCAAAATAATGGGAAAAGACGTTATAGTGGCTTGTGACTTCGCAAGCGCAGAGCAGGTTTTCTCTTTCCTTGACAAATTCACAGGAAGAAAGCCCTTTGTTAAGATTGGTATGGAGCTTTTCTATGCGGAAGGACCGAGCATCGTAAAGGAAATCAAAAAGCGCGGACACAAAATCTTCCTTGATTTGAAGCTTCACGACATTCCCAATACCGTTAAAAAATCTATGGCGGTTTTGTCTAATCTTGACGTTGATATGACAAATCTCCACGCAGGCGGAACAATCTCTATGATGCAGGCAGGGCTCGAGGGTCTTACACGTCCCGATGGCACAAGACCTCTGCTCATCGCAGTTACACAGCTCACCTCCACAGATCAAGAGAGAATGGAAAACGACCTTCTCATAAAAGAGCCTATCGACCGTGTTGTTATGCACTATGCGCACAACGCTATGGTTGCAGGACTCGACGGAGTTGTTTGCTCTCCCCTCGAAGCCGGAAAGGTTCACGAAACCTGCGGCAAGGATTTCGTTACAGTTACCCCCGGTGTGCGTTTTGCTGACGGCGACGTTGGTGACCAAAAGCGCGTTATGACCCCTGCAGAAGCTAAGAAAATCGGCTCTGACTACATAGTAGTAGGCAGACCCATTACCGCTGCAGAGGATCCCGTCAAAGCATACAACCGTTGTGTTGAAGAATTTTGCGACTAATTAAAGGAGAACGGAAAATGGAAAGCTATAAGAGAGAATTTATACAGTTTCTAGAGGGCGCAGGCGTTCTCAAATTCGGTGATTTTACCGCTAAATCCGGAAGAAAAATCCCCTATTTTATAAATGCCGGTATGATAAAAACCGGAAACGACATCGCAACGCTCGGCGAGTTTTATGCGAAAGCCTATACACAAAGGCTTGGCGAGAAAAAAGCAGTTCTCTATGGCCCTGCTTACAAGGGAATTTCACTTGCGGTATCTGCTGCAGTTGCACTTGCAAAGAACGGTCTTAACGTTCCCTTCTTCTTCAACCGCAAGGAAGTTAAGGACCACGGTGAAGGCGGAGTTTTCGTTGGATATGTTCCCCAAGCAGGTGAAGAGGTTGTAATCATCGAAGACGTAATCACAGCAGGAACAGCTATCCGCGAGAGTATGGAAATCCTTTCACACCTTGAGGGCGTAAAGGTTGCGGCAACATTCATTATGGTTGACCGCAAGGAAAAAGGACAGACAGAAAAAGGTGCGATGCAGGAAATCGAGGAGCAGTTTGGCTTCCCCGTATACTCCGTTGTTGACGTATATGACATCATCGAATACCTTGAGGAAGACCCCAAAAACAAAGAAAACGTTGACAGAATAAAGGCTTATCTTGCCATCAACGGTGCAAAAGCGTAAATTTTTAGAAAGGCGGACCGAAATGAGAAGTCTTATCAGTATCCTTGACCTTAGCGTTGCCGAGATAGACGAGCTTGTGGCAACCGCTAACGACATTATTGAAAATCCGAAAAAGTACAGCGAAATATGCAAGGGCAAAAAGCTCGCGACACTATTCTTCGAGCCTTCCACAAGAACCCGTTTGAGCTTTGAGGCGGCTATGTATGAGCTTGGCGGAAACGTAATCGGTTTTTCCGAGGCACAGAGTTCTTCTGCCGCTAAGGGTGAAAGCGTTGCCGACACAGCAAAGACAATCTCTTGCTATGCAGATATCATTGCTATGCGCCATCCCAAAGAGGGCGCTCCCCTCGTTGCCGCAAACAATGCTTCAATACCCGTTATAAACGCGGGTGACGGCGGTCACAACCATCCGACACAGACACTTGCGGACCTGCTCACTATATATCGCGAAAAGGACCGTTTTGACAATCTGACCATCGGCTTCTGCGGTGACCTCAAGTTTGGCAGAACCGTCCATTCGCTCATCGAGGCTATGTCACGCTATGAAGGTATAAAGTTCGTGCTTATCTCCCCCGAAGAGCTAAAGGTGCCCAGCTACGTCAAGAACGAGGCTATTAAAAAACGCGGTATTCCCTACAAGCAGACAACCGATCTGGAGTCTGTTATGCCCGAGCTTGACATTCTCTATATGACAAGAGTTCAGCGCGAGAGATTCTTCAATGAAGAAGATTATCTCAGACTCAAGGACAGTTACATACTCACTCCACAAAAGCTCAAAAACGCAAAGCAAGACCTCTGCATTATGCATCCTCTGCCGAGAGTAAACGAAATCAGCGTTGCAATAGACAGCGACCCTCGCGCTTGCTACTTCAAGCAGGTGCTCTATGGAAAATATATGCGAATGGCTCTCATTCTCAAGTTGTTAGAGGAGGCGGGTAGAATATGAATATAGATTCCATTAATAACGGTGTTGTCATCGACCACATTTCTGCAGGACGCGGTATGCGTTTGTATGAGCTTTTGGGGCTCGAACAGCTAGATTGCTCTGTAGCTATCATCAAAAACGTCAGCAGTAAAAAGCTCGGCAAAAAGGACATCATCAAAATTGATGCGGATATTCCCGTAAATTTTGACGTTATCGGTTTTGTTGACCCGAAAGCCACCGTTAACATCATCCGCGACGGCAAGCTTGTCGAAAAACTCGAGATCGCAAAGCCCGAGGTTCTCAAAAACGTTATAAAATGCAAAAACCCGAGATGTATCACCTCGGTTGAACAAGAACTTGACCATATTTTCAAGCTGACAGACGACGGCTCATATCGTTGTCTGTACTGCGAAACAAAGGCATAAACATAAGAAGCTGTGCAAAAAACGCACAGCTTCATTCTTTTTTTCGGCAGATACGTTTCACCGTTTCCCCAAGTTCGTCCGGTGTAACGGTTTCTAGCCCGTACAGGTCGCACAGTCTGCTACATACGTCACGGTTATTATCGCCCATCCCCACGTCTACAATAAACACCTTGCCTTGCAAGCTCAGGGTGTCGGAAAACTCCGCCATCGCCGTATGTATTCTGCACTCTGCACCTGAATCGGAATCGTCTCCGACAGGAATTAGAAGCATATTTTTTTGAGCTTCCTTTCGGCAGATAAACGCCTCCAGCATTTTAAAAAGCTCCAAAATACCAAGTACCGCAAAGAATGATATAAATATCCAAAATATACCCTCAGCCAAAGAAACACCTCCGCAACACGTTTTATCTCATAATATGACAAAGCGTCCACGGAGGTGATTTATTGTTTTTCAAATTCTTTTACACATTGCGAAAAAAGAGTTACAAAATATGGAATTATTATAAAAATCGGGATAATCAGCAAACAAAAAGGTGTTAGAAAAAGTAGCGTTTTGAAAAGGTATCCCCCTCGTTGTTTTAAAAGCTGTGAGGACTGCTTTAGGGCAGTTAGTACCGACACCTTATCATCCACCGCAACAAAGTATTCGGCAGCAACAGATTTTAGCGCAGATATTACGAATATCAGAAAAAACATCGGTACCGCCACTGTTCCGAGAATCAGGTAGTTGTTTATAAATATTTCGGTTATTTCGTTTTGCGGTTGTGTTTTGAGCCAATTTGCAAGAAAAAAGCAGAAAGCCGACGGCAACATCGAAAGCACAGCGATAAAAACCGTACGCAGAAAAACCACAACCCCCGTCACAAAACTTTTCAGGTATCGCTTTGGGGTTGAAAAAAAGTAGAACAGCTCGAAAAAGCTAGGTTTTTTATCCGGTGAGAGCTTTGCGCACCAACGCTTGTGTCCCATCAAAAGCGGTCGCAATGCAAAAACAGAAACCGCTATTGAAGAAACAAGCGCAACTTCGTCGGATAAAAAAAGATACGGCAAGGGTAATACTGCCGCCGCTACCAGCGCCACTAATGTTGCAAGTGACGCCGAGAGCCATCTGCGTTTTAACAGTAATCTTGCCGTTTTTCTCATCAAACCAACTCCGAACAATGATTATTCATCATTATCATTGTCAGAATAGTCCTCGATTATTCTATACGGGAGCTTGTGATACACCTCAAAGCCTTCGTCTCTGAGCCACATCTGCGGGGTCATCAGTACAGTAAAGCCCATTCCGTTTTCAACGACCCAATCGTAGTAGTTTTGTCTGGGAAGAGAAAACTGTGACAAAAGGCTCATTATAACTCCGCCGTGCACCACAACGCCTGCATTTGTTATCTTGTTTTCCATCATATCATAAAAGATGGTTTCCAAAGCCTTTTTGCAACGCGCATTAAACTCAGTAGTGCTCTCACCGTTGGGTGCGCGTCCCCCGTTTTCCTTGCCCTCTACAAATTTTATAAAATCAGGCTCAGACTTGAGCTCGGATATCTTTCTTCCGCTGAAGTCTCCAAAGTCAAATTCCTTGAGGTCGTCAATTTCCTGTCGGAAGGTATTTGGATAGATTATATCTGCAGTTTCCTGACAGCGCTTCATTGGACTTATGTAGAGCTTTTGTATTTTTGGATAGTCAAACTCCTCGACGAGTTTTTCAATCTCTTTTCTGCCCTCTTCGCATAAGGGAAGGTCATCTCTTTGACCCATAAATCTTCCTTCGAGGTT
Organism: Oscillospiraceae bacterium; assembly: GCA_045536425.1. GTDB lineage: Bacteria > Bacillota > Clostridia > Oscillospirales > Ruminococcaceae > UBA11540. Next base: position 32,960 of record JAZSNN010000005.1, read on the forward strand.
TCCGCTTGTAAGTCCGTGTCTTATAAGATGAATTTTGTAGGTGAGCATTTTTGTATTCCTTTCCGTTGTCAATCTAAAAATTGGAAAAATAAGCTTTATTTTTGAACAAATTGTAGCCGTGCATTTTGGACAAAACGACAAATATCTTCAAAATAATCATTTTACTATTTACAAATCGAAATCACTGTACTATAATGATTTATACATTCTGTATTAAATATCGCTTTGGTATAGCCGTGTCCTGCATGGCTATATTATTTGCACTGTTTTATACACATAAGTATAGCACAAACCCATACCAAATTACAACGAGTTTTTTCGTAAACCTTGGAGGACGACAAGAATGCAGGCGGATTTCCCGAGAGTTTTGACTCTCCTTCGTAAAGAAAAAGGAATAAGCCAAAAAAAAGCAGCAGCAGAGCTTGAGATTTCTCAGGCTTTATTGTCGCATTACGAAAAGGGTATTCGTGAGTGCGGTCTTGATTTTCTTGTTCGTGCGGCTGACTACTACAACGTTTCCTGCGATTATCTGCTCGGTCGTTCCCCCGAAAAAGACGGCTCTATAATCTCTGTAGAGGACATTCCCGAGCCCGAAACCGTTGGAAAGGAAAACGCGCTCAAGGGAAGCATGGTTCCCGTTCTCAACAAAAAGCTCATTTCTAATTCTTTGAACATCCTTTTTGATATGCTGAGAAAAACAAATAACAAAGCAATGACCGCAGAGGTTTCTTCCTATCTTATGCTCTCGGTCTACAAGGTTTTCCGTTATATGCATAGCGCTTCTTCAAAGAACGACAATAATTTCTTTACTGTTTCTAAGGATTCCTTCTCCCTTTTAACTGCTTCTGCAATGAACAACTGCGAAGCACAGATACTGGCTGAGGCAGCATTGACAGCAAAGAAAAACGAGGATGACAACTTGGTGATGACTACCGATGCTCTTTCAAAGGCATATCCCCTCTTTGCTTCTTCACTTTACAACCTTATACAAAATTCCGAAAACAAGATAACCGGAAAACAGAAATAAACCATAAGACGCCTTTTAAAAGGCGCCTTTTTTCATACTCTCCCTGTGCTGTGCATAACCTTTAGAGATGGGAGTGATATTATGAAAATTAAATGGACCGAGCTTTTGACCTGCCTTTTGATTCCGCTTTCGGTGGGTGCGGTTTCGGGTATTATTTCGGGAAGCGGTATGGACTCTTTTGACATTATGGCAAAGCCCGCTCTTTCACCGCCGTCCTGGCTGTTTCCGATTGTTTGGACTCTGCTTTTTATACTTATGGGGATAGCATCATACCTCGTTTTAATCTCAGGTGCTGACAGGGATGCCGTTTTTCGTGCTCTAGCGTTTTATGGAGTACAGCTTTTCTTCAACTTTTTCTGGTCAATCATCTTCTTCAATCTCGAGTGGTATCTCGTGGCTTTTGTCTGGCTTGTAGCTTTGTGGATTTTGATAGTTATCACGGCGGTGTTATTCTACAGGATATCAAAACCCGCGGGGTATCTTATGATTCCGTACATATTGTGGGTGACATTTGCGGGATATCTAAATTTCTCGATATATCTACTGAACAGATGACTTGTGGGCGGTAAAATTTACCGCCCACATTTTTGTATTGCAATATCGATGTGTTGTTTGGTATACTTGAATATAGAATAATGAAAAGACGGTGATAAAATGGGAAAAAGTAAACTTTCTGCGCGCTTTTGGATAGCGCTTGTCATCTTTGGGCTCACAGGACAGATAGCGTGGGTTGTGGAGAATATGTATTTTAACGTATTTATCTACAAGATGTTTCAGGCCACTGCAGAGCAGATTTCTGCAATGGTTGCAGCTTCGGCTGTGGCAGCAACGATGACGACAATTTTCATCGGCGCTTTGTCCGACAAAATCGGAAAGCGAAAGCTGTTTATATGTGGCGGATACATATTGTGGGGTATTTCTATCGCGAGCTTTGCGTTAATCAGAATAGACGTTATCGGGTCGCTCTTCCCGATGGCTACCTCTGCAGCGAGTGTGGGTGTTTCGCTCGTCATCATAATGGACTGCGTTATGACCTTCTTTGGTTCATCGGCAAATGATGCCTGCTTCAACGCTTGGCTCACAGACGAAACAAACAATTCGGGTCGCGGTGCCGCAGAAGGTATCAATGCTATGATGCCGCTTGTGGCTATTCTGGCAGTATTCGGCGGATTTATGGCGTTTGACCTCGACAAATCTGAAAGCTGGGTCACAATCTTTTTGATAATCGGTATTACTGTAGTTATTATCGGTATTCTCGGACTATTCCTCATAAAAGAAACCGTCCAAAAGCTTCCCGAGAACAAAAACTATTTCAAAAACATTTTCTATGGTTTCACTCCGTCTGTAATAAAGAAAAACAGTATGCTGTACATAACACTCGCGGGTTTTGCGGTGTTTGGTATCTCTATACAGATCTTTATGCCGTATCTCATTTTGTACTACAATGTATCGCTCAAGATGGACGACTACGTGCTCATAATGGCTCCTGCGATAATAATCGCATCCGTTGTCACAGCGCTCTACGGACGCGTTTATGACAAGGTTGGATTTAAAGCCTCTATCCTCCCCGCCCTTGCGGCTCTCTGCGCAGGATATATCGTTTTGTTCTTCTTCAAATCCACCGCGCTTGTTTTTGTCGGCTCGCTTTTGATGATGTGCGGATACTTGAGCGGTTCGGCTGTATTCGGCGCTATGATTCGCGACTACACCCCCGCGGGAAAAGCAGGAATGTTTCAGGGGCTTCGCATTGTCGGTCAGGTGCTCATTCCGGGTATCGTAGGACCTATGATCGGTGCGGCGGTACTCAAAAACGCCGAAACGGTTGTCAACAACGACGGTACAACCTCATTTATTCCTAATGAGAACATCTTTTTGGCGGCGCTTGTTGCGATAGCTTGTCTTGCGGTGGTATTTGTTCCGCAGTTTATTATGCTGAAAAAGGAGAGCGCAGATGAGCGTTAGACTTTATACAAAAGAGGGTAAAAACCCATCGGGTCAGCCGTGGAACATCTATCCCCGTCCGCAGATGAAAAGGGATTCTTTTCTGTGTTTAAACGGCGAGTGGGATTTTGCTGTTAACGAAAGGGTCTACACCCACAAAATTCTTGTTCCGTTTGCTCCCGAGTCGATTCTTTCGGGGGTTGAAACCACCTTTTCCGATCACGATACTCTTTGGTACAAAACCGAGTTCTCGCTTCCCGACGGGTTTGTAAAAGAGCGTGTTATACTGCATTTTGGCGCAGTTGACCAAAAGACCGAGGTGTTTGTAAACGGCGCATTTGTTGGCAATCACGTTGGCGGATATCTGCCCTTTTCCTTTGATATCACAGATTTTCTAGACGAGAAAAACGTGCTTGAGGTTTCTGTAAAAGACACGCTCAACGACTTTGTTCTACCCTATGGAAAGCAGTGCAGAAAACGCGGCGGTATGTGGTATACCCCCGTTACAGGAATTTGGCAGACGGTTTGGCTTGAAAGTGTCAACAAAAACCACATCGAAAAGCTGAAAATCGATGTCGAAGAAAACTGTGCCGAAATAGTTGTTTTGGGCGCAGATAAAGGCACTGTTACAGTTGAAACTCCTGACGGAAAACTCGCCTTTGAGATGGTAGGTTCTAAGGTGAAAATAGAGCTTGAAAACCCGAGATTTTGGTCTCCCGAGGACCCGTATTTATACTATTTTTCGATAGACACGGGCGACGATTTTATAGAGTCATACTTTGCGCTGAGAACGCTTGAAATCCGCGAAATTGGCGGGATAAAACGACTTTGTCTAAACGGCAAGCCCTACTTTTTCCACGGACTTTTGGACCAAGGATATTGGAGTGACGGACTGTTTACCCCCGCCACCCCGAAAGGCTTTGAATACGACATTCTCGAGATGAAAAAGCTCGGATTTAATATGCTGAGAAAGCACATAAAAATCGAGCCCGAGCAGTTTTATTATGACTGTGACAGGCTCGGTATGGTGGTTTTTCAGGATATGGTAAATAACGGCAGATATTCGTTTTTCAGAGATACGGCGCTTCCCACGGTTTTTCTCAAAAAGCTAGATGACAGGCTACTGCACCGCGACGCTGAAACGAGAAAGCAGTTCGAGATTTCGATGTGTGAAACGGTAGAGCATCTGTACAATCATCCCTGCATTTGTTATTGGACGATATTTAACGAGGGGTGGGGGCAGTTTTGCAGTAGTGAAATGTATCACAAGCTGAAAGCCATTGATTCTACCCGCTTTATCGACTCGGCTTCGGGTTGGTTTTCGGGCGGCGAAACCGAGGTTGACAGCAGACACATATACTTCAAAAAGGTGAAGATGAAAGCGTCGAAAAAGCCCCTTGTTCTCTCAGAGTTCGGCGGATATTCATACAAGCCTGCGGGTCACGTTTTCAACACCGAAAACACCTATGGCTACGGAAAATTTGAAAAACGAGAGGACTTTGTAGCCGCGCTGAGAAGGCTCTATCTCGACGAGGTCATTCCCCACATTGAAAAAGGACTTTGTGCCACAGTTTACACGCAGGTTTCCGACGTTGAGGACGAGACAAACGGACTTTTGAGCTATGACCGAGAAATACTGAAGGTTTTGCCCGAAGAATTTTTAGATATTTCCAAAAAACTCACAGAAATGTTGTGAGAAAAATCGCCCACAAAAATTGTGGGCGATTTTTTGAAATTTAATGCTAATACTATTGAAATTGTTGTCGTTTTTTTGTATAATAAAGTGTGATTATTTTTTCGTTTAAGGGTGTTATTTTTGATAAAAGAAGAAACCTTCATCTCCGGTGAAGAAATCGAAAGACAGCGCGGTATTATCCGCGATATATGCAGTCGTTCTGCCGAGCTCAAATCGCGCGGAATCCGCACCTTTTTCGTTCACAGCTTCGGTTGTCAGCAGAATGCTGCAGACTCTGAAAAAATTGTGGGTATGCTGGTCGAAATGGGCTTTGAAAAAGCCGGGGAAGCGACAGAAGCTGATGTCGTTTTTTTCAACACCTGCGCTGTTCGTGAAAACGCCGAGCTTCGTGTTTTTGGAAACGTGGGACAACTGAAAAAGGCAAAGGCAGAAAATCCGAATATGGTTATTGCCCTTTGCGGTTGTATGACACAGCAGGAGCATATTGCAGAAAAGATAAAAAAGAGTTATCCATTTGTTGACCTTGTCATCGGCACACACGCTCTACACAGAATACCCGAGATGCTCCGTGACATTTTTGAAAACAAAAAGCGTATCTTCGATTTTTCCGAACACGACGGATTTATTGCAGAGGGTCTTCCCGTAGTGCGCGAGGGCAACATCAAAGCGTGGCTTCCCATTATGTACGGATGTGACAACTTCTGTTCCTACTGCATTGTCCCCTACGTCAGAGGGCGCGAGCGCAGCAGAACAAGCGAGGCGGTAATCGCAGAAGCAAAAGAGTTGGTTGCACAAGGGTACAAGGAGATCGCCCTGCTCGGCCAAAACGTAAACTCGTATGGAAAAGGTCTTGAAGAAAACATAACCTTCTCCGAGTTGTTGAGGCGGATAAATGCAATTGACGGAGATTTTCGCATCAGGTTTATGACCTCGCATCCCAAAGACGCAACCCGCGAGCTCATCGACACCATCGCAGAGTGCGACAAGGTATGTAAAAATCTGCATCTTCCCGTCCAGAGCGGTAGCGACAGAGTGCTCAAGGAGATGAACAGACGCTATACCGTAGAAAGCTATCTTTCGCTCATTGAGTATGCTAAAGAGAAGATTCCAAACATCTCCTTTTCTAGCGACCTTATCGTAGGTTTCCCCGGTGAAACGAGAGAGGAATTTTTAGAGACGTGCGAGCTCATCAAAAGGGTCAAGTATGATCTTTTGTACACCTTTGTTTATTCAAAGAGAAGCGGTACAAAAGCCGCTTTGATGGACGATCCGATAAGCGAAAAAGAAAAGGGACTGTGGCTGAGAGAGCTTCTTGACATTCAGTCGAAAATCACAGAGGAAAGATTTTCCGAGCTTATCGGAACGGTTCAAAGAATTCTCGTTGAATCGGTTGGCAAAAATAGTGGTACACTGGTCGGTCGAACCGACACAAATATAATAACAGAGTTTGAAGGCGACGAGTCTTTGATAGGTCAGTTTGTTGACGTTAAAATCACAAAGGCTTTCAACTGGGCAGTCGTTGGAGAACGTATATAAGAAAGGAATTTTGATATGGATAACATTATCGAAAAAACAAGAGAGCTTGCAAAGCTCATTCAGGCTGACCCCGCTTATAAGGCTCTCAATGATGCGAGAGAGAAAAACGACAATGACGCTGAGCTTCAGGACCTTATTGGCAAGTTCAACCTCAAGAGAATCGAGCTCAATCAGGCTATGAGCGAGTCCGAGAGAAACCAGGATAAGATAAATGCCGCTGACGCAGAGCTCAAGGAAATTTATCAGAAAATTATGACAAACGAAAATATGATAGCATATGACAAGGCTACAAACGAGATGAGCCTTATTATGAACAAGATAAACCGCATCATCTCCGGTGCTGCTAACGGCGAGGACCCCAATACCATCGACACCGAGGCTTCCTGCACAGGCAGTTGTTCTTCCTGCTCCGGCTGTCACTAATTAAAATCTCTTTTCGGAGGTGGGGCAAGTGGGTCTTTCTCCCGCGATGCAACAGTATCTAGATATAAAAGAACAGCACAAAAACGAAATACTTTTCTTCCGCCTCGGAGACTTTTATGAAATGTTCTTCGAGGACGCGAAGCTTGTTTCGAGCGAGTTGGAGCTTGTGCTGACGGGCAAAGACTGCGGTCTTCCCGAGCGCGCTCCTATGTGTGGCATTCCCCACCATTCCGCTGAGATTTATATCAAAAAGCTCATCGACCGAGGATATCACGTTGCTATCTGTGAGCAGATGGAAAACCCTGCTCAAGCAAAGGGCATTGTCCGTCGTGCTGTTGTGCGCGTGATTTCCCCCGGTACTGTTATCGAGAACAGTATGCTCGACGAGGAAAAGAACAACTTTATCTGCTCGGTTCACCGTGAGGGTGATACCGCAGGAATCTGTTTCTGCGACATCTCAACGGGCGAAATCTATGCTAACTGCATTGCCGCAGACGTTGAGCGCGGACTTATCAACGAAATCGGCAGATTTGTGCCGAGCGAAATCATCTCAAACAGCGAGTTCTTGGGATGCAAGGGTGTAGTGGGATTTGTGCGCGATAAAATCAGAGCTTCCTGCTCTGTTATCGAAGGAGAACAAGCCTTTGAAGAGATGCGAGATTTTCTCTTTTCTGCTTTTAAAAACGCGGGAATCAGAGATTCTATCGCCTCTGCTCCCGAACAGACTCTGCGCGCCATTGCAAATCTTATTGGCTATCTGGACAAAGTGCAGATGAACGGCGGTTGCCGTATCACCTCGATAAATTTCTACAACGAAACGAGGTATATGAATCTCGACATCACCGCAAGGAGAAACCTTGAGGTGACCGAAACTATGCGCTCTAAAGAGAAAAAAGGTTCTCTTTTGGGTGTGCTTGACAAAACCAAAACCGCTATGGGCAAGAGGCTTATGCGAAGCTTTTTGGAACAGCCTCTCTTGAACCCCGCTCTTATCGAAAGGCGCTTGAATGCCGTTGAAGAGCTGTACAAAAACAGCGTTTTATGCAGCGAACTCTCGCTTTTGATGACGGGTATGGCGGATATCGAAAGACTTATTACGAGAGTTGTATATTCCACCGCAAACCCAAAAGAGCTGAAGGCTTTGCAGTATGCGTGTGAAAGGCTTCCCGAAATCAAAGCCCGACTTTCAGAATCCGAGAGCCGCGTTCTTGCGGACACCTTTGCAGGTATTGACACGCTCGACGACGTTGCAAAGCTTATTGGCGATGCAATCGACGACAACGCTCCTGCAATTTTGAAGGACGGCGACATTATCAAGGCGGGATACAGCCCTGTTATTGACGACCTTCGCAGTCTTGTCAAAAACACAAAGGGGTATATTGCCGCTATCGAAGCACAGGAAAAGGAAAATACGGGAATCAAAAACCTAAAGATAGGTTATAACCGAGTCTTTGGTTATTATATCGAGGTTACAAAGTCCTTTATGGATATGGTTCCCGATCACTATATCAGAAAACAAACTCTCGCAAACTGTGAGAGATACATAACCGAGGAACTGAAAACCCTCGAAGGAAAGATTCTTTCCGCAAGCACGCAGATTATCGAGCTTGAGCACGAGGAATTTTCCAAGGTTCGCACATACGTTGGCGAACAGCTTTTCAGAGTACAAAAAACTGCTGAAAGCATTGCACACCTCGACGTTTTCGTTTCACTCGCTCAGGTGGCGCTCTCAAACGGATTCGTCCGTCCGACCATCACTATGGGCTCTGAAATTATAATAAAAGACGGCAGACATCCCGTTGTTGAAAGCATTCTGAAGGACGTTCCCTTTGTTGCAAACGACACGACGCTCAACAACTCAGCTGACCGCATTTCGATAATCACAGGTCCCAATATGGCGGGTAAATCCACCTATATGCGTCAGGTTGCTCTCATCGTTCTTATGGCGCAGGTAGGTTCATTCGTCCCCGCTTCTTCCGCTACTATCGGCGTGGTTGACAGCATCTTCACCCGTGTTGGTGCATCAGACGACTTGTCCTCAGGACAATCTACATTTATGGTCGAGATGAACGAGGTTTCGATGATACTCAAAAACGCCACCTCAAAGAGTCTTGTTATTCTCGACGAGGTTGGCAGAGGCACGTCTACCTTTGACGGAATGAGTATTGCCAGAGCGGTCGTTGAGTATATCGCAGACCCGAAAAAGATTGGCGCAAAGACCCTTTTTGCGACCCACTATCACGAACTGACCTCGATGGAGGACGAGCTCGATTGCGTCAAGAATTACAACATTGCAGTTAAAAAGCGCGGTGACGATATCACCTTCCTTCGTCGCATTATCAAGGGGGCGGCAGACGACAGCTACGGAATCGAGGTTGCGAAGCTTGCCGGAGTTCCAAATGAGGTTATAAAACGCGCAAAGGTGATTCTCGAGGAGATCGAATCAGGCGAGGCTCGCGTCGTGCGTGAAGTTACAAAAGAGCCCCAAATTGCGGACGAAATGACCGTTGAGATGCTTCTCGCCATGAATGCTGCGAGCACCATCCGCGAGATAAGCCTTGACACGCTCACGCCTATCGAGGCGATGAACGAGCTTTACAAATTAAAGAAGATGCTCTCATAAAGAGACTTCGGAAAGGATAACCTAATGGGAATAATCCGCCAGCTTGACTACGATACCGCCGTGCTTGTTGCAGCAGGCGAGATGATAGAACGTCCCCTGTC
>JAZSNN010000004.1:0-2255 GCA_045536425.1 Oscillospiraceae bacterium
ACGACAACACCGTCAAAGACAACATCGACAAGAAGATAGCCCTCCTCCGCGAAGTACGCGAACTCTACAACACCAACCGCAAACTATACCACAAAATAAAAAACCTCCCCATGAAAACCCGCCTCTGTAGAGACGCGTCAACAACACCTATAAAACATAAACAAGAGGTTGTTGACACGTCTCAACAAACACAAGCATCGACAACGAAGTCTGTTGACTGTTGTCCGTTGTCTGTTGACCCAAAAACAATAATTTTTATCTCCTCCGATGTCAAGACCGAGTTCTACCTCGCCGACGACAAAGGCGTCCAAGCCATCGACTTCTTAGAAGCCGTCAGCTACCTCAAAGCCACGCCACAAGAAAAAGCGATACCCTTCGACAAAAACACCTCACATTACAATCACGTCAACAAAGCCTTAGAACTCTACACCAAAGAATACGTCGAAGCCGCCGACACCACATCAGCAAACCGCAACGACTTAGACAAAAGCTCTTTGGAAGCCAACAAATTCCTTCGCACCATAATGCAGATAACCACCGACGACGAACTACGCAAGCACTGCACCACGCTCATCACATACATAAACGAAGGAATATACTCACAACTCCCGCGTCACCTCAAGACACTCGCACGCGAATACAAAAACGACCGTCTCAAAATAAAACAAGACGAATACACACTCCTCAGAAAAATAGAGACACTCATCAAAGAATACCACACATACAACAAACAACAACAAACAAACCACACAACCGACCCGCAAATAATAATATCAGAAACATTTATTATGACAACGGACAACAGTCAACAGTCAACAGAAATTAAGTATTAACAATAGCTCGCAGAGACGCTGAGAACGCTAACATTCATAATGAACTTTGCGAACTTTGCGCCTTTGCGAGAGACAAAAAATGTACCCCATGACCTCCGAACAATTAAGAAATACTTTCCAATCACCTTTCGATATAAACCGATGGTATAATCTCCTGCACGACATCTTCAAGGCGAGCGAGTTAAAAGTCACGCCCGAGAAGATCAACGACGACACCGACGAAGAAGGCTACTATCTCGGCAACGTAGCCACCGCCGACTACTACCGCATCGGATTCTTCATCTTCAACATACGACGAGGCTCCGTTGCCAACCGCCGCGTAGGACTGCGACGTTTAGTAAGAAACTTCACCAACCCACGATGGGGAGAGTTCGACGCCGCCCTCGTCATCTTCAACGAGACCCCGTCCTCGCTCCCAAATCCCGATCCCAACACTCGCTCCCCGCACCCGTCCTCGCTCCCAAATCCCGATTCCTCCCCATGGCGACTGTCATTCATCAGCGACATCAAAGGTAAAGCCACCGCGCCAAAACGCTACACCTACGTCTTCGGCTACCCCGACCTGCTCTACAAGACACCCATCGAACGCTTCGCCATACTTCAGAAAAAAGGCATCACCTTCGAGAACCTCATGACAGCCTTCTCCGTCGAGGCTCTCTCCGACGAGTTCTTCGACAAATACCGCGAGCAATACGCCGATTTCATCCAATACATCACCGGCAAACGATTCGTCAAGTCGGGAAGCAAGTGGGAAGAAAAGAAACTCGGCGAACCCAACGACAAACTCATGCAAGCCTTCAACCACGACGAGAAAAAGATACGCGACTACATCAAGAAGATGATGGGACGCATCACATTCCTACACTTCCTGCAACGCAAAGGCTGGATGTGCGGCGACCTCAACTATATGCAGAATATGTTTCAGAACTCAGCATACAAAAACGACTACTTAGACTCCGTCCTTGAACCATTGTTCTTTGGCGTCCTCAACACCAAACCCGCCGAACGTGAAGCCCTGTTTACGAAATATGGCTGGGACAAAAACCTCCTCCACGAATGGCGAGACATACCATATCTCAACGGCGGACTCTTCGAACGCGACGACACCGACGAACCCGAAAGCCGTTTCCCCGCCGAATATTTCCAACGACTCTTCCAGTTCTTCAGCGAATACAACTTCACCATCGACGAAAACGACCCCAACGACGCCGAAGTAGGAGTAGATCCCGAGATGCTCGGCAAGATTTTCGAAAACCTCCTCGAAGACAACAAAGACAAAGGAGCCTTCTACACCCCGAAAGAGATAGTGCGCTACATGTGCCAGGAGTCGCTCATCGCCTACTTAGAAACTAACACCACCATAGCCAAAGACAAGATACGGCAGTTTGTCCTCACGCCCGAAGAAGGCGTCGCCCACATACC
>JAZSNN010000012.1:0-132031 GCA_045536425.1 Oscillospiraceae bacterium
CACAAAACCGCCGTCTTCGAACGAAGACGGCGGATTTTAGTGGTGTTTTTAGTGAAATAGTGCCGTTGGCACAGCGAAATAATCTCGCTTTTGCTCGATAGCTAAATGATTTCTTCGAAATCGCTAAATTAAATTCACCCGTTAGCGTTGCGAAGCAACATTTAGCTTCGCGGAGTGATATTTAGCTGACCGCAGGTCTATTTAGCTCACCGTTAGGTGAATTTAGCTGATAAAGTAACCACGGGTTACTTTATTACGTCGCAGCCCATATACTTTCTGAGTGCCTCGGGGACGGTGACAGAGCCGTCTGCGTTCTGGTAGTTCTCCAGAATTGCGGCTACTGTTCTGCCGATTGCAAGTCCCGAGCCGTTGAGGGTGTGCACGAGCTGTGCCTTGCCCTTTACGTCGTCCTTGAATCTTATGGACGCTCTTCTTGCCTGATAGTCCTCGAAGTTGGAGCAGGAGGAAATCTCCTTATAGGTATTATAGGACGGCAGCCAAACCTCGATATCATAGGTCTTTGCAGAGGAGAAGCCCAAATCGCCGCCGCAGAGGGTTACTACTCTATGGGGCAGGCCGAGTATCTGAAGCGCGCGTTCTGCGTCGTTTGTAAGCTTTTCGAGCTCGTCGTAGGATTCCTCGGGTTTAGCGAACTTAACAAGCTCAACCTTATTGAACTGATGCTGACGGATGAGTCCGCGTGTATCTCTACCCGCAGAACCCGCCTCTGCTCTGAAGCAAGCGGAGTATGCGCAGTACTTTTTGGGAAGCTTTGCACCGTCGAGAATCTCGTCGCGGTGCATATTTGTTACGGGAACTTCGGCAGTAGGAATGAGGAAATAGTCGGGAGAAGCGAGCTTGAATGCGTCTTCTTCGAACTTCGGAAGCTGTCCTGTGCCGGTCATAGAAGCTCTATTTACCATAAAGGGCGGGAAAATCTCGGTATAGCCGTTTGAGGTGTGCAGGTCGAGGTAGAAGTTGATTACCGCTCTCTCGAGTCTTGCGCCGAGGCCTTTATAGAAGTGGAATCTCGCGCCTGTTACCTTTGCGGCGGTTTCGGGGTCGAGGATATCAAGCGCCTCGCCGATGTCCCAATGCGCCTTGGGCTCGAAATCGAACTTTCTGGGCTCTCCCCAGGTGCGCATTACGGGATTTTGGGAATCGTCAACACCCGCGGGAACGCTCTCGTGGGGGATGTTGGGGATATTTAAGAGGATTGTCTTCTGCTTTTCCTCGAGCTCGGCAATCTTCTCGTCACATTCCTTTATCTTTGCGGAAAGCTCCTTCATCTCAGCGAAGATGGGGGCTGTGTCCTTGCCTTCCTTCTTCATCTGAGGAATCATCTTGCTGACCTTGTTCTGCTCAGCCTTCATAGCGTCTGCATTGGAGCTTATCTCTCGGCGCTGTTCGTCAATGGCGATAACCTCGTCGATGAACTGGTCCATATTCTTGCCGCGTTTTGCCATACCTGCTCTAACGGCATCGGGGTTGCTTCTTACGAGTTTGATGTCTAACATTTGTATATCTCCTTTGTTCACTTACAGAGCTTCTTTGCGATGTCGCCGAGGTCCTGCTGTGAGAAAAATTCTATTGTTATTGTACCACCGTTTGCTGTGGGTGATACGGTAACGCGTCTGCCAAGCTCTGTAGTGAGCGCGGTTTCAACCTCTTTGCAGAAGAGGACGTCCTTTTCGAGCTGAATTGTGGTTGCAGGGGTCTTCGAAGTCTTTTCAAGCTTGGGTTTTACTGCCCTTTCGACCTCGCGCACCGACATTCCCGTTTTGACTATCTTTTCTGCGAGCTCATCTATCGTCTTCTCGTCCTCTGCTGAGAGAAGTGCTCTCGCGTGACCTGCGGAGAGGTCACCGTTTCGAACGAGCTTTGCGGTTTTTTCGGGTAGATTTAGTAGTCGGAGTGAGTTTGCAACGGCGGGTCGGGAGCGACCAACGCGCTTTGCCACCTCGTCCTGTGTCATAGCGTATCTATCGATGAGAAGCTTGTATCCAAGCGCCTCCTCAATGGCATTCAAATCCTCGCGTTGTAGGTTTTCTATCATCGCAAGCTGCATCATCTCGTCCTCGGTCATCTCGCGGACAACTGCGGGGATTTCGGTGAGCCCTGCCATTCTCGACGCTCTCCAACGGCGCTCTCCCGCGACTATCTGGAAGCGGTCGGTGTCGATAGGACGAACCAAAATCGGCTGTAAAACGCCGTGTTCACGGATGGAATCGGCAAGCTGAAGCATTGCTTCCTCGTCAAAATCCTTTCGCGGTTGGTCGCGGTTGGGCTCGATGTCGGAAATTCTCAAGGTGCTGACGTCCTTGCCGTTTTCTGCGGCATTGTCCGCGAAAAGTGCGTCAAGTCCCTTTCCGAGACCGCCTTTTTTCATAGCCATCTGTTCACGCCCTTTCTCTAGCTATAAACTCATCCGCCAGCTCCTCATACGCTCTCGCACCCTTTGAGGCTCTGTCATAGTACATTACCGGCTGACCGTAGCTCGGCGCTTCGGAAAGCCTGACATTTCGCGGAATGGTGGTTTTGTATATTTTTTTGGGCATATACTTCTTGACCTCGTCGACTACCTGCGACGTGAGGTTGAGTCTGCCATCGTACATCGTGAGCAGTACACCCGAAATATCTATGTGGGGGTTGTAAAGGCGTTTAACTTGACGGATAGTGGAAATCAGCTGTGAAAGTCCCTCAAGCGCGTAGTATTCGCATTGAATCGGCACCAGCACCGAGTCGGACGCGGTGAAGGAGTTGAGGGTGATGAGTCCCAAAGACGGGGGACAGTCTATAAATATGAAATCGTATCTGTCCTTTACGTCAAAAAGCGCCTTTTTAAGCCGATTTGTGCGGTCATTTAACGCAACGAGCTCGACCTCTGCACCCGCGAGCTGCATACTCGACGGGATGATGTCCACGCCGTTGTAGTTGGTGTTTACTATCGCTTCGTGCGGCTCGGTCTGACCGATTAGCACGTCGTAGGTGGAAACCTCGGTCATTCTTCTGCTGATGCCAAATCCGCTTGTGGCATTTCCCTGCGGGTCAACGTCGACCAAAAGCACCTTTTTTCCCTTTGCTCCGACAGCCGCCGCGAGATTTACCGCCGTTGTGGTCTTTCCGACTCCGCCCTTTTGGTTGGCGATGGCGATTATCTTGCCCATAGTTTCCCCTCCTTTGCATTGCAACACATCGTTTTAATGTGCCAAAGGCACAATTCATGCCCATCAGGGCAATTCACGGCGATAGTCAATTCATGCGACGACAGTCGCAATTCATAATGAATCGAAATCAAAGATTTCGTGAATCGGCACTCTGTGCCAAGAATCGTTGCTTTGCAACATGAATTGAAAGCTTTGCTTTCATATATAAAAGAGTATATCACATTATTTCGCAAAATTAAAGGGGTTCGCCGACTAAAATTTCAATTTTAGTCGGCGAAAATGCACCGTAGGTGCAATTCATTGAGCGATAGCGAAGATTCACGAGGACAAAGTCCTCGATTTATGCCCGACAGGGCGATTCACTCCTTTCGTTCCACGTGAAACACGGACGAGATATTCTCGTCCGTGTAAAGCGTTTCATTTGCCAAGTCGTTTGTTCCTCTCGTATATGTAAAAAAGCCTTATAATCAAGGCGGATATGTCGTCGTTGCTCGTGACCCCGCCGGTTACAAACAGAGATTTCAGCTTGTTGTTCTCTGCAAGAAGGTGATTTCTTATCCACAGCCCCAACCCGAAGTGATATCCGCTCAGGTCTTTGTAGTCGCAGGAAATAAACTCCCCAAGCGCTTGTTCGTCAAACCTCTTTTCAATTTCGTGAAAACTTTCTTGAATAATTGACATCATTTCTACACATCTCCTCTTTTATTTGACCTAGCAACTCAATTATATATCATACTATGTCATTAAGTCAACTCGCTATGCATAATATAATATATGTGGTGATGAATGATGAACGATAAAAACTATGAAAAGTATAGAAATTTAGGTCTGTCGGTCAGCTATTTCAGGAAACTCAACGGACTTACACAGCAAGACGTTGCAGATACAATGAACATCAGCTATGAAACCATAAGCAGAATCGAAAACGCAAACACCGGCATTTCCCTTGATATGCTATTTGAACTTTCTGTGGCTATCAAGACTCCTCTGAGCAAGTTGTTCGAACACGCACAACTTTAATTTGAAGATGAAAGCGACGCTTGAATAGAGCGTCGCTTTTGTTTTTGCACCTACCGTAGAGCAGGTTTTGTCAACATTATTGTAGGGGCGACCAATGGTCGCCCGCGGGCGTTCGATGAACGCCCCTACATTAGTTTTGCCGAAGGCAATATCTCTTGCCCGTGAGGACAAACATCGTTTGGTTGACCTGCTTTATCGCAGCTCCCGTTGTCTCGCTCTTTCTACTTCGCTACAACCTTATAGTTCTGGCTTTTGGGGATGCGCACCACATATTCAATAAAATTTTCGCCCTCGCGCTTGGTGCTCTGGGCGTCGATACCCGATTGTTGCATCAGCATTATCGCCTTTTGGATGGTGTTTGCGAAAAGGCGCACATCGCGCACCACCACAAGTCTTTCCTTCTTTTTGTCGGCGGTGGAATCCTCCAAAAGATGCTTGATAAAATCCTCGGTCTGCGCTACGTTGAATTTCTTTAGGACAACGTAGGCAAGTGTCCTGTCGCGAAGCTCTGTGCTGTCGATTTTCAAAAGTGCTCTCGCGTGTCTTTCGGTGAGTCCCGCTTCGATTATTATCTCTTTTTGGCGGTCGCAGATTTTTAGAATTCTTAGCTTGTTGGCTATCGCAGGCTGTGACTTTCCAAGGCGTTTTGCGACCTCCTCCTGCGTCAATCCCAAGGTGTTTATAAGCATCGAAATTCCCTCTGCCTCCTCGAAGAAATTGAGGTCTTTTCTCTGCAGATTTTCGAGCACCGCAAACACCGCCGACTGCGTGTCGTCATAGTCACAAACGATGCACGGAACTGTCGATAAACCCGCTATTTTAGAGGCTCTCAGTCTTCTTTCCCCTGCCACGAGCTCATAGCCGTTTTTCGTTTTTCTGACCGTGAGAGGCTGCAGAATTCCATTTTCCTTAATGCTCTGCGAAAGCTCTGAAAGCTTGTCCTCGTCAAAGGTCTTTCTCGGCTGAAACGGGCTCGGAAAAACCTCGTCTATCGCTATCTGCACTATTGTCTGTTCTTTAGATTTCTTATCCTTAAATATTGTCACATCTGTCCCTCCAAACTCGTTGCTCGACCCACAAAAGCGGGCGGTTTTTGCCTTGCAACAAAAATTCCTTCGTGTAAATTGTAACACGAAGGAACAAATTTTCCCATCTTTTTCGGTCGACACAGTCGGACACAAAAGCGGTATTTCTATTAAATTATAATGGGGATTTTGCGATTTTGGCGGACTGTCTGGGGTATTTTGTCGGAGTTTGAGAGACCTTTTGTATAATTATCACACTGCGGTTTGCATCGTCAGAAAGCTTGTACTTTTTCACGTCGACAATCCTGCCTCCGAGGAGCTTTATCGCGTTTTTTGCCTCGTCAATCTCGGCCTCGCAGTCTCCGCCCTTGAGGGAAACGAAGATTCCGCCAACCTTTACAAAAGGAAGGCAGTATTCTGCGAGTTCTCTGAGAGATGCCACCGCTCTTGCGGTCGCAATGTCATATTTCTCGCGAAATTCGGGTTTTCTGCCCACCTCTTCGGCTCTGCCGTGGACGAATTTCACGTCTTCGAGTCCCATTTTCTCGCAAAGCTTCTGCAAAAAGACAATTCTTTTGTTGAGGCTGTCCAAAAGCGTGAGCTTTATGCTCTCGTCGTGAGTTTTCAAGGGCACAGACGGGAATCCCGCGCCCGTGCCGACATCGATTACCGAAAGTCCATTCGTTTCGATTTCGCCAAAAGGCACAATGGAGTCTGCAAAATGCTTTATCGCGATGCCCTCAGGGTCGGTGATAGCGGTCAGATTCACGTTTTCGTTATATTCTACCAGAAATTCGGCATAAATATCGAGCTTGTCGGCGGTGGTTTCGGTGATTTCCACGCCAAATTCCGCACATTTTTTGGTCAAAAGGGTTTTGTCAATCATTCAAGTCCTCGTTTCCGCTCATTCTGATGAGCAAAACTGAAATATCTGCGGGGTTTACGCCCGAAATTCTCGAAGCCTGACCGATATTGAGGGGTTTGACTCGGTTGAGCTTTTCCTGCGCCTCAAGACGAAGTCCCTTGACGGTGCTATAATCGAGGTCGGGAGGGAGAAGCCGCTTCTCGAGCCGTTTCATCTGCTCTGCCTGTCTTGTCTGCTTCTCGATATAGCCCTCATATTTTATCTTGATTTCAGCCTGCTCGCAGACGGCGGAGTCGAGCTCGGGGCGGGTTGTATCAAACTGGGTCAAATCAAAGTAGGAAATCTGCGGTCTGCGGATGAGGTCTGCGAGTCTGATTCCCGTTTTCACGGGTGCAGTCCCCTTTTCCTCGAGAATTATATTGAGCTCGTTGCTCGGCGGTATCGAAGTTGACTCCAAGCGCTCGATTTCCGCTTGGATTTGCTCTTGTTTCACGTGAAACTTTTCAAAACGCTCGTCCGTAATGAGTCCGATTTCGTGACCGATGGGGGTCAAACGCTCGTCGGCATTGTCCTGACGAAGAACAAGGCGGTATTCCGAACGCGATGTCATCATTCTATAAGGGTCGGAGCAACCCTTTGTGGTCAAATCGTCGATTAGCGTACCGATATAAGAATTGTCGCGGGTGAATATTGCGGGGTCCTTGCCCGAAAGCGCTCTCGCCGCGTTGATTCCTGCAACAAGTCCTTGTGCGGCGGCTTCTTCATAGCCCGAAGTGCCGTTGAACTGTCCTGCACCATACAAGCCTTTGATTTTTTTGAATTCGAGGGTCGGGTAAAGGTCGAGCGGATTGCAGCAGTCATACTCGATGGCATAGGCATTTCGCATTATCTCGACGTTCTCGAGTCCTTTTACCGTGCGGTACATCGCAATCTGTACGTCCTCGGGAAGTGACGAGGACATTCCCTGCAGATACATCTCCTCGGTTTCCTCTCCCATCGGTTCGATAAACAGCTGGTGGCGCGGTTTTTCGGAGAAACGGACTACTTTGTCTTCGATACTCGGGCAGTAGCGCGGACCTACACCCTCGATAAGTCCGCTATAGAGCGGTGAGCGGTGGAGATTTGCGCGAATCACCTCGTGGGTCTTCTCGTTTGTGTAGGTCACGTGGCAAACTGTTTTGTTTTCAAGCTTCTCGGTGGTTTCAAAGGAAAACGGCACTACGGGCTCGTCGCCTTTTTGCTCCTCGAGCTCGGAAAAGTCGATGGTGCTTCTCTTTACACGCGCGGGTGTACCCGTTTTGAAACGTCGAAGCTCGATTCCCGCATCACGAAGGCTGTCGGAAAGGGCTTTTGCGGGTAAAACTCCGTCGGGGCCGCCGTCATAAGACGCTTCGCCAACAAAAATCTTGCCCGAAAGATAGGTTCCCGTACAGATTATAACCGCCTTTGCACCATATTCCGCACCAAGTCGGGTAACAACGCCACGAACAGCGGTTTTGTCCTCGTTAAAAAGTATCTCTGTGACCTCCGCTTGTTTTACAAAGAGGTTTTCCTGCATTTCAAGGGTGTGCTTCATTACCGCGTGATAGCGTCTGCGGTCGGTCTGCACACGAAGGCTATGTACAGCGGGGCCCTTTCCGCGATTTAGCATTCTGCTCTGCAAAAAGGTCTTGTCCGCCGCTTTTCCCATCTCGCCGCCCAAAGCGTCGATCTCGCGCACCAAATGACCCTTCGCAGTTCCGCCAATCGAGGGGTTGCAGGGCAGATTTGCGATGGCATCGAGGGTGATGGTGAAAATGACCGTCTTGAAACCGAGTCTTGCACCCGCAAGCGCCGCCTCGATTCCCGCGTGTCCGCCGCCAACAACGGCTATGTCATAGTCTTCTAATTTGTAGTTCATTCTTTTACCTCAATTCAATGCCCGAAGGGCTTTCTTGCCAAGGCTCCCTTGTGTAAAGGGAGCTGTCACCGAAGGTGACTGAGGGATTGTATAACATAATTTATATATTCACAAACTCCTCGGAAGTTTTTATTTACTTCCGCATTTGGTATTCTTATAACCGTCAGCCCGTACTCTTCAAGGAAATCTGTCCTTGTTGCATCATATAGTTTTCCTTCGTCTGTATAGTGACCAGAACCGTCAAGCTCAATTACAAGTTTTGCCTCAGCAGAGTAAAAATCTGCAATATATTTGCCAAGCACTTTTTGACGAGAAAATCTAACGGCATGTGTACGCAAGAAATCATACCACAGATGCTTTTCCTCTTTTGTCATATTTTTTCTTAGAGTTTTAGCAACAGGGACCAACTCTTTGTTATGTTTTCTTTGCATTGTACAATCCCTCCGCCTCGCAGTTGCTCGGCACCTCCCTTTACACAAGGGAGGCTTGGTTTCACGTGAAACATTTGATTTGTGCGAACATTGTTCCGGTCAAAAATGTTGTCGCCTCACTTCGTCAATAAATCTCCTCGTGACGCTCTGCATTTTTTCCGACAATCGCCCTCCCTCCTCCTCGCACTGCGAGCGGTCGGGCTCTGTCCATGAAACAATATACTATCAGTATAATAAAATATACTTTATACTTATTGTTTTAAATTAGAGTTCAACCACTGCGACTTCGGTTTGGTTTTTCTCCAAAATAGTGAGCAGGTCTGCTGTTTTTAGCCAAACCGTCGCGGTATTGTCGTTGGGATGGACGCCGATTATTGCCTGTCCGTCGAGAAATTCGCGATCCAAAAAGAATTTGACCCTGTGCTCTGTGTCGTTTAACAGTCCGAGCGGTGTCACCGCACCCGGAATCAGTCCTAAAATCGACATCAGGTCGTCGGCGTTTGCAAAGGTGAGCGGTTTTGTGCCGTGGCTTCTGCGAAACTCCTTGAGATCCACCCTCTTGTCGCCCTTGACGGTGATGAGGTAGTAGCTTCTGCGCTTGTCGTCACGGACAAAAAGGTTTTTCGCATCGTATTCGGGATAGGAGAGCCTCACCTCGGAGAGCTCGGACATATTATAGACCGCCTCATGCTCGTCGATCTCGTGCCAGACGCCCTCTTTTTTCAAAAATTCGTATATCTCTTGCTTGTTCATCTTTACCTCTTGTGCGTTGTGACAAAGGCACAGCGTTTGGCTGTCTCGCAGAGCAAGATTATTTCGCGTGTCAAGGACACATTTAGCTCGGCGTCAGCCGAATTTTGCGTTCGCTTTGCGAACGTTTGGCTTTTGCGTAGCGAAGCTGTGACGGCAAAGCCACGTTATTTCAAGAACCCGTCTGCCTCTGCTCTTGACTTGAAGATTATAATCTCCCTGCCCTGCCCGTATCTTTCAAGCAGTTCGTATATCTGCGGACGGTTCTTTGTCGGGAAAGCTTCGATTTGCTCTTTAAACTCGGGGTCGAGCTCGGTTTCTGTCCAAGGCATCTCGGGTCTTGCCTTTCCGATTCGCTCGATTGCGCCTTGTATGCAAATCTCGGTCGGCAGGTCAAATAAAAACACTGTGTCGCAGGCTTTCATTCGGGTTTCAAGCGTTCTTTGATAGTTGCCGTCGATTATCCACGCCTCTTTTTTTAGAATTTCGGGGAGAATTTTATCAAATTCTTCTCGGGAGATGTGGGTACGGTCGGGTTTATGCCACACTGCGTCCAAATAAAACAGCTCTGTCCCCGTTTTTTGTGTAAGTTTATTCGCAAAGGTGGTCTTGCCCGAACCGGGACAGCCGATTACAATGGCTTTCATACCGCTCACCCTCATCTTTCACGAAGTGAAAACATCACTGCAAAGCAACATCACTTGCTGTACAGCATACATCGTTCGGACTAAATCCGAGTTCGCGTTGCGAAGCAACGCTAAAACATCCCGCCGTTGTATTTTTTCTGCACCGCCACTATAAGCACAAGCGCAAGGACGATTCCTGCGACCAGTGCCACGAGCGAGGCTGTGGCTGCGGCTTCGGAGCCGTCGAAAATCGGAATCACTCCGCTGACGAAAGCGCCGATTGCAATGGGCGAAAGCGCCTTGCCAAAGGCTCTGCCGTATGCCTTTTGGTCGGTTACCTTCTCTTGATGATAGGAGTGAATGAGACTCGTGTTCCCGCGATAGATCATAACGCTTAGCACCGTAAAAAGCACCGAAACCGCGAGTATCATTATCGAATATCCGAGCATTTCGCCACCTCTTTTGCGGTTTATTTATACTTTATGTATATTTTTAGTTGTTCTATACTGTTTGTTTATATAAATTGCGTATATTATCGGGACTATCATCAAAAACACGGGAGCAACGTAGGTTGAAATCTCGTTTTCCGCGTTGAAAATCGAGAAGGAGTTATTGAGCGAGTGCGCGATTATGCAGGGTATTATCGAGCCGCTTTTATAGGTTATCGTCACGAAAAGGTATCCCACTGCGGTCGCATAGCCGACCTGCAGGAGTGTCGGAACAAGGTCTGCACCGTTAAAGAGATTTATGATATGCCCGATTCCAAAGGTCAGAGAGTTTACCAAAATCGCGATTTTCAGGTTGTCCTTCGCCATCATCCGAAACAGAAAGCCCCTGAAAACCACCTCTTCGATAAAGCCGACGTTTAGCATGGTGAGTATGTGGAGGATTATCTCCTGCGGGGTGTGGTTTATATTGATTCCGCTCCAGAAATTGACCGAAACTATCAGCACAAGCGGAACGAACCACAAAAATTTTTTGGGCTCCTTTACCCTTGCAAAGCCGTAGTACTTCCCTCTTTTGAGCGCGGTTATCAATAGCGCGAGCAGGGCGGAAAGCGCCGTATTTACAATGGCGCTTCTCGGGTCTGCGACACCGAAGTTTTGCATACAAAAAGAGTTTGACACGATGTACAACACAATCAGAAGTATGCAAAACGGCGTTTCGTGCTTTTCAAATACCTTTTTTATCATCGTTTTATCTCTCGTCCTCGATGTGCGTAACTATCGGCTTTCCGTCTTTATCGAGAAGCGGGGTTAGTCCGCCGCCGTATCCGCTGCTGCAGTACATATAGTTCACGCCCGTTTCCTTATCGACCAGAATTTCCACGCCCGTTGCAAATCCCGACTGTGAGTAGGTTTTTATAAATCTTTTTTCCTTTTTCATAATGGCTCCTTTTGAAAGGTTTTTAGTTTGTGCAAACATTGTTCCGGTCAAAAATGTTGTCGCTTTTGCTCGCTCTCGCTTCGCAAAGCTCTGCATTTTTCCCGAAAGTAGCCTTCGCTTCATCGTCCACCGGACGCGCTCGGCTACTTTCCGACACAAAAATTTGCAAAAACTTCGCTGATTACCGCATCGGTCACGCTCTCGCCCGTGAGCTGTAAAAGCGCCTGAGAAGCCGCATTGATACACACATCTGCGGCATCAAGGGTGAAGCCTTGTGTCAGGCAATCCCTCGCCTCTTCAAGTCTTTGCTTTGCTTCGCGGACACAGGAAAGCTGACGCTGGTTTGCGATAATTCCCGCCGAGGTATCGAGCTTGTCGGTCGCAAACATTCTGTCCGCCATTTCGGCAAGGGTGTCGGCGTTTTCAGCGGTCTTTGCGCTCATTTCGAGCAGGTTTTCAAACTCATTTCTGAGAAGTTCTACGTCTGCATTGTGTTCAAGGTCGGTTTTGTTAACCACCGCGATGGTGGCTCTGCCCTTTATCGCGTCGATGATCTTTTTGTCGTTTTCGTCGAGCGGTGCGGAGATGTCAAACACTGCGAGTATGAGGTCGGCGTTTTTGATGTTCTCTTCGGCGAGCTCGACACCCATTCTCTCGACGGTGTCGTCGGTTTCGCGGATTCCCGCAGTGTCTGCAAGGCGGAGAATAACCTTGCCAAGTCGCACGGTTTCTTCGATTACGTCGCGGGTTGTTCCCGCGATATCGGTGACGATGCTTCGCTTGTAGCCCGAAAGCAGATTCATCAACGTCGATTTGCCAACATTTGGTTTTCCGACGATGGCGGTTCTTATACCCTCGCGCATAACTCTGCCGGTGTAAAAGCTCTGTTCAAGCGCTTCGAGCTCCTTTATAGCCTCGTTTACGGTTTCTTCGAAATCAGAGAGTCCGATGTCCTCAATCTCCTCGTCGGGATAGTCAATCCACGCGGAAAGATGTGCCGAAACGCCCAAAAGCTTTTTGTTTGTGGCGGTAATTCTCTTGAAAAGTGCACCCTCGCGCGCCGCAAGCGCCGCGCTCATCGCCTGAATCCCCTGCGCGTTTATGGTGTCGGCAACCGACTCGGCTTGGGTCAGGGTCATCTTTCCGTTTAGAAAGGCTCGTTTTGTAAATTCACCTGGGCCTGCGGGCTCGGCACCTGCTTTTATAAGCGCCTGAAGAGTCTTTTCAAGCACCAAAAGTCCGCCGTGACAGCTGATTTCACAGACGTCCTCGCCCGTGTAGCTCTTTGGGGCGCGGAAAACGAGCAGCACCGCGTCGTCAATGTCGGTTTCGTCAAAAACCGTGCCATAGGTGGCTGTGTAGCCCTGCATTTCGGAAATTTTCTTGTTTGAAACAGGGCGGAAAACCCTCTCGCAGATGGAAAGCGCATCCTCGCCCGAAACTCTTATAACGCCTATGCCTCCTGCGGCATACGGCGTGGAAATCGCTGCTATTGTCTTTTCTGCCATAGTTTTCACCCTTTCAAATGGCGATGCCATTTATCTGCGACTTTAGTCGCTATTTAGCGCACCGAAGGTGCATTTAGCTATCTCGCTTTGCGGAGGGAGAGATAATAATTGTCGCGAAGCAACTATTTCCTTCTATCCTTATACTCTGTGTATATTTTGTATATATTTATACTTTTTGTATGTTGTTTTCAACTTATTCCCATGCTACTAGCACTTCTTCGTCTATCTTCGATGCGTCGAAGCGGTAGTGGCCTGTGACCTCGCCGCGTTTGAGGTAGTTTTCCTCGCGCATTGGCTGACCGCCGTTGTGGATTATATAGGTTTTGCCGTCGCGAGTGCGTTTGTCGGACACGATTCCGATGTGTTTGTCGTTTCCAAAAATGACGATGTCACCGGGTTGCCACTCGGCAATTTGTTCGGTGTCGTTTGTGAGCTTTTGGGCGTATTTTTCAAAGAACACGCGCAGGTTTCGCACTCGGCGAAAGTCTATATTGTTATCCCTTGGATTTGCCGCGGGGTAGTCATCGGGGTTGTTGAAGATATCTCTATCCACCATATCGCGAAGCGAGTAGCCTGCATTTTTAAAGGCTCTCCAAACAACGTCGGTGCAAACTCCGATGTCATCGGGCGGGTAGCCACCTGCGTAGTATGCGGAATTGTAGACAGGGTGATTTTCGGCATCCTTGCGGGCACCGAGCAGTATGTCGGTGTAGTCGTCAACTCCGTTTTGGTTGAAATCGACCTCGCTTTTCACCGTTTCGATGCCAAACTTTTCAGCGGTGTAGGTCTTTTGCGGAAGGAGATTGTATCGGTTCAAAAGCCAAAAAACAGGGGTCAAAACCGCCACTGATATAAAAACCACAATGCTGATTTTAATACTTTTTCTAAGCTTTCGTGCCATTTTCTTCTCCTTTCGCAGCTGACGCAAAGCAAAATGTTCTATTTGGTAGTTTTGCTTTGCAAAACTGTACATAATTGTGCCTTTGGCACACTTCATTTCACGAAGTGAAACATCGTTGTTGCGTAGCAATACATCATTTTTCGTGAAACGAAAAGATCATTTGCTGACGTCCACCCAGCCTTTTGCGTTCGAGTACTTTTCGAGCTCTTCGAGGGTGAGCTCGATTGCGCTGTTGGAGCTTCCTGCGGCGGGGAAAACTGTTTCAAATCTTTTCAGAGATTCGTCGAGCCACACCTCTACCCCGTCATTTACTGCAAAGGGGCAGACTCCGCCGACCGCGTGACCTATTTTCTCCTCGGCTTCGTCGCGGGAGAGCATTGTCGCCTTGGTGTGAAAGGTCGCTTTATACTTCGGGTTGTCGATTCTCGCATCGCCTGCTGCGACTACGAGCGTCACCGTTTCGCCAACCATAAACGAGAGTGTCTTTGCAATTCTCTCGGGGGCAACTCCGAGCGCCTGCGCCGCAAGTTCAACCGTCGCGCTCGAGGTTTCGAGCTCTATAATCTTGTCCTTCATTCCAAACTGTTCGAAGTATGCTTTTACCTTTTCAATGGACATTTTGCTTCTCCTTTTCTTTAGCTGTTGCGAAGCAACTATTTAGCTGTGCCGTATTGGCGTCAATTTAGCGCACTGCGAGATTATTTGGCTTTTGCGTTAGCTGCCATCTCACTTTTTCTCTATCATATCATTATACACCAACTATTACCGAAATTCAACAAAAAAGTAGGGGCGACCATTGGTCGCCCGCTTGTAGAGATTTATTCTGTTATAGACGGGCGCGCGATGCACGCCCCTACGGTTATCGTTTGGTTTGATGCTGTCAACAAAAAAAGACAGAGAATGTGGGATTCTCTGTCCGTTTTCCGTTATTTAAGCGGGCGCACGGTGCAAGTCCTTACTGCATATAGGAGAATGCGGTTTCGAGTTCACCGAGGATTGCGTCATACAATTCATCGTAGTCGGAAACCTTCCACTCGCCGTCTATCTTCTTGAGTTCCATTTTGATAGTTTTGGAAACGGTTGATACATCACCCTTAAACGCCTCTTCGATAAGTCCGAAAGAGTAGAGCTGGAGCTCTACCATCTGCTCTTGGGTCATATTTTCCGCATCCATATTCTCGACCTTTTCCATCAGCTTTGGAGAAAGCTCATTGACGAGTTTTCCAAAATCTACTACCGAGAGTTCTATAGTTGTTGTGGCGGTTTCTTCATCGGTTTGTTTGCAGCTTGAAACCCTTGCCTGTGCTTTTTTGATAAAGAGCTCAACGATTTTTCCGGATTCGCCGAGATATTCCAATGCTTCTTTTGTCACAAAGGGGTCCTCGTAGTATTTTGCAATTCCCTCATAATCGAGTTCGGCGGTTGCCTTGAGGGCGTTTTCGAGGGCAGTAGTTGCAGCTTCGGTTTCATCAACCGGCTCCTCTGAGCTTTCGACAGAGGATATTTTCTCGGAAGAAACAGGTGTATCGTCCCCACCGCAAGCGGCAAAGGAAAGTATAAATATGAGCGCCAAAACTAAAGCAAGTAACTTTTTCATTTTAATTTCTCCCTGTTCAATTGTCTTTACTCTATCATTATATACTATCGGAAATATTTTTTCAGGTTTATTTTTCGTCCTCGAAGGTGTCGCCAAGCCTTACGGAGAACATTGTGAGGAGGATATCGCCGTTTGTTATGACCCATCTGTTGTCCATTCTTTTGAGTATAAACTCGGTGGGAACCGTTACGGTCGGGGTTTGAGTGTCCTCCACCATCTCCTGCAAACGCAAGAGAGCATATCCGTCAAGGTCTTCAATCATCTCGCCGTTTTTGGCTTTTTCATTTATCTCTTTGGTAATTTCTGACATAGCGTCAAGAAGGCTGACAAAGGTGAGGTCTGTCTTTAAATAGAACTGGTCACCGTCGGCAACTACGTTGTGAAGCTCCCACGAGAAACTCGAGAAGATTGTCTTTGCCTTTTCAAAGCCGGTTGCGTTCAGGGTCTGCTCGCTCAGTGCCGTACCCTCAAAGTATTTTGAAATGCTCTCACTGTCATAGTTTTTCAGAGCGGTGAGCGCCTCATCGACCGCTATTTGAATAGTATTTGTGTAGCCGCTGCTTTCGCTGCTGACTTCTTCGGTACTGCCGCCGCAAGCTGCAAGGGAGAGTGCCATCGAAAGCACCAACAAAAGTGCAAAAAGCTTTTTCATACTTTCTCCTCCAATTCAATTTGCCCGAGGGGCTTTCTGTATTCATCTTTATTATACTGTCATACTAAAGTAATTTCAACAGTTTTTTAAAAATAAAAAGCGGAAGTTATCTTCCGCTTTCTTGTATTACAGTTCGATTTTTGTGTAGAGGGAAACGGTTGCCTCGTCCTGAAGCGGTGCGCCCTCGCGGGGCTTGGAGTCAACTCTCTGGCTGGGTTTTCTGTCGCCGTCGCGTCTGCCGTTTCCTCTGCCGCGGTTGTCACGTCTGCCTCTATTGTTTCTGCGCTCGCCCTCGCCGTGACGGTCGTTGGGGAAGATTACAACCTTGCGGTTGGGGTCGCTTCCGACCGACTTGGAATGAACGCCTTCGATTTCGGTGATTGTGGAGTGGATTATTCTTCTCTCATAGGGGTTCATAGGCTCGAGAGAAGCACTTCTGTGGTTTTTGAGAACGTATGCTGCCTTTTTCTTTGCGAGGTTTTTGAGTGTTTCCTCGCGGTTCTTTCTGAAATCACCGCTTCCGAGGGAAACTCTGAAGTAGGTATCGCCGTTTCTGTTGGCAACAAGTCCGCAGAGGTACTGCAGAGCGTCGAGGGTTTCTCCTCTTCTGCCGATTACTACACCGAGGTCTTCGCCGATGAGGTCAAACACGATGGTATCTCTCTCGACTATTTCATATTTTGTTTCAAAATTCTCGACACCAAGAGCCTTTATAACGTCACAGAGATATTTCTCGGCAGCAGCTATCTGCTTTTTCTCGTCCTCGGTGGGAAGACGGGTTTCGCGCTTTTTGGGCTCTTCGACCTTTTCTGCCTTTTTCTCTGTTTTTTCGACTTTTTTCGACTCTTTTTTCTCGGTCTTCTTTTCCTCTTTTACAGCCTTTTTAACTTCCTTTTTAGGCTCGTCGGGAACCTCTACCTCAACTGCGATTTCAGCGGGCTGATTTCCAAGTCCGAGAAATCCCTTTTTGGGCATCTTTACTATCTGATATACGAGCTCGTCGGAATCGATTCCCATCTTTTCACAAGCGTTTGCAACTGCGGCTTCGATGGTTTTGCCGCTATAAATAACTTCCTTTATCATCTTTTAAAACCTCTTTTAGTCTTCGGTGTATTCTTCGCCGTACTTCTCAGCCATTCTTCTTCTGGCTTCGGCAATCTTTCTCTTGTTTATCTCCTTCTGGGAAAGTCCCTCATCGGAAATTTCATCTGCTCTTCCCTCGATACGAGCCTTTTGTGCTTCTTTTTTAGCTTCGATACGAGCCTGTCGTTCTTCTTCTTTTCTTTGCTCCTCGGCTGCGGCTTGTTCAGCGGCAATCTTCTGCGGGTCATAGATTTTGTGCATTATAATTGTCTGTACGGTGGAGATAACGTTCGAGAATATCCAGTACAGACCAACACCTGCGGGAACGGAGAAGGAAATCCACACCGAGAGAAGCGGCATTGTGAGCATCATACCCTTCATCATACCGCCGCCCTGTCCCTCCATACTTGCAGAGGTGAACTTTGTGCTGATGAACGAAGAGATAAACGCTGTAACACCCGACAAAATCGGGACGAGCAAAAGCATATTCCACGCCCAAGTAGGCTGTTCACCGAGATTCATACCGAAGAAATTCATATCAATGCTCTGAATCTTCTCGATAACGTCTGCGGAGAGTTGTCCTTCGAGCTCGCTGATGTGACCGAGTGCCCAGACCTGCGCTCTCATAGCGGGGAGCCCCGAAATCTCGACAATCTTGTCGATTACTTCACCGGGGAGTCTGAGAATATGTGTGAGGGGTTTGTATACAACGTCGATAAGTCCGAAGAGGATGGGAAACTGAATGAGCATCGGAAGACAGCCCGACATCGGGTTGTAGCCTTCCTTCTCGTAGAGTTTCATCATCTCTTCCTGATATTTTTCTTTGTTTTTACCGTATTTTTTCTGCAACGCGTCAAGCTTTGGCTTGAACATCGCATTCTTTACCATATTTTTCTGTTGTTTTATTGTGGACGGCAACATAAGAAGCCTTGTAAAGATGGTGAACAACAGAAGGGAAAGAACGTAGCTGTTTCCCAAAAAATTGTAGATAAACCACATTACCCATCCGAGAGGGTAGCCGATTATACTGTAGATAAAATCCATTTTACTTTCCTTCCGCCCGATTAGTTGGCTTTCGTTTAATCTTTCCGCCGAATATGCTTTCGGGGACGTGGTCGACTCCGCCTTTGAAAAGCGGGTTGCATTTCAGTATCCTTTTTACCGCCAAAAGCGTTCCGAAAAACGCTCCGTAGCCCTCAATGGCTTCTATTGCGTAGGTAGAACAGGTAGGATAGAAGCGACAGCAGGGTTTTGATTTAAGATGTGATATTCTTCTCTGATAAAAGCGGATAAGTATTAGTAGAAGCTTTTTCATTTTTCCAATATCCCTGCGGCACAAAGGTGCTTTTCCATTGCCCTCAAAACCTGCTGCATCTTGCATTTAGGGGTAATCGCTCTTGCGACGAAAACGATATGGTACCCTTTTTTTACTCTTGGCTCTAAAAGGGTATAAGCCGCTTTTATCAGTCGTCTTGCGCGGTTTCTTTTAACGGCACATCCGACCTTCTTTGCGGCTGTTATTCCAATCTTTATTTCATCTTTCCCCGTCTTTGTGACGTAGGTCACGAGCGAGGAGTCGACATACGACTTTCCCCTGGCATAGATTCTGCGAAAATCGTTGTTGCGATTAAGTTTCAAGGTGAAAAGCATTATTTCTTCCTCTCTTGCCGACAAATTTTTCGGCAGATAAAAGAAAAGACCACAAACAGTGGTCTAAAAATCAGTGAGTCAAACGCGCTCTGCCTTTTGCTCTTCTGCGGGCGAGAACCTTGCGTCCGTTAGCTGTTCTCATTCTCTTTCTGAAACCATGTTCCTTTTTTCTCTGAAGCTTTTTGGGCTGATATGTTCTGAACATTCCTTTTACACTCCTTTCACAAATCGAGAAGTATGAAAAATCGCCTCAAACGGCGATTTATTTACCGTTTAAAAGGGGATATTCCCTGCAATGCTCTATTATACAATAACTCTCACAGCAATGTCAAGCACTTTTTTTAAAACGAAAATTTTTCTTCCTTATATAATATATATTTTAAAATCTTGTTGAAAGTTCATTTTTATATTGAAAATTCAGGTTTTTTGTGGTAATATAGTATGTGGTATAAATTTTGGTATTTTTTAAATTTCTTATAGATTTTCAACATCTTTTTAAACGGAGGTTTAAGATGGATTTTCAAAAGATTTTTGATATTGCGATGCAATACTTGAAGGAAAAAAACGGACTTAGTGACGTTGTTTACAATCTTTGGGTAGGTTGTCTTGGCCCTGTTTCTTTTGACGGTGAAACTGTTTTTTTGAGTGCGCCGAATGAATTTAAAAAGAACATTGCAGAAGTAAGATATATGGATATGCTCCGCGACGCGTTCAACTCTGTTTTTGGATTTGAGGTCGGTATAACCATTATAAACCTCGAGGATGAAAACAAGAGTCCTCTTTTTGTTGAACCTGCTAATCTTCACTTTTCCGACGAGGAGATGGAAAACAATTCAAAGGGCGGAGATTATGACTACACCTTCGATACCTTTATCGTCGGCTCGTCAAACAAGTTTGCACACGCGGCGTGTATGTCGGTTGCGGAAAATCCTTCGGGAATATACAATCCGCTTTTCATCTACGGCGGCTCGGGACTCGGAAAGACACATCTTCTCTACGCTATTGAGAAGAAGATAAAGGAAAAGTTTCCCGATTATAAAATTCTCTACGTAAAGAGTGAGGATTTTACAAATGAGCTTATTGACGCGCTCGGTGTCAAATCCGCTATCCGCGAGAACACTACTCAATATTTTCACGAAAAGTACAGAAACGTTGACGTTTTGCTCGTGGACGATATTCAGTTTATTGCAGGAAAGGAAGCAACTCAGGAAGAGTTTTTTCACACCTTTGATGCACTTTTCCATTCCGGAAAACAGATTGTTCTCACCTCGGACAGACCCTCGAGTGAAATAAAAACCCTCGAGGACCGACTCAAAACCCGATTTGAGTGGGGACTCACCGCTGATATCCAGCGCCCCGAGTTTGAAACAAGGGTTGCTATCATAAAGCGAAAAGCCGAGCTTATGAACATTGACATTCCAAACGATGTCTGTGAATTTATCGCCAACAAGCTAAAAAACAACATCAGACAACTCGAGGGCACCGTCAAGAAGATGAAGGCTTATCAACAGCTCGCGGGCTCTGCTCCCACAATTTCTGTGGCACAGACGGCAATCAAGGATATTCTAAACGACAATCAGCCTGTTCCCGTAACTGTTGAGAGAATTATAAACGAGGTTGCGAGAACCTTTGGTGTCAGTGCAAACGACATCCGTTCTCCCAATCATTCCGCTCCGATTTCAAACGCAAGACAGACTGCAGCTTACATAGTTCGCGAAATCACGCAGATGCCACTCGCTCAAATCGGCGAAGAATTTGGAGGACGCGACCACGCGACGATGGTCTATGCTATCAAAAAGGTTCTTTCAAAGACGGAAAAGGATTCGTCCTACCGCGAAACCGTCGAGGATATCATCAAAAATATCCGCGACAACTGACCTTCTACTTTTGACAAAAAATTCAACTTTTTTTCAACTTTAAACACAGGTTTTTAACATAGGTTTTCAGATGTATTTTACTTTTAAACTTTTCAAGAAATTTTTAAGAAAATATTAACAGTAAAAAAATGCTCTACCTTCCATATTTTATCAGCCTTTTTGGCGGTTTTAAACTTTTTAACAGCCCCTAATACTAATACTAAAAAATATTATATTCTCTATATATAGGAGGAAAAAATGAGATTTACGTGTAACAAAAGAGAACTTTCTCAGGCAGTGCTCAACGTTTCGAGAGCTGTTATTCAAAAATCTACAGTCGGAGCTCTGGAGGGTATACTCGTTTCTGCAAGAGGAGGAGCTATTACACTCACAGGCTATGACCTCGAATTTTCTATAAAAACTCACATTCCTGCTGAGATTTTTTCTGCAGGTGAGATTGTTATCAGCGCGAGAATCTTTACCGATATGGTCAGAAAGCTTCCTGCTGAAAAGGTAACTATCGAGGCTGATGAGAAAAACCTCGTAAACATCACAAGCGGTTCGGCTTCCTATACCATTCTCGGTATGCCCTCTCTAGAATTTCCCGACGTTCCCACAGTCGAAAACGAAGATACTATCACTATTCCAAACGCAGTTTTGAAGGATATGATAAACCACACACTTTTTGCGGTAAGTCAGTCCGATTCAAAGCCTGCTCATATGGGCTCTTTGTTTGAATTTAAAAACGATACCGTTACCGTTGTTTCGGTTGACGGTTTTAGACTCGCTATCAGAAGAGAAACTGTAAAAACTCCCGTCGAGGACTACTTTATAGTTCCTTCAAAAACTCTAAAAGAGATTACAAACCTTTTTGATGACGACGGAATCTGTGAGATAAACGCTGAGAGAAAGAGAATTATCTTCTCGAGCGGAAGCTACACCGTTTTCTCAAGACTCATCGAAGGCGAATTTCTAAACTATGAGGAAGCAATTCCAAAGAAGTATTCCACCTCAATGGTAATAGACAAGGACGAGATTGGCGATTGTCTGGAAAGAGTTTCGCTTCTCATCTCTGATAGACTTAAATATCCGCTAAAGATAAACATCGAGGATGATACTATCGAGGTAAGATGTGACACACCTCTCGGAAAAGCAAACGATATGATTAGCTGTAAAATTGAAGGCGATCCGATAAAGGTCGGTCTTAACAGTAAATATATCCTCGAAGCTCTGAAAGCTTGTGACTGTCAGAACGTTAGAATTCGTTTCAATGGCCCTCTCTCCCCTGTTGTAATCGAGCCTACCGATAACGACCGCTTCTTGTTCCTCGTTCTTCCGGTAAGAATTAAATAATTTTTAAAATTGGCAGAAATTGGTAAAAACAAGCAAGATTTTTGCTTTTTGCCGCGTTATTATTAGGAGATATTTTACTCAATGGAACAGATAAAAATCAAAATCAATACTGAGTTTATAAAGCTGGACCAACTATTAAAGTTTGCAGGTATTGCCGAAACAGGTGGTCACGCAAAGGAGATAGTTTTAGAAGGTGCTTGTGTAGTTAACGGTGACGTTTGTACACAGCGGGGAAAAAAGCTTTATAACGGTGATACTCTTGAAATCGACGAATATTTTATTGAGGTTGTAAAAGAGGATTAGTAGTGAATATTAAATCACTAAAATTTAAAAATTTCAGGAATCTAAAAGAGCTTGAGATTGAGCTTTGTGACAGAGTTAATGTCTTTTGCGGAGAAAATGCTCAGGGAAAAACCAACATTATCGAGGGTGTGAGTGTTCTATCCGGTGAAAAGAGCTTTAGAACCTCAAAGGACAGAGAGTTAGTAGAGGTTGGGTTTGAAAAGGCGGTCGTTGAAGCAAGGTTCTGTTCTCAAAACAGAGAAAACGAGATGTCCTTGGAGATTGAAAACGGAAGAAAGGTTACACTAAACGGTCTTTTGGAAGAAAAAGAGGTTTTGTCGGACAGATTTTTTTGTGTTGTTTTCTCTCCTTCACATCTGTCTTTAGTAAAGGACGGACCCGAGAAGAGAAGAAAATTCCTAGATTCCTGTATCTGCAGAATAAGTCCAAAGTATACCAAATACATCGCGGACTATGAGCACGTTTTGTATCAGCGAAACAATCTCATCCGCGAACTCAAATATTTAAAAAACCAAAATGAACGGATAGAAACCGAGCTTGCAATCTGGGATATTTCCCTTGCAAACCTCGGCTGTGTTATCTACAATATGCGAAAAAAATATCTCGCAAAGCTTTCTGAAAAAGCGGCGGTGTTCTATGACGGAATTTCGTCGGGCAAGGAAAGTCTCTCGCTCAACTACATCTCCACAATTTTTGATGACGATATCGAGGACAAAAATTTTCAGCGCGACGTTTTTTACAACAAACTCCGAGCAGGTATTGATGAGGACATAAAAAACGGATTTACCGGCTGTGGAATCCAGCGCGACGATTTTTGTATGAACGTTGACGGAAAAAACGCCCGTCTATACGGCTCGCAGGGTCAGCAGAGAAGTTGTGTTCTCTCAATAAAGATGGGAGAATGTGAGATTGTCGCCGATGCCTTCGGGGAAAAGCCCGTGGTGCTTCTCGACGACGTGATGAGCGAGCTCGACCGAAAAAGGCAGAATTTTATAATGAACTGTCTTGAGGGGATGCAGGTTTTTATCACCTGCTGTGAGGTAAACGACCTCAAAAACTTTAGAGAAGGTAAGATTTTTACCGTAAAAGACGGCAAGGTTTTAAGGCAGAGATATAAAAAGCCGAGAAAGATTAAGTAATGTTGTGAAGCAACAATTCATGCGATTTATCGCGATTCATGACCAAAGGTCAATTCATGCACCGTAAGGTGCAATTAATAAATGAATTGATGTTTTACATCATGAATTGGCTCTGCCATGAATTGAAAACTTCGTTTTCATGAATTGCTCTGACGAGCATTATTTAAAATAGAATTTTACGGAGTTGTTAGAATTTGTACATTCACCTAGGAAACGAAGTTGTGGTGAACGAAGCTTCGGTTGTGGGGATTTTTGATATCGAAAACACCTCGATTTCACCCGCAACAAAGGAATTTTTTGCCGCCGCACAAAAGAAAAACCGAGTGGTCTACGTTACCGATGACCTGCCAAAAACCTTTGTGGTCTGCAAGGACGATGACGGCTTTACCGTATACATCTGTCAGGTTTCCCCCGCTACGATGCTAAAAAGGGCTCAATGTAATGAAGTGGAAAGAAAAAAGATTTGCAGGATGTTACAGGAAGAAAATCAGTAAATATAACATTTTAATGACACGAACGTGTCAATTTATGCTCGTTAGAGCAATTCATGACCAAGGTCAATTCACGAAATATTTGATTTCAATTCATTTTAATTATTATGAATCGTTGCTATCGTAACATGAATTGGCTTTGCCATAAATCGAAAACTTTGTTTTCATGAATCGTTGCTGACGCAACATTATCGCGAGGAGGAACAAAAGTGGAAGAAATCAAGAAAAATGCATCTGACTACAACGAAGAACAAATACAGGTGCTGGAAGGACTGGAAGCTGTTAGAAAGCGTCCCGGTATGTACATCGGTTCTACCGGACCGAGAGGTCTTCACCATCTCGTCTATGAGATAGTGGACAACGCTATCGACGAGGCACTTGCCGGCTTCTGTGACAAGATTTTGGTTGACATACTTCCCGACAATATCATCAGAGTTGTGGACAACGGACGTGGTATTCCTGTCGGTATTCAAAAGCAGACGGGTGTTTCGGCACTCACCGTCGTATTTACTGTACTCCACGCGGGAGGAAAGTTTGGCGGTGGCGGATACACCGTTTCGGGCGGTCTTCACGGCGTTGGTGCGTCGGTTGTTAACGCGCTTTCCGAGTGGCTCGAGGTTACCGTAAAGGACGGAGAGCACATCTGGCGTCAGAAGTTTGCACGCGGTAACGAATCTTCTCCTCTCGAGCAGATTGGCGACACCACCGAGCGCGGAACAGAAATCGTCTTCAAGGCTGACGGTGAAATCTTTGAAGAGCTTGTCTACGACTATAACATCCTTCTCGACAGAATGAGAGAACAGGCTTTCCTCAACGCAGGTGTAAACATCACCTTTACAGACTACCGCGACGAGAACAACATCATCTCAAACGTTCTTCACTACGAGGGCGGTATCAGAAGCTTTGTTGAGTTTCTCAACAAAAAGCGCGGTGTTGAGGTTGTAAACCAAGAGCCCATCTACGTCAGCGGTTCGGAAGAAACAAGCTCGGCTGAGATTGCAATTCAGTACAACGACAGCTACAACGAGGTTATCCTCTCTTTTGCAAACGATATCAACACCACCGACGGCGGTACCCACGTCGAAGGCTTTAAAAAGGCTCTCACAAAGGTGTTCAACGACTACTCCAGAAGAAACGGTATTCTAAAGGATGCCGACAAGAACTTTATCGGCGAGGACGTTCGCGAGGGTATGACCGCTGTAATCAGCGTCAAACTAAAGGAAGCGCAGTTTGAGGGACAGACCAAGGCAAAGCTCGGAAACACCGAGATTCGCGGTCTTGTCGAGAAGATTTTGACCGACAAGCTCACTACCTTCCTCGATGAAAACCCCACCGTTGCAAGAGATATCATCGAAAAAGCGCTAAACGCTTCGAAGGTGCGCGAGGCGGTCAGAAAAGCAAAGGAAAACGCGAGAAGAAAGAGCGCACTTGAATCTGCTTCTCTTCCCGGAAAGCTCGCTGACTGCTCCGAAAAAGACCCTGCTCTTACAGAGCTTTATATCGTAGAGGGAGACTCGGCGGGAGGTTCTGCAAAGGGCGGTCGTGAAAGAAAATATCAGGCTATTCTACCACTTTGGGGCAAGATGCTCAACGTCGAGAAGGCAAGACTCGACAAGGTCTACGGAAACGACAAGCTCCAGCCCGTTGTTACCGCTCTCGGTTGCGGTATCGGCGAGGATCTCAACATTGAAAAGCTGAGATATCACAAGATTATCATTATGGCCGATGCCGACGTTGACGGAAGCCATATCAGAACACTTCTTCTCACCTTCTTCTTCAGATTTATGAGACCTCTCATCGAGCACGGCTATATCTACATAGCACAGCCTCCGCTCTTTGAGCTGAAAAAGGGCAAACAGGTGAGATATGCCTACACCGACGAAGAAAGAGATATGTATATCAAGGAGCTCAAAGGGGAAACCGACGCCAAGGTAGACATTCAGCGTTACAAAGGTCTCGGTGAGATGGACTCCAAGCAGTTGTGGGACACCACAATGAATCCCGAAACGAGAATAATGCTTCAGGTTACGATGGAAGATGCCGTAAAGGCGGACGAAACCTTCTCGATTCTTATGGGTGACAAGGTCGGCCCGAGAAAAGAGTTTATCGAAACCAACGCAAAGTTTGTTTCTGATTTGGATATATAATCGCGAAATTCGGCTGATGCCGAGTTGTTTACAGGGGAAACCCAAAGGAACTGTCCTGTGTCGGACGGGGTGTGGCGGTGATGCCACAGGCACGAATAATTCTTTTGGAGTAATTTATGAAGCTTACATTCAAGGTGTCTTTTGAAAACTACTATGAGTACAACAGGGTTTATAGCAAAATTGCGGTAGGAAAAAACCTCAAATCCATCTTCAAGATGGGAGGGTTTGCGACCGTTGCGGGAGTCACGGCGATTGCGATGTATTTTGCAAGGCTTTTGGAAATCTCGCTTCTTCTCTATGGCGGTGCGATTTTGACCGTGATAGGACTCTATATGATGCTATATTCAAAGGCACTCTTTTATCTAAAGCTAAAAAAAGACGTGCGTCGAAAATTTAAGAACAGTGACTACTTTAAAAACGAGCGCACGGTTGAGTTTTTTGGGGATTATATGGTCGCCCACTCTGAAAACGATGATTACTGCGGAGATTATGACGAGGATCTCAAGGAATTTATAGAAACCGAAAATCTCTTTATGATTATGGTTCACGGCAGACGCGGGATTATCGTTCCAAAAGCTGAGGTTGACGCGCAGGAGCTTCGCGCTCTGCTCAAAAAGATTTCAGAAGAAAATGACGTGAGGTATAGATATATCAAGGAGTGAAAAGATGTTCAGTATAAAATGTGACCCCTCCTCGCCCGAGCTGAAGGAATCGGTGGGTGTAGTTTTTAAAAAGCGTCGCAGAAACAAGATTATCTCCTTTTCTATTGTTTTTCTTGCACTCTCGATACTTCTTTTTTCCACCAATTCTATTCTAAATCTCTCGCTCGGCTTTATCTGTGTCGGTTTTGCGATAGTTATGCCGCTTGTGCATATAATCAGCGCAATAATTTCCATTCGTGATACCGAAAAACAAAGATTTGAGCTCTCCTTTGAGGGAAAGGGATTAAGTATTCAAACAAAGCACAGCTATTTTGCGGACTACAGCTCCACAGAGGCATTTGACAGCGAAAAGGTCATCACCCTGCTCGACGAATGCGGACAGATTTTCTGTGTCCCGAAAAGGTGCTTTGAAAACGAGGAAATGTTAGCGGAGTTTGAGGAAACACTCTCCAAAAAGCTCCAAAAAAGATATATTAAAAGATAACAGGCAGGTGTTTTAGTTGTTCGGAGAAAATCAGAACATCATACAGGTCGATGTTGAAAAGGAAATGAAAAAATCGTTTCTGCAATACTCGATGGCGGTTATCGTCGGTCGTGCATTGCCCGACGTTCGCGACGGCTTCAAGCCCGTTCACAGAAGAATACTTTATACAATGTACGAAAACGGCTTGTACCCCAACAAGCCCTACAGAAAGTGCGCCGACACGGTAGGCTCGGTGCTCGGTAGATACCATCCGCACGGTGACGCGTCGGTTTATGATGCGCTCGTTCGTCTTGCGCAGGACTTCTCAATGAGATATCCGCTCGTTGACGGACACGGAAACTTCGGTTCTATCGACGGCGACCCGCCCGCTGCATACCGTTATACCGAGTCGAGAATGGGTAGACTCGCTCTGCAGATGGTGCAGGACATCGACTGCAACACCGTCGATTTCACAATGAACTACGACGACCGTCTCAAAGAGCCCACCGTCCTCCCCAGCCGTTTCCCCAATCTTTTGGTAAACGGTTCGGTTGGTATTGCCGTTGGTATGGCGACAAACATCCCGCCTCACAATCTCCGCGAGGTTATCGGTGCTATTGACCTTCTCATCGACAAGCCCGATGCCGAGCTTGATGATATTATGGAGTTCATAAAAGGCCCCGACTTCCCGACAGGTGCAACCATTATGGGCAGAAGCGGTATCCGCGCGGCTTATGCGACAGGACGCGGCAAGGTTGTCATTCGTTCCGAGGCTGAAATCGAGGAACACGGCAACCGTCAGAGAATTATCGTAAAGTCCATTCCCTATATGGTAAACAAGGCGAGAATGATAGAGGGTATTGCCGAGCTTGTCAAGGACAAGAGAATCGAAGGCATCTCCGACATCCGCGACGAGTCCTCCGACCGCGACGGTATGCGTATCGTAATCGAGCTAAAGCGCGATGCAAACGGACAGGTTATCCTCAACCAGCTCTACAAGTTCAGTCAGATGCAGGAGTCGTTTGGTATCATCCTGCTCGCTATCGTAAACGGAGAGCCCAAAACCCTCACCCTAAAGCAGATGCTTTTGCATTACATAGACTTCCAGTGCGAGGTTATCGAAAGAAGAACCCGCTTCAACCTCAACAAAGCAAAGGAAAGAGAGCACATCCTCGAGGGCTTGAAGATTGCGCTCGACTACATCGACGAGGTTATCAAGATTATCCGCGCAAGTAAGTCTATTCCCGAGTCAAGACAGGCTCTTATGGAACGCTTTGGACTCGACGAGATACAGGCAAACGCCATCGTTGAGATGCGCCTTGGACAGCTCACCGGACTTGAAAAGGACAAGATTTTAGAAGAATTAAAAGCTCTCTGCGAAAAGATTGCAGAGCTCGAGGCAATCCTTGCCGACAGAAACAAGGTGCTCGCTATCCTCAAGGAAGAGCTCGACGAAATCGGCAAAAAATACGGTGACGACCGCCGTACCGAGATTGCCGCTATCAGCGGTGAGATGGACATCGAAGACCTCATCCCCGTTGAGCCCTGCGTTATCACAATGACCCACTACGGCTATATCAAGAGAATGAACCCCTCAGAATACCGCGCACAGCGTCGTGGAGGTAGAGGCGTTTCGGGTATGACAAGACGCGACGAGGACTTTGCAGAGGAGATCTTTACCTGCTCGACCCACGACTATATTGCGTTCTTCACAAACCGAGGCAGAATCTATCGCCTGAAAGGCTATGAGATTGCCGAGGGAAGCCGTCAGTCAAGAGGTGTCAATATCATAAACCTCCTCCCGCTTGAATCCGAGGAGAAGGTCACCGCTATGATAAAGCTCGAAAACTTTGATGCCGAGGGCGCATATCTCAATATGATTACCAAAAACGGTGTCATCAAGAGAACAAAGCTCAATGAATACCGCAATATCAGAAAAGCGGGACTTATTGCAATAAATCTCGACGAGGGCGACGAGCTCGGCTGGGTAATCCTCACAAACGGCGACAGCGACCTTCTCGTTGCTACCAGAAACGGTATGGCTATCCGCATCAACGAGGAACAGGCAAGACCTCTCTCCCGTTCTGCGCGTGGCGTTAAGGTGCTCACCCTCCGCGACGGCGACGAGGTTGTGGGTGCTACTGAAATGCTTCCCGACCACTCCATCCTCACCGTTACCGAAAAGGGCAAGGGCAGAAGAACCGCAAACGAGGACTACCGTTGCCAGAACAGAGGCGGATTTGGTTCTACAAACTACCGCGTCAGCGAGGAAAAGGGCCGTGTTGCAGGTGTCAAGGCGGTTTGCGACACCGACGACATCATCCTCATCTCCGATGACGGTATCATCATTCGTACTCAGGTCGATTCCATCAACCTGCAGTCGAGATACGGCAGCGGCGTAAACGTTATGCGTGTGAACGAGGGCGCAAAGCTCGTTACCTTCGCACGTACTCCCGCAGAGGAGGAATCCCCTGCTGACGAGGAGGAAACAAATGAAAATAACTAAAATCATCATTGCGGTGGCTCTTGTCACCGCAATACTCACCGCTTGTGGTGAGGATGTTGACATCACAATAAACAAGGTGACATCGGGCTTTGTTCCCGATACCGACATCACAATAGTCGACAAAAACGACTACAGCGACACCACCAGCAAGGCTCCGCAGACGAGCTCAAAGGACACCTCGTCCAAGAACACCGAGTCGGGTCAGCTCCCCTCTCAAGTTCGCTCAAAGGTGCTCGATATCGCCGAGGAGCGCCATTCGGAGTATAAGAGCTTTGCCCTCTATGGCGAGGGAGTTGACATCGTCGGTGGCTATGAGTGCTACATCGTCGAGGTTTTCAGTGGCTCAAACGTATTTCTCGCGACCTACGCGATAGGCGTTGACCACGACTACGTCGCATTTGTCTACGACACCTCGGTTGAAAAATACCGCATTATGTACATCGACGGTTCCAGCATAAGACTCGGTGCCTATGCCGACACCCTTGTTTCACACGGAACATATACAAATCAGCCCGCGGGCTATCTCTTCAACTACGACGGAGAGCCCAATATCAGCAAGCTCAACAATACTACCGTCTTTACCACGGGTCTTTGGCTCGTTGCGATAGAGGGCGAGGTGCCCACAGCGACCCTCGACTTCACCAGCAGTCTTGTACGCAAGGCGCAGGAAGACACCGTAATGCGCGATATGCTCGACGAGCTCGGTCTTGTCTTCGACTGGGCGCAGAGCAGTGAGCTTGTTTCTGCTATGGGCTCAGAGTTCGTGCGCAGACCTTTCTTTGCGACCTACGGTGATACCGAGGTTGAAAACGGCGCTGTGTACTACGGCTATGCTAATAACGGAATGTTCTACAAGATAGTTGCTTTCTCGCTCGGCGAGTCGGATTCCGTCGGAAATCTCTTGAACGGCATCGAGTTTACAAAGCGCGTGAACGGCGGAACTGTCCGCGACCAGAGGACAGAAGCAACCCAACCCACCTGGCCCAATTCCTACACCCCAACCCCAAACCCAAGCGATAACACAAGCAGCACCTCAAGCTCGGTTGATAGGCCTTTTGGATGGTAATTTGCAAAGCAAATTACCAACAATGCGACTCTAGTCGCAATTCATGCTCGACAGAGCAATTCATGTCCGAAGGACAATTCATGCGCCAACGGCGCAACTCATAATGAATTGAAACCCTTGGTTCATTGCAATCAGTATAAACAACGCAAAACTATACAAAGAGTATAACAAAATGAAGAAAATTGGGCTCAGTTCAAATCAATTAAAGCTAATTGCGGCGGTGAGTATGCTCCTCGACCACATCGGGTATTTCCTTTTCCCGACGGTTACGGTCTTTAGGATTATCGGCAGACTCGCCTTCCCTATCTTTGCATTTTGCATCTCTGAGGGCTGTCGCTACACCAAAAACCGACCTAGATATCTGCTTCAAATAGCGGGATGTGCGGTGGTTTTTCAGGCGGTTGCCTTTTTAACTGCGGGAGCCTCGGCGCCGATAAATATATTTGGTACATTTTCGGTGGCGATTTTGCTCTGCTATCTTTTTGATTTTATAAAAAGCAGAAAAATCGGCGGATTTCTACTGTTTGGTTTGGCGGTTTTTGCGGTGTATGCGCTGATGCGCTACGTCGATTTTGACTATGGATTTTTGGGCGCGCTTCTGCCACTTTCCGCGTATGTGTTCGAGACAAAAGAAACCAAAGACGAGGGCGAGGCTCGGTTTTCCAACGTTGGAAAGTGGGCAAAATTTCTCTGCTTTACCCTCACCCTTGCGGCACTCGCGGGGCTCAGTGGATGGAGCGTGCAGTACTATTCACTCTTGGCGGTGCCGATTCTGTCCTTGTACAACGGACAGTATGGCTCGAGAAAATTCAAATATTGGTTTTACGTTTTCTATCCTTTACATTTGGTTTTGATATACGGTGTTAAAATTCTCATAAAGTGAGGTAAAATATTATGAAAAAGATAATTGCGATGCTACTTCTCCTCGCGTTTGTTTTCTGCGGATGCGGTGAGGGCACGACGGCTTCGGGCGAGGGCAATGAAAAGCCCAACACAAGCTGTACCCTCTCGGATGATTGCGACGAGTCAACCGCCGAGGGCGGCAACGCTGACAAAACAGAGATAAACCTCGACGCTAAGACCGGTCAAGAGGCGCTCGAAAACGCGATGAAGGCTGTCAAGGCTGTTGATGAAACAGGAATATCGCATTATCAGGGAGCTGATTTTTGGCAGTGGCACTTTGATATAGGCGACGAGGAGCTGGCTCTCATAAAAAGAGCGTTTCCCTATATGACCTACGAGTTTGTGAACTTTGAGGAAAGTGACGGCAGTGTGTTTGGCACCGTGAAAATCAGATCCATTGATTTGGGAATGGAGTATCTCGACGTGCAGATGCGCCTCGAGGACTGGTATCGGGCGATGGCGCTCGAAGACCTCGAGGTTACCTATGAGGGTAAGAGAAGCGAGCTTTTCAGAATCTTCAACAGCGAGCTCGACGATGTTCAAACTCTCAAGTTCAAGGAAACTGAGGTTCGAATCGAGGCCTACAAACCCGAAGATACATGGTATGTTTCGCGCTCTGACGAGTTCCTTTGGGCACTTTTCGGAACAATTACCTGGGGATATGGAATGGGTTGATTTGCGCCATCGGCACAAAGCTAAATAACGGCTACGCCGTAGCTAAATAGACGCTACACGTCAGCTAAATAATCTCGCGTTGCGAGATAGCTAAATGTTGCTTCGCAACGTTAAAGGAGAAAAAATATGAAAAAGATTTTATGTGTTATTCTTGCAGTTGTTATGATGGTATCCTTTACCGCGTGTGGTAAGGAGAGCGCCGAAAAGGCGGCTGACAATGCATTAAAAGCCGTCAAAACACTCAACATAAAGGGTATGGAAAAGTATTTCGGCGAGGTTTCGGTAGACGATATGGACCTCGACGACATTTCCGCAGAAGAGCTGAAGATTGCTAAAAAGTTCTTCTCCAAGATGAGCTGGGAGATTCTCGGCTCGGTTGAGGACGAGTACGTCGCAACCGTTACCGTGCGTCTTACCACCGTTGACTTGGCGCCCATCGTCAAAGAGATTGCGGGCGAGCTTATGGGTGATGCGCTCTCTTCGCTTTTCGGCGACAAGATGAGCGAGGAAGAGATGGAACAAAAGACGCTCAAAATCTTTGAGGAAAAGCTTTCCGAAAAGAACGTTCAGATGGCAACAAACGATGTTGAGCTTGATATGACACTCACCGAAGATGGCTGGAAGATAGAGATGGAAAACATCTTCTCCGTCGGCAGTCTTGAGGATTTGTTTAACTGATTTATAGCGCAGGGCTTTGAATCAAC
Source organism: Oscillospiraceae bacterium (assembly GCA_045536425.1). Classification (GTDB taxonomy): domain Bacteria; phylum Bacillota; class Clostridia; order Oscillospirales; family Ruminococcaceae; genus UBA11540. The sequence continues at coordinate 32,830 of JAZSNN010000012.1, forward strand.
AGAAAGGAGTCGCTTTGTTGAAAAAACCCAGAAAGGACAAGAAGTGGCTTGTGGAGCTACTAAATCGCCGTGTGATAATCGCGCTTTTGATTATCGCACAGTTTGCGTTTTTGTCCTATCTTGTTATCAGCTCGAGCCGTTTGTCGCAGTATCTTTCGGCGTTTTTCTCGGTTTTGAGCATTTTGGTGGCACTTCACATCATCTCACAGAAAGGGCGTTCCGCCTACAAGCTGTCGTGGCTTTTTCTGGTACTTGCGCTCCCCATTTTGGGCGGATTTTTGTACCTTTTTTTCAATTTTCAGGCTTCGCGCCACATTGCGAGCAAACGCTCACAGCGCGCGGACAGAAAGACGGCGGAATATTTTTCTCTTGCAAAACCCGCTTTTGACGAGGCGACCGAGCGTTTTTCAAACCATTCAAAACAGATAAATTACCTGCAAAACAACGCGGGATTTCCCGTGTATGACAAAACCGCGACCCGCTACCTCTCCCCCGGTGAAGAATTTTTGCCCGTGCTTTTAGAGGAGCTCGAAAAGGCGAAGGAGTATATCTTCCTCGAATTTTTCATCGTCCAAGAGGGCGAGATGTTCGACTCGATTCTCGAGGTTTTAAAACGCAAGGCGCAAGAGGGTGTCCGTGTGCGCATTTTATATGACGACATCGGGTGCTTTTTCCTGCTTCCGAAGGACTATGTTTTGACCCTCAAAAAATTTGGAATCGAGGCGGCGGTTTTCAACCCCTTCAAGCCCGTTATGAGTGCGGTGCAGAACAACCGCGACCACAGAAAAATCGTTTCCATCGACGGCAAGGTCGCCTTTACGGGCGGAATAAATCTTGCCGACGAGTATATAAACAAATTTGAAAAGCACGGATATTGGAAGGACTCCGCGATAATGCTCTCGGGCAAGGGCGCGTGGAGCCTGACCCTCATTTTCCTGCAGAACTGGGGACTTGTCACGGGTGCAAACGACGATATAAAAGCCCTCTACCCGTGGACTGTCGACGAGGAAAGCGACGGCTTTGTACAGCCCTATGCCGACTCCCCGCTTGACTCCGAGCCCGTCAGCCAAGAGGTCTATATGCAGATGATTCACGATGCAAAGTGGTATCTGTATATAATGACGCCCTATCTCATCATCGACGACAATATGCTCTCGGCACTCATTCTTTCGGCAAAGAGCGGAGTGGACGTTAGGATAATCACCCCAAAGGTGTGGGACAAAAAGATGGTGCATATGACCACTCGTTCCTACTACCCCGAGCTTGTCAAGGGCGGGGTCAAAATCTATGAGTTTACCCCAGGGTTTATCCACACAAAAGCGATGCTCTGCGACGACGAGGTCGCGGCAATCGGCACTGTGAATATGGATTTCAGAAGTCTTTATCTGCACTTTGAGTGCGGTGTGAAGATATACGGAAGCTCTGCGGTTATGGCGCTGAAGGACGACTTTCTCGCTACCGTAAAAAAGAGCGAGGAGATTTCTGCCGAGGACATCAAAGGCGGATTTTTCAGAAGACTTGGAAGAGATATACTAAGGCTTTTTGCACCGTTGATGTAATTTCGACGGAGTCGAAATTACATCAAAAGCACCGAAGGTGCAATTCACGGCGAAGCCAATTCATGCCCAAGGGGCAATTCATGACGCGAAGCGTCAATTCATAATGAATCGAAACCTGCGGTTTCATGAATCGTTGCTAAAGCAACATGAATCGAGACGATGGCTCATGAATCGAAAACTTCGTTTTCATTTGAAAAGGAGAAATCTATGAAATTAGCAGTAATAACAGGTGCATCGCGCGGGATTGGCAGGGCGATGGCGATTGCCTTTGCCGATGCGGGATACTCGGTGATAGCGACCTATAACAAGGATAAAGCCTCTGCGGATATGGTCGCAGAGGGGCGCGATATCACCTTCTATCAGCTCGATGTTTCGGACTTTGATGCCGTCAACAGCTTTGCGACAGAAGTGTTGAAAACTCGCTCGGTTGACGTGCTTATAAACAACGCGGGTATCGCCCGTCAAAAGCTTTTCACCGACGTTACCTTAGATGAATACCGTGAAATGATGGGCACAAATGCCGACGGAGTTTTCTTCGTCACACAGGCGTTTGCGCGCGATATGATAAAAAACCACAAGGGCAGTATCATCAACATCTCGTCGATGTGGGGACAGGTTGGGGCATCCTGCGAGGTTGACTACTCGATGGCAAAATCGGCAGTAATCGGTCTGACAAAGGCGCTCGCAAAGGAATTAGGGCCCTCGGGAATTACTGTAAACTGCATCGCGCCCGGAGTTGTCGAAACCGATATGGTGAGGGTTTTGGGTGAGGAAGTACTGAAAGACCTTGCCGACGAAACCCCACTTTGCAGAAACGGAAAACCCGAAGAAATCGCAAAGCTTGCCCTCTTCTTAGCAGAGGACAACTTTATAACAGGACAGATAATCGGCCAAAACGGCGGACTGGTAATATAAATGATGTTGCGACTAGGGTCGCAAATGATGTTTTCACTTCGTGAAAGATATGGACAGTTTTGCTATGCAAAACTACCGAATATATAGGAGGCAGAATTATGAAAGCTGTAGTTACTGTAATCGGAAAGGACACCGTGGGAATTCTGGCAAAGGTCAGCTCCTGCTGTGCAAAGCACAACGCAAACGTTATCGAGGTCACTCAATCGGTGCTTCAGGATATGTTCGCGATGATAATGCTCATCGATATCAAGGATTTGAGCGGAGATTTCTCCGCGCTCTCCGACGACCTCAAACTGCTCGGCGAGGAGATGGCGCTTTCCATCCACGCAATGCACGAGGATGTATTTAATACTATGCACCATATTTAAGAAAACGAGGAAGCTAAACAGAGCCTTCGGCTCAGCTAAATGTGGCTTCGCCACGCTAAATATTCGCTACGCGAAAGCTAAATAGTGCGACGGTGTCGCACAGCTTAAAAGAGGTACATATATGCTTAACACCAATGACATTCTCGAAACCATATCAATGATTCAGGACGAAAACCTCGACATCCGCACCATCACGATGGGAATTTCCTTGCTTGACTGCTGTGACGAGGATATAGATAAAGCTTGTGAGAAGGTTTACAACAAAATCACAACCAAGGCAAAGGACCTTGTGAAAGTCGGCGAGGAGATTGAAAAGGAATACGGCATTCCGATAATCAACAAGCGAATTTCCGTCACCCCCATCGCCATTCTGGCGGCATCTGCAAAGGGCGACCCCGTGAAATTTGCCCTCACCCTCGACCGCGCCGCACAGACCTGTGGCGTAAACTTCATAGGCGGATATTCGGCTCTTGTGCAAAAGGGCTTTTCTGCGGGTGACAAGGAGCTCATCGAATCTATCCCGCGCGCTCTCTCGATGACCGAGCGCGTCTGCTCGTCTGTCAACATCGGCTCGACAAAAACGGGCATCAACCTCGACGCTGTCAAGATGATGGGCGAGGTGGTAAAAAGCTGTGCTGAATTAACAGCCGACCGCGACTGTATCGGTGCGGCAAAGCTCGTTGTTTTCTGCAACGCGCCCGAGGATAATCCCTTTATGGCGGGTGCTTTCCACGGTGTCGGCGAGCCCGACTGTATCATAAACGTCGGAGTTTCGGGCCCCGGTGTTGTCCGTGCGGCTCTTTCTAAGGCTCCCGAAGCGAACATAACAGAGGTTGCGGATATAATTAAAAAGACCGCATTCAAGATAACACGAATGGGTCAACTCGTTGGTACGCAGGCTTCCAAACGCCTTGGCGTGCCCTTTGGAATTGTTGACCTCTCCCTCGCTCCCACCCCTGCTGTCGGTGACTCGGTGGCTCACATTATCGAGGAAATCGGTCTCGAGCAGTGCGGTGCACACGGCACAACCTGCACCCTCGCACTTCTAAACGACGCTGTCAAAAAAGGCGGAGTTATGGCATCTTCACAGGTCGGCGGTCTGTCGGGCGCGTTCATCCCCGTGACCGAGGACGCAGGAATGATCGATGCCGCAAGAGCAGGAACCCTCTCTATCGAAAAGCTCGAGGCAATGACCGCAGTTTGCTCGGTCGGACTCGATATGATTGTCATCCCCGGCGATACCCCCGCGACCACTATCGCAGCGATTATCGCGGACGAAGCGGCAATTGGTATGGTAAACTTCAAGACAACTGCCGTCAGAGTTATCCCCGCGGTCGGCAAAAAGGACGGCGAGGAACTAAACTTCGGCGGACTTCTCGGCAACGGCCCCGTTATGAAGCTTTCCAAGATGTCCTCCGCAAAGTTCATCGAGCGCGGCGGTCAGATCCCTGCTCCGATGCAGAGTTTGAAAAACTAGTAAAAATTACCGAACAAATGTTATAGTTGACAATTCTTGAAAGGATTGCTATAATAAAAATGAAAAGAGGCTACCGGCAGACGGTTAGCCCAAGAATGAGTTAAAAAGAATTAACCGCATCTTTTGGTCGAGGGCGGTTAATTCTTTTTTGTTATACTAACAACGAGTGCGATTATTGAAACGATAAGAGATCCCAAAAGGAATAGCTCTTGATATGTAACCATAAGCACCGCCCTCCTTTCAGGAGGGAAAAGTGCCCTCCGATTTGGAGGACCAACCGCCTACCGTTTGTGGTAGCCTCTGCACCGCATTGCAGTGCAAGGTCATTATACTATATTACGACAAAAATTGCAAGAAAACATCAGAAAGTGCCTCGTACTTTAGAGAAGAACTAAACCCCGCTTGGATTTCCAAGCGGGGTTTAGTTTATGGATTACAGTGTTTGCACGGAGAATAACCTCTCCCAATAACAACATCTCTCGTTACGAAGCAATGCTCCTCATTTTTCTCTTTCATAATCTTAACGCTTCTACACTCGGCATAATGAAACTTTTTTGTGCTCCTATTGAGTACATATTCAAACTTTTCAGCACGCGAAACATCGAACTCTTCTATACTTGAAAAATTGCTCTCTTCAGTGTCACTGCTTTCCAAAGCGGAGGTATGCACAAAAAAATCATATTCTTCAAGCACGAACGAACTTGTGTCGTCTACAGAACAGGAAGAAAGAAGAAACACAAGAATTGTAAACACTAAATAAAAACCGTTTTTCATAAGCACCTCTATATATTTGAATAAGTATATACTTAATCACGCAAATTGTCAAGAGGGTATATCTTTAATAAGATATAATTGAGGTGTGAAAAATGATACGTATAACACTTGATAAAACATTGTCAAAGCTTAATGTCAGTAGATATGAACTGTCAAAGCGCACGAAAATACAATATCAGATAATTGACAACTATTACAAAAACAAGATAAAAAGATATGACAGCTATGTTCTTGAACGAATTTGCGAAGCGCTGGACTGTGATATCGGAGACATTATAGAGTATAGGAAATGAAAGACTAAGGGTATAAAGCCTTTAGGAGTGAAAGTATGGATACCAGACAAGCGGTTGCAGAAAGAATTTTGCAGTTGTGCGAAGAGCGACGTTTGGCGGTCAATGAATTGGCAAGGATATCTGCCGTTCCACCCTCTACCTTGAAGAATATTATCAATGGCGGAAGTAAAAACGCAGGTGTTGTTACAATCAAAAAGTTATGCGACGGATTGGAGATTTCCATTACCGACTTTTTTGACACCGATGTGTTCAGAGCGTTAGAACAAGAAATAAAATAATATAACTAAACCCCGCTTGGATTTCCAAGCGGGGTTATTTCTAGTTGTTATAATACTCCCTGAGGATGAGGTCAAACGTTCCCCAGTCCTCGCGGGGTACTGAGAATAGGTTTACCGAGGAATTTGAGTATATAACGACGTAGTACTGCAGATTTATAAGCTCGATATAATAGGAAACAAGCGAAAGGTCGCGCTCCTTGTTGCAACGCATAATCCCGACGCTATGGTCATAGGTGTGGTGCTCTCTTGAAACTGTTTTATAGTCGCCTCTCTTGAGTACGTTGTTGACTATCAACTGCTCATAGCCCGAAAGGTCGCGGGTCGACATCTCAAAGTTTTCATAATCGTAGTACTCATAGTAGTAGATGCTTCCCGTTTTGTTCTCTATAAAATCCACAGTTTCGTCATATCTCTCGCTGCGGCAGAAGACGTCGGAGTTTTGGTAGTCATCGGCATAAGCCTCGACATAGTTGTAATCTTTTTCGAGATAAACATAGTCTTCTGCAGAGCTGTTGGCAAGCAAAAGTGGGATTTCGGGGTTGACGATATATCCGAGGCTGTTGCCTTCAAAGTGAAGGGTTAAAGCTTTCGGATTTGGAATCCTTCTATACTCGGTACCGTCACGGGAAAGGAGAATTGTGTGCTCGTCGTTTCCCCAGATGAACTGACTTGCGCGCAGGTCGTCAATATAGGAGCAACTGCAAAGCGAAAGGGCGAGGACAACTATAAGAAGAATGGCGAATATACGTTTTTTCATTATATCATCACTCCAGATTCAGTTTCTTGCGGATAATGAGATGTGTTATAAAGAAGTAGAGCGCTCCGAAAAGGGCGGTGATAACGGTCGAGCCGAGTAGCATAATATGCACAAATGCGTGCGGATGCGCCTCTGCGAACACGCCGATACTCTCGAAAATCGGTTCCCACTGGTTTGCAAAAATTGCAAAGAACACAGTTGTTACTGTCGAGAAAATCTGATTTACCACATAGTACACAAAGTAGACGCCAAACGCCGCGAGCACGCGGTTTTTCTTGAACATCTGTCCGATTGCGATACAGGTGTAGTACAAAAGATAGCTCGTGAGCGACGAAACAAACAGCAAAACCAAAAATTCGAGTATGTAGAAAACAAGGCTAAAGCCGATTTCTTTATACGCTTCGTTCCACATAAAGCCCGTTGCCTTGAATATCTCTGCAAGCATCTCGCCCGAGGTGACAATAACGCCCGTAACCATTATGGAAAGCCACGTCAGCACCGAGAAAAGCGATGCGGTGAAGAGCTTTACAAAAATATGCGCCATAGGCGACACGGGAAGCGTGAAGGTGAGATATCCCTCGCGGGTGAAGAGGTTTTTGTAAAACCTGACAATTCCAAACACAAAGGTTATTCCGATACTCGCAATAATCGCCACCACGTACATAAACACAGACGAGCCAAAGACGATGCCGTATACTACGTGTTCGGATTCAAAGAAGAGTATAAGTCGCATAAACAGCGCGACAGCAAAGAGGATTATCTGTGTCGGCAACCACAAGCGCAGATAGGACAAAATCTCGTGTTTAAAAAGCTTCTTTACCATCTGAACACCTCCCTGAACAGCTCGTCAACACTCTTTTGGTGCTCCTCGCGAATCTCGTCGACCGATTTGTCGAGCACGATGTAGCCGTCCTTTAAAAACAGCACACGGTCGAGAATCTCCTCGATGTCCGAGATGAGATGTGTGGAGATGAGCACCGTTGACTCGGGGTTGTAGTTGTTTATAATAGTCGAAATAACATAGTCGCGCGCCGCGGGGTCAACACCCGCAATCGGCTCGTCGAGCACGTAGAGCTTTGCGTTTCTCGACATTGTCAGAATGAGGCAGACCTTCTCCTTGTTACCCTTTGAAAGAGTTTTGAGGCGGGTCTTTGGACGAATTGAGAGTCGGTTTAGCATCTCGAAAGCGAGTTCGGGACGAAAATCAGCATAAAAATCCATAAAATACTCGATAATCTGCTCGATGGTCATCCAAGAATTGAGATAACTTGTGTCGGGCAGGTAGCTGACAATCTTTTTGGTTTCGACACCGGGGGCATTGCCATCTATAGTGATAGTTCCCTCGGTGGCGGTCAAAAGACCGTTGATGAGTTTAATGAGCGTGGTCTTTCCCGAGCCGTTGGGGCCCAAAAGACCAACTATATTTCCGCTTTCGAGCGAAAGGTCGATGCCTTTTAGCGCAAACGCGGAAGAGTTGTATTTCTTGACTAGTTTTTCACAGCGCAATAGTTCAGCCATTGTTCCACTCCTCAGCATACTTTTTTGCACCCTCAGCATCAACGCCGAGCGCACTCATTTTGCTAAAATAATCTGCGGTAATCCCATCGATTATTCTGTTTAGCACTTCCCTTGCTTTCTGCGTGTCCTCGCACACAAACCAACCCGACCCGAGCACAGAATATAAAATCCCGTCCTTTTCCAAAAGGTCAAACGCGCGTTGAACGGTGTTGGGGTTCACTCCGAGCAGTACTGCCAGCTCTCGCACCGACAAAAGCCGCTCGTTTGGCGAAAAATCTCCGCTCGCAATCCCGACGCAAATCTGCTCGTAAATCTGCGGACAGATAGGTCGCCCTTTGTCAAGTGTAGTTAACATGGGGTCACCTCCTACTGTATTATCCCGTTAATACAAACATAGCAAAATTTTCTTGTGATGTCAATAAAATTATACAAATATCAACCAATATTCAACTAATTTTATTGACCGCAGGGCAGGTTTCTTGTATAATAATGATTGTAGTTTGTAGAAACGCTATATGCGTTTCCTAAAGCCGATTTTATCGGCTTTAGGAAAACTAAATTCAAGGAATTTAGTTTTTCGCTACAATCATTGCAATGGGTATAGTCGAATTTTCCAAGAAAATTCGAAGTCAAATACTTGATTTGACTTCGAAACAGTGGTTGCAACCACTGTTTCGACTAACTATAACCATTATAACAGTGAAAACGATATGCAAACCGAAAGGGGAATACCTATGAAATGTTACAGATGTGGATATGAAGTTGAAGAGGGCATCGAGTATTGTCCCTTTTGCACAGCCCCCGTCACACCCACAAGCGCGACAGCAAACAAGGTTTTGTCGATTCTCAAAGACAAGCTCTTTTTGGCGATATGCGTTCTTCTTTCCGTATCCGTCGGAGCAGCGTTTTTGCAAAGCGGCAGCCCCTCTGTAGTCACTCTCCTCGCGATGATTTTTCTGTGGATTAACTACGCAAAGGGTCGCAAAAACGTCGTTCACGCGAACTATATGCGCCTCGTCAGCGGTGTGGTTTATGCAGAGTATGTCCTAACAAACGTTGCTGCGATAATCCTCGCTGTCTGCGGAATCCTTCTGGGATTTTTAATCCCCCTTTTCAGCTCCGACCCAAAAACTCTGGCGGCTATGACACAAGGCTTTAATACAGCTTTTTACGCTAGCGGATTGACGCTCCCCTTCGAGCTGACCGACGCGGATATTATCGGTATCTTTTGGATATTAGCGGCACTCTTTGTCCTTATGGGTGCGATTGAGCTCGTGCTGAACATCTTTGCGAGAAGAAAAATCCACCGATTTGTCAAGTCGCTCTACAAGTCTGTCGAAGACGGGGGTATAACCCCGATTATAAACGCAGGTGTTGCAAAGGTGTGGCTCTGGGTGTTCGGTATCACCCAAGGCTTGACTGCTCTGAGCAATCTTCTCACCTTTGATTTTCTAATCTCTTTGTCAAGCGCCTGCTCGGCGGCGGCATACATCGTCGGCGCGGTGCTTGTCAACAAGTACTTTGTAGAGAACCACCCCGCAGAAGCAATGTGACCGATAAGGGCGATTTTCGTAAAACGAAAATCGCCCTTTCTGTTTTGCGCTCTCAGCTTTTTCAAAGAGAGTTCTGACAAAAATCATCTCTGCAAAGGAGGACAGAGAGCTTTTGCACGGCTTCAAGCTCCTTTTTCCACAAAAAATACTGTGCGTGCCGATGTACAAATTCAAAGCCGTGTTCTAAAATCGAGTCATCGGCATCGAACTCTAAAAGTCCTTGAAGATACACCAAAACCTCTAAATCATACATTATGAATACAGCTCATCAACGTCAGCCAATTTAATATGAGGCATCTTTACAACTCCCTTCGTTCTGAGTTAATACAATTATAGCATTCGTTTGAATGCTTTGTTATAATCTACTTAATGAACAAAAGAGGAAGTAAAATGTTATGAAAAATTACTATGAAATCCTAAGGGATTTGCGCGAAGATAGTGACAAGACACAAGCAGAAATCGCACAGGCTTTGGAGATTACGAGGTCGCAATATCAATTATATGAAAGCGGGAAGCGTCAGTTTAAACTTCAACACATCCACAAACTCTGCTTGTACTATAACGTATCGGCAGATTATATTCTCGGCTTGCCAAACGACTTGAAATATCCGAAAAGATAATTCGGCTGTTGGTTGAGGTTAAGGAGTTGAGAAAATGGCATATTATAGACGCTTGAGAGATTTACGCGAGGACCACGACCTCACACAATCGCAGTTGGTGGAAAAATTGGGTATGCACAAGACCACCTACACAAACTACGAGCAAGGAAAACGCGATCTGCCGTTGTCTGTTGCAATAACCTTGGCGAAGTTTTACAAGGTTAGCTTGGACTACCTGGCAGGACTTTCGGAGAAATAGGATATTTGAAACAAGGTAAAAGGCAAGGGCTATTTTCGTAAAATGAAAATAGCCCTGTTTTTTCTTTATCTCTGCTCTACCCTAAGCCGTACAAGCTCTTCGGGGATGCCGAAGACGGCGGAGAGTTGGCTTATAGAAAACTCGCGGTACTCAAAAAGCTCCTCGTCGGTGATGAGAAAAAAGACGGCAAAGAGATTTGCCTCGTGTTCAAAGCTTCCCACCGAAAACCGCGTTTTCGACCGCAGAAAATAGGTGTTAGAGGTCGGGTGCAACAGCACGTGCCCTATTTCGTGCGCGAGGGTGAGCCGAACCTCGCGGTCGTTTAGGTTTTGATTTATATGCACAAACCTCTGTCGGCTGACGGTGTTGAAATAGCCGTTTATCGTCCCCAAATCCTCAAAAAGCACGACGATATTTAAACACCTCGCCAGCTCAAACGGGTCAGAGGTGCAGTATTTTTTTCTGATTTTCTCGCAAAACTTCTTCATTCTCTACTCCTCCAACGACGTTGGCAACGGGAACACTCAACGATGTTTTAAGTATAACAAAAGCGCTGTCCTATAAGAAGGACAACGCCTTACGTTTAAAACATTGACGTATGCTTGTAGGGGCGACCATCGGTCGCCCGTTTAATTTTATTGCAATCCTTTCGGGCGAGCAATGCTCGCCCCTACGAGTCTTGAAATTTTTTCGGTGTGAACTTCTTTTTTGCCATCATTTTGCCAAGCTTGAGGCTGTTTTCGAGCGACGCCAAAAGAAGATCACGCGATTCCTCGTCAAGTGGCTCACCGTCAAACATCAGCGCTTGTTTTGGGTCGCCGAGCTGTGCTATGAACTGCTCCATCGTCTGTGCAATGTCGCGTCTGTCGCGGTCAGAAAGCCCGTCGTCCTCCCAGCCCATAAGCTCTGCAGGGGTGGTGGAGAGCGCCTTTGCAAGTGTTTCGAGCACACCCGCTGGGATATCCCCGATGTCAGAATTCTCATAGCGGTAGACGGTAGCGCGGTTTTTGCCAATCTTTTCGGCAACCTCGTCAACAGAGAGTCCAAGCTCGATTCTGCGAGCCTTTATTTTTTCACCGAGAGTCATAATAAAACCTCATCTTTCTTGCCCTCCAATCGTGGCGAGATTGGGTACACACAGGGCGGTAGATTTGGGGATGACCAGCTAAATAATGCGACGAAGTCGGAATTCATGAGCCGTGGCTCGATTCATGTTGCAAAGCAACGATTCATGACGCATAGCGTCTATTCATCATAATTACAAAATGAATAGGCTTTGTTCTCCTATTATTCGCAATGAATTGCCCTTCGGTCATTAAATTCTGCTTTCGCACAATTCACTGTAAAGGCATTATACCATACAGTTCGCAAAAATGCAACTGTTTTTTGCAAAAATACAAAGAAAATTGCAAAAACGCGAAAAAGGTATTGACATTGGAAAACCGAGGTGATATTATTAAATTGTCGCACAACTGCGACAGCCCGTTACAAAACAATCGAAAATCCACTCGCTTTCTTTCGGGAAGCTTTATTTTTATCTTTTGTGTCGCATAAACGCGACAAAACCCCTGCAAAAAGAAACGCGTTGGTGCGCTGAAAAAACAAATGAAACACCGAAAACGCGGTTACGCGCGAAAAAGTAGCGCGATGCAAAAAGAAAAGCGGTTTTTTGCGACCGAAAAAGCGGTGATTTTCCATAATTTACCAAAACCTGCCAAAAACCTGCAAGAAAACAGTCGTTTGCCGTGGTATAGGTGAAGGCGGTCTCGCAACGCTCGAAGTGATGCACCTTGCAGTGCAAACGATGCGACACTGCGTGTCGATAATGTGTTGCGATGGCGACAACATTTCTGACCGAATGTCGTCGGCTGGATGCGAACGGAATGTGAGCAGACAGACGCTAACGACAAGAGGAACTATGTTTGCACAAATTTAAGGAGTTAATATGACTAAAAAGGAAAAGACTTTTTGTCGCGTCTACGCGGCACTAAACAATTTAAAAGAAGCGGCGGTGCACGCGGGCTATCCTGCCGAGTCGGCACAGACGATTGGCGAGGAACTTATCGGCCGCGAGGAGATTTCGCGAGAGATTCAGCGGATTTCCGCCAAAAATTCCGACTCGCTCTGTGACAGGGCGATTGCGGGGCTTTTGCGACTCGCTTTTGGTAACTACGACGACTGCATAAAGCTTTTGTTTTGTGACGGAGAGCCCGATCTGAGCGTGATGAACCTCTTTAACATCTCCGAGATAAAGCGACCCAAGGGTGGCGGGCTGGAGATAAAGTTTGCCGACAGAATGAAGGCGCTCGCCCTCTTATACGAGATTGGCAAGCGAAGCGAGGACGAGGACAGCTTGTCCTTCTTCGAGGAACTCGAAGAAGGAAGTGATATTGACACTTCGTGTCAGTGAAGTTCTCGCAACGCGAGAACTTCCGACTTTAACGTGCCGAAGGCACAATTCATGAGTCAACGACTCAATTCATGTCTGAAAGACAATTCATGACGCGAAGCGTCAATTCATAATGAATTGAAAACTTCGTTTTCATTATAGGAGGAACGATTTGAAAAAGTTTAATACAAAAATATTCTCCCCGAAGCAGAGGACGGTTCTCTTATGGTGGACGAAGAACAGCGCTTATCGAAAACACGACGCCATCATCTGCGACGGGGCGGTGCGAAGCGGAAAGACCACCTGTATGTCCCTTTCCTTCATCGCGTGGGCGTTTTCGCGGTTTAACGGTCGCAGTTTTGCCATCTGTGGCCGTACCGTCACCGCTCTCAAGCGAAACGTCATCGACTCGCTTGTTGCAATTTTACCGTCGTTGGGGTTTGAGTGTGAGTTAAAAGCCACCCAAAACTACCTCGACATCTCCTGCAAGGGCAGGAAAAACCGCTTTTATCTTTTCGGTGGCAAGGACGAGGCTTCTGCCTCGCTGATTCAGGGCATTACCCTTGCGGGAGTGCTACTCGACGAGGTCGCCTTGATGCCTCGCTCGTTTGTCGAGCAGGCGATGGCACGATGCTCAATAAACGGCTCGAAGTTCTGGTTCAACTGCAACCCCGAGCACCCATACCACTGGTTTTACCGCGAGTGGATTTTAAAAGCAGACGAGAAAAACGCGCTGTATCTGCACTTTACGATGGACGACAATCCGTCGCTCTCCAAGGAAATCAAAAATCGGTACAGAAGCCTCTATTCAGGCGTGTTCTACGAGAGGTTTGTTCTCGGAAAATGGTGTGCGGCACAGGGTCTTGTATACCCGAATTTTAATGAGAAGAAGCACATTTTTGCCGACGACGAAACGAAAGGCTTTTCCAAATACTATCTCTCCTGCGACTACGGTACCGTAAATCCAATGTCCGTCGGTCTTTGGGGAATTAAAGACGGGGTCTACTACCGTCTGCGCGAGTTCTACTACTCCTCGCGTGAACGCGGAAGTCAGAAAACAGACAGCGAATACTACGACGAGCTGAAAAATCTCGCGAGCGTTGTGGGTGTCGAAAAAATCTCGGCGGTTGTCATCGACCCGTCCGCCGCGTCGTTTATCGAGTGTATCCGCCGAAACGGCGAGTTTCGCGTTATCCCTGCCGACAACGACGTTTTAAAGGGCATCTCGCGGGTCAGCGAGCTTATTAACACCGAAAAGATCAAAATTCATTCGTCCTGCACCGACTGCATTCGCGAGTTTTCGCTCTACTGTTGGGATTTAAACTCGGTGAAGGAAACGGTCAAAAAAGAGAACGATCACGCGATGGATGACCTTCGCTACCTCGTTTCGACGGTGCAGACGGCAACAGCCGTGTTCTCCCCTGCTTTGAGCACGGCGAGACACTAAAATCGAGCGGTCAGTCCGCTCGGAAAGGAAAAAATATGAAAAAACCAACCTTTTTCGGGGGCAAACAAAGCGTTTCAACCCCCGTACAGACCGCTCCTGCGAGAACGGCGTCGGTCTGGGGCGGTGTGGGGTCGATTTCTCCCGGTGAGATTAGGCTCTACCGCGCGGTGCGCGAGGCGGTTCCGATAGTCGATGCGGCGATACAAAAGCTTGTTCGACTTGCGGGTGGCTTTGACGTGCTCTGCTCCGACACCAATGCCCAACCGCTCGTGCAGGAGTTTTTAAACAACGTCAAGGTTTCGGGCGGCGGAGTGTCGATAAACTGCTTTATCGAGCGGTATCTCGACTGTATGCTCACCTGCGGTACTGCTGTCGGCGAGATTGTGCTTGGCAAAGGCAAAAGCTCTATCGCAGGCTTATATCTCGCAAACCTCGACGACCTTGAAATCCGCGAGGGAAATGACCCGTTCAACCCGCAGATTCTCGTGAAGACAAACAGCGGTGAGCTAATCTCTCCCCCGATGCCAAGCCTCATTCTCTCCTCGTCGCTCGCACCTCTGCCGGGTGAGTCGCGCGGACGCTCAATTTTGAGCGGTATGCCGTTTTTCGCGGACATCCTCACCACCATCTTCAAGAGCGTGGGACAGAACTTTGAGCGAATGGGAAACCTACGCTATGCCGTAACCTACAAACCGCCCGAGGACCGCGCGCTCTCGGCGTATAACGACGATATCGCAAAGACCATCGCGCACGAGTGGGCAGACGGAATGAACTCGCAGAAGGCGGGTATCATAAAGGACTTTGTCGCTGTCGGTGACGTTTCCGTGAAGGTCATTGGCGCGGACGGTCAGCCTCTCGATATGCAGGTGCCCGTTCGATGCATCCTCGAACAGCTGATTGCAAAGCTCGGCATCCCGCCCTTTATGCTCGGACTTTCGTGGTCTACCACCGAGCGCATGAGCAGTCAGCAGGCGGATATCCTCACAAGTGAACTCGAGGCATACCGCCGTTACCTCACCCCCGTGATTATCAGAATACTGCGAATCTGGGCGGGACTCAACGGAGTTTGCTCCGAGTTTGCAGTGAAATGGCACGACATAAACCTGCAGGACGAGGTAGAACTCGCAAGAGCCGAGCTTCTTCGCGCGCAGGCAAAAAATACAGCGAAAGGATAAATCTATGAACAACACAGCAAAAATCATAAAATCCGCGGCGGCAAACGACAAGGAGATGGCTCTCATCAACACCTATTCCCGTCGCACACTCACTCCCGACGAGGTCTACACCTTCAGCGTTATCCTCTGCGACAACGACATCGACCGCGACGGTGAGAGATTTACCGAAAAGGCTCTGCAAACACTTTCCGAGCTCTTTGTCGGTAAAACAGGAATCTTTGACCACAACCCCACAGCCGAAAATCAGGCGGCGAGAATCTTCTCCACAGCGGTAATCCGCGATGGTTCAAGAAAGAACGCGCTCGGCGAGGACTACTGCTACCTCGAGGCAAAGGCATATATGCTCAAAAACGAAAAAACCGCCTCTCTCATCGACGAGATTGACGGCGGCATCAAAAAGGAAGTCAGCGTGGGCTGCAGTATGAAGACAAAAACCTGCTCTATCTGCGGTACACAGAAGGGTCTTTGCACCCACCGCGCAGGTGTCGAATATGACGGCAAGATCTGCTTCTTCGAGCTCGATGACCCCACCGATGCGTATGAATGGTCGTTTGTGGCAGTCCCCGCACAGAAGAATGCGGGTGTTATAAAGGCTTTTGAGATGACTCCCGAGGAGATGATGAAGACAATGCCAAAAAACCCAAACGAGTTCACCCCCGAGCGCATCGCGCAGATTCACGCCTACGTAAAAAGCCTGGAGAAGATGAACGAATTTGCCCTCGAGCACAAAACCGAACTCGAAAAGGCGGTCGTTTCCGAGCTGACCATCATCTTCCCCGACCTCTCCCAGAGGCTGATGAAGAATATGATACAGAAGCTAAACCCCGAGGAGCTGATGGAGATGAAGTCCTACTTCGACAAAAAACCCGCCCAGTCCCAGCTCTCAAAATCCCGCCCTTTTACAGACAACGGCAGGTTTAAGATTTAATAATTTAAAAACGAAAGGAAAACAAAACAAGGCAGTTATCTCAGGTCAAATTTACAGATTTACAAATGCACAGTTTCCATCAAAAGCGCTCAACGTGTATGCATCGGGAACAACAATTTCCGCAAGAAGAAACGTATGTCTTTATGACAGCGATGCCACTGATGTTATGCAGCAGTGGGTGGTAGGGGGCAACGAAACGGATGGTTACATCCTACGAAGCAACGCTTCAAATGCGTATACGTTGCACTATAGCACCGGAACAGACACAGGCTCTTGCGTAGGTAATGCAGACGTCAAAAACGAATTCGGCAAAGCTCCTACAGAGTATTTGGTAGATTTTATATATTTAGGGAACAATCGTGTGAAAATCAAACGCCGAAACTCAAACGAATATCTTACGGCTTATAATAGCGCTCTCCTACCTCAAACACCATCTCAACAAAAACGACAGATGGAAATGTTTATTGGACAGCCGACAGCTCTCTCGGCAACAAGCAGGTTTGGTATGTTACACCTAAGATTGATAATGTTTCCGGAATACAGTTAAATGGATTGGATACATATGGCATGATTGATTTTGAAGGAACAATGGATGCCATAGTTGAAAGTGGTGAAGATATAAAATTTATTTGTAGATACTTTAGCGAAACGAATCTTCCTACTACAAATAAGGTTTTAGAATTAGAGGAAGCTCAGATAATCTCAAACAAAGGATTTGACATAGTCTCTATTTATCAAGATGGCTCAGGCCTTAGTCAATATCAAGGAGAAAATTTAGTTAAAGACCCTGAAAAAGCGTATATGTGTGCAAGGGCAGTAAATCAGCCCGGCGGGTCTGCAATATACTTCTCTGTTGACAACATAGACCCATCTCTACAGCAAATAGAAACCTACATAGTTCCGTATTTTGAAGCTGTGAAAACTTATTTAAACGCTCAACCTGTAAAATACAAAATAGGCGTTTATGGTACGGGCCTTGTTTGCAGAACAATTAAACAGGAATATGGACTTGCAGACTATTCTTGGTTGGCTGCGTCAACCGGAACTACGGGTTCGGCGGCATATAATGACCCGACACTATATGATATTAAGCAATTTACCAATCAACCTTCGTTTAACGGAACGATATTCGATAGAGATGTAAGCGGCTACAACGTCGATTTTGGTCAGTGGTCGCTGTAGCAACAAAAGCAAACTCTCATGACGGGAGTTCTAAATCGCTGAGGTCGATGTTGTCGTACCCATAATCGCAGACAAGCATATTGTATCGGTACACTTCGGTATGATGGAACACCTGAGGTTTGTTATCCAATTCGAAGTTAATTACAAAACGCGTGATACGCTCATTTTTCTTATCTATTGTAACGGTAGTGACTAAATCCGTGAGAAGTTCAATTTGGTTTTCGGGGTCAATCGAAAAAAAGTTGTTCAGGGCGAAAATTTCATCTTCATAATGAGGAAATTGTATTATAAGGAAGTCTTCGGTGTCGGATAAAACGCTGATTTCTGCGACATCTACTCCCGAAAACGTAGGAATACAACGGCACGAGCAGTGCGAAAGCAGGTAAGATACCGCAGTAGCATAGTCTCCTTTGTATTTCTCCGTGAGACCGGAATAAATGCTATATGCATATTCCGTCGAATCAACGACGAAGTAGTCTAAGATTGAAGCGGACCCTACTGAACAAGCTTTCTTTTCGATGCTGTCAATCAACACCTCAAAACAAGGCGTTATGGTTTTATAGTTTATCTTTAGTTGCGAACTACACGGGTAGGTTTTAATCTGTATTCTGCCGTTTTTAAGGCAGTCGTTGAGGTTTTCGGTGGCGGTTTTCAACAGATTAAATGCCGTTTGCCTTGAACTTTCGGACTGCAGAGCTTCGTTTTTATATACGTTCTCAACAACTTCGTTTGACAAAAACTTCAAGTAGTAATATCCGTTGCCTTCGCTATGTATCTCAAAGGTCATCTTTACTACAGCGGTTATGTCGGTACTGTAGAATCTGTCGCGAAGTTTGAGTGTATAAACAGCTTTTTTGCAGTCGGTTTCAATCTCAACGACCTCTGCGGTATAACCGCAGGCAATCTGCATTCCATACTCGTCAATCTCTATTGACCTTTTCATATAAACAGTATCGGGGTGGTTGGAGGCTTGATTCCAAAACAGCCTGTTATCTATCTCAAAATCAGCACTGCCAAAGTGTTTAAGCAGGTAGTCGTTGAGAGCAACCATATCAATTTTCACATTTCCGTTGTCAAACGCTTCGTCTCCAACCTGTATGAGTGTGGAATATACAGCAAAAGGATAGACTCCATATTCTTCAACCGATTTGACCTCGTCGATACCGAGAAACGCTCCCAAACTGCAGACAAAGTCCTTTGCTTCATCGCTTTCAGCAAATTCGGCGGGGTCAGAATATGCGAGTCTTTCAGAAGAAGTATCGACAGAAGAATGGGGAACAGAGCTTGATATATCCGGTGAAACCTCAGCAGAGCTATCCTTGCTTGCTTTTGACGAGGTATCGATTGTGTCACACCCCGTGAGCAGAAAGGCGGTGACGAGGGTGAGGGCGATTAAGGTTTTTAGAATTTTTTTCATAGGGGTCTCCTTTCTGTTGCTTCAGGGCGGCTAAATGTTCGCAAGGCGAACGCTAAAGTGACGCTGTGCGTCAGCTAAATAACGGCTGTCGCCGTAGCTAAATATCCGCTAACGCGGAAGTTAAACGTTGCTTCGCAACAATTGGGTGGGTCGGTGGGTTTATATAGATTTCATTGTAGATGGCTTTCTACTTTTATTTTACCACAAAAAATATTTTTTGTATAGAGAAAACATATTTTCTCAACAAAGGATTACTTCATTATTCTCCCGTCGGGAGCGGACGTAATCCTTCCACCTCATCAGTCACCGTTCGGTGACAGCTTCCCCTCAAGGGGAAGCCAATAATTTACATTTGAAAGGAATTTTATAAAATGACAACAAATTTTAATGGATTTAACGAAAAGGTGCTCACCTTTGAGTGTGACACCGAAATTAATTCGGGTACTCCCGTGAAGATTACTGCAAACGGCAAGGTTGCCGCTTGTTCTGCAGGTGACCGCTTTGTCGGCATCTGCACAAACTGTAGAGGCGGTTATGCTTCTGTACAGGTTGAGGGTTACATTACCCTTTCCTACACAAGCACAGCTCCCGCTGTAAACTACACAAAGCTCGTTGCAGACGGCAACGGCGGTGTGAAGGTAGACGCAACTAACGGCGGCGAGGTAGTCGCTGTATGCGTTGACACAACTGCCAAGACAATTGGCTTTATTATGTAAAAGGAGTGAATCTAATGAACAATTTTGAAAACGTAAAGCTCGACAGATTTATGTACAAGGTTTCGGGCAAAAGCTTTTCCGAGGTACTCGAAAATGAGGACACCTCAACCGAATATAAAAACACACCCTATGCTGACCTCGACGCATATCAGCGTCAGCTCAAGCGCTTTGACATCAAGGTAGCATCTCCTGCTTGTGACAGAGTAGAAAAGTTTTTCTCTACAGCAGAATCTGCGGCGCTCTTCCCCGAGTATCTTTCCAGAGCGGTGCGCACAGGTATTGATGATAACAACATCATCCCCTCTATCACCGCTGCGAGAACAATGATAGACAGCCTTGACTACCGCTCCATCGCTTCTGTTCCTTCCGATGATGAAAAATCCCTCAAGCCCGTTGGCGAGGGTGCGTATATCCCCCAGACAAGAGTTAAGCTCAAGGAAAACCTCATCCACCTCTACAAGAGAGGCAGAATGCTCGTTTCTTCCTACGAGGCGCTCAAGTTCCAGAAGCTCGACGTCTTCACAGTAACACTTCGCCAGATTGGTGCATATATCGCAAAGGCACAGCTTGCTGACGCGGTGGACGTGCTCATCAACGGCGACGGCAACAACAACGCGGCAGAGGTCATCTCCACCGCCAACGCAGGAACACTTACCTACGCAGACCTTCTTACTCTCTGGAGCAAGTTCAATGGCTACGAGATGAACACCCTTCTTGCAAACTCTGCAACAATGGTCAAGCTTCTTTCTCTCGACGAGTTCAAGGACCCTGCTGCTGCTGTTACAGTCAAGGCGGGCGGTACATACTTCCCCTCTCTCGGCGTTACTGTAATCAAGTGTGATTCCGTGCCTGACAACAAAATCGTCGCTCTCGACAAAAACTGCGCTCTCGAGGCAGTTGTAGCCGAGGAAATCAGCATTGATCACGACAAGGTCATCGACCGTCAGCTCGAGCAGACAGCAATCACCTCTATCACAGGCTTTGCAAAGCTCTTCCCCGATGCCGTAAAGGTGCTTTCTCTCTAATTTGAGAAAAAAGGCGGTACTCTATGACATCACAATCTGTAAAAAATCAGGTGCTTATGCGCTTTGCAGATTTGGCACAGCTTTCCTTTGAGGAGGCGGAGAGGTATATGCACCTCTGCACCTCGTCGGCGGACGAATTTCTCGTCCGCCTCAAAGGTGTGCCAAACGAAAATCAGCGCGAAAAGCTTTTAAACCTCTTTGCCGCCTCTGCCTATCACCGCTACTGCTGTCTTATTATGGCGCGTCAGCAGTACACACAGATGAGCCTTTCCGACGTTTCAATAAAAAATGATATGAAGGAAAGCTGTGCGGCGGCGCTCACACTCAAAAACCTGCTGCTCGAGGACTGCGCTGACATCCTCTCAATAAGCGGCAAGGTCATACACTGTGTCTGAGGGGTGAGGATATGCTTTCAAAGGTGTTTGAAACTCTGGGCGAAACTGCCGAAATCCTCTCTGCCGAAGGACAGAAAACGGGAGAAACAAAAGCTCGGGTCTCCCTTTTAAAAAACAACGCACGCGTTTTATATAACGACAAAATCTTTGAAACCGGTGCCTTTCTCAACGACACCTATATCTATATCGGAAGTGCCGAAAACGGCGGTGACACCCTGACACCCGACGGTTTTGTAAGGTACAGGGGCAACCGATTTCTCGTCATCCGCTGTGAAAAGGTGTCCGCAAGGGACCTTCACGTAATCTGGGCGGTGCTCAAAAAACTGCCACACAAGGAGGAGATTGAATGACAAACCTTAACGGGACACAGTATCCCGACTTTTCATCGCTTCAGACAGAGCTCTTTGACACCCTCTCCCCTCTGTGCGACAGAGCAGAGCTTCGCGTTCAGTTTCCGCTTTCGGAATTTGACGTTTCTGCGGGCAAACCGACTATTACAGTTAGTATAAAAACCGCATCAATATACAATGTGTATGCAAAAAATTCTCCTTTTCCCGTTACAGTGACCCTTTCGGTTGGGGTCTACGTGCCAAAATCGAGCGACAGCTCACTCTGCTACACCCTTTTCTCCGAGGTGGCAAGGCTACTGCTCGAAAGCGCACTTTCCCTCGAGGAGATATCCTGCGACGAGCTCGAATATATCCCCGACCTGCGACACTATTGCCTCAAGCTCGAGGCAAAGCTAAAACCCTTTGACACAAAGGAGGAAAACGATGGCAACACTGACCTTTAACAATATGACGCTCGATTATGAGCCACAGTCGGTGAACCTTTATATAAAGGAAAACGTGAAAAGCTTTATCTCCCCCGTCGGCGACAGCGCGACACAAGCCCTCGGCAGAGAGGCAAGGGTGTTTTACTGTGAGCAGAGATGCGCTCTGCCCGACAGCATAAAGCTCTACAACGAGCTCAAGGTGCACGTCGGAAAAACGGTAAGCGAGCTCGTCAGCGACGTAGACAGCTTTCCTGCGGTGCTCACCGAGCTGGTTTTGACGGGCGATAAACAAGGCTTTGGCAGGGTGATGTGCTTCACCTTCACCGAGGCGCTGTGAGGTGGACTATGGCACTCGAAAACCTCACAATAAAAGTAACAACTACACAGGGCGAGGAGCTTTCCCTTCCTCGCCCCCTGCGGATAAATCTGACACAAAGCGTCGACGAGCCTGCGGGCTCACTGACCCTCACCTACCTGCCCGAAGCAGAGATTCCTGAATGTACAAGGATAAAAATCGAGGGGGATATCTCGTTTTTCGGGGTGGTAGATTCAAAAAACTATGAGCAAAGCGACGACGGAAGGCTTGTTTTGCTCAAATGCCGTACCATTGCGGCTCTTCTTCTGGACAACCACGCGATGCCGATGGAGTTTATGTCCCCGACACCCGACACCGTGCTCACGCTCTACTGTAACAATATGGGCTTTCAGGGCTTTTTATATGACGAATACCACGCTGTGCCGAGCGTTTCGGCAACAAGGGGTACGAGCTGTTGGACAGCTGTGGAGGCGTTTTGCGAACAGGCGTTTGGCAGACCTCCGCACATCACCGAGGACAATTTTCTCAGCTGTCTGCCCTATGGCGACAGCACGGTGCACACCTTTGGCGAGGGCGGATATCCCATCTATTCTATCGAACGCGTTGTCGATTCCACAAAGGTTCTTTCGGGCGCGACGATTCGCGACGAAAAAGGAAACTACAGCATCTCGGTCACAAATCCCGACTGCCCCACAGGAATCAGACGGTATCATTTTATAACCCCCGAGGCGCCGTGGCTCTATTATAGAGAGCTCTACGGAAAAAGGACGCTTCGCCGTTCAATGCGCGGGTACCACGCGATAAATCTCAAAACTCCAACCGCATTTGCGCTCAAAATCGGCGACCGCGCGGTAGTCGAGGGCGACGACGACGATACCGTTTGGCGTGTCGCAAAGTTCACCCTAACTGCCGACGAGGACGGCATCTCCACCGCCCTCACCCTCCACGACAGCGAGTTTTTTGAGTAAGGAGAATGAAATGACAATAGAAAATTTTAATTATCGTACCGACCCGCTTTTTCTTCGCAATCAGTTTGACAAAAGGGCGGTAGGTGCACTGAAAATGCCTGTAATACCAAAGGCAAGATTTACAGAAGATGATTTCAGAAATCTGCTTTGTTGGGCTTTGACAGAGCAAAAGCAGACGACACAAAAATGATTGACAGAATGGTGCATTTTTTCTTGTATGACTACAAGTTTGAACGCGTCTGGAAAGACCCCGAAAAATGTATCGACAAGCTTCGAAGATACAGGGCCATTCTTTCGCCCGATTTCAGTATGTATCGGGAGATGAATCCCACGATTCAACTATACAACACCTTCAGGAATCGTTGGTGCGGAGCATACTTTGCTGAAAAAGGCATAAGGGTCATCCCGACGGTCAGTTGGGGTGACGAAAACACCTTTGATTTTTGCTTTGACGGTATCCCCAAAGGAACCACCGTCGCGGTTTCGACCTATATGGTGTCTGAACACGGACACCATCAAGACCAAAAAGAGTTTTTTCTCAAGGGCTACAATGAGATGCTAAAACGCATCGAGCCCGAGAGGATAATCTGCTACAACACCCCTTTCCCTGAAATGCAGGGGAATATCGTCTTTGTGGACTATGAGCTTTCGTCTTGGAAGTATCAAGGCGATAACTCCCCTTTTGTAAAAACTTTCTACGGACAGTTGATGCCACGCAGAAAAGATGATATTATATATAAAAGAGGATACGTGCTTTCCGCTTGGCAAGAGAAAGGTATGGGGAGTGCGTATGGTGGAAAGTGGAAACCGAAAAAGCCTGAGGACGAAAGGTTCTTGGGAGTGCCTGGGGAGATAAAAAGAACATGGATTTCCACAAAAAGAGGCGGATACTGGGCGGAAACAAAAATAGGGAACGATGGAAAAGCTACAATTGACCGACACCATACTGACCACGATCGACCGTGGGCTCATTCCAATCCTCACGACCAACAGGTTTCTTGGGTCGGTCCCGATGAACATCCGTATCTGGAGAAACCAATAAATTATTACGACGGAAAAGTTCCTCCGTTGGGCACTATAGAGGAGACCAAAAAAATGGAAATAAAAAAAACAAACGTAGAACCAGGATATTGGGATTTTGAATCCATTTCCGACTTCAAACAGTGTATGGAGTGGGGTGGAGAAACGGAGTTTGAATGGAAAGGAAAAGCCTACTCGATTACCAGAGATGAAAATGGAAAGATTTGTGCAAGCGAAGGCTGTTATGAAAAAGAAGGAAAGTATTACAACGTTTTGAGTAATACGATTTTTGACCCTAACGACTCTCTTGTGGCCGACACGCCGGATGAGATTCTTGAATACATTGTAGGCGGCGACCGCCTTCGCGACGTCATTACACAGGTAGAGGTTCTTTATAGAACCATATAGCTCGTGTAAAGCAACAATCATTATAGAATCAAAAGGAGAATTGTTATGCTCGAGATGAAGGAATGCTGTAGTGTTCCGTTTCCTGAAAGGCTTTTTGAGGGATATGAGGTGCAAGAAAACAGAATCTTTGCAAACGTCAACGCTTCTAAGGTTATCGATATGATGCGTGAGTTTATCGCAAGGCACGACGAACCCTTGTTTTTTATTCTGGAGCTCCCCAGCAAAAACGATGACGGAATAACAGAATCCAAGGTAATTACGGACGTTCCTTACGACATAGACGTTTATTTTATCGACAAAATGGACGCCAAACGGTCAAATGAGATTTTGGATGCCCTTGGAAATTTTCTTGTGCGTGATGGAATGAACACTTTCGGCATCGGAGGGCATTTTTCCAAAGAAGAAATCCTTTTTGAGCGTTACAGCGTGATGGTTATATACGCAAAAGACTGTGAAAAATACTCTTCTTTCTTCTCCAAGTTTGACATCGAGAGGGTTGAAAATCTTGTCACCGCTTGGGAGACCTTTGATAGAGAAAACCCGGGTGAATGTCGTTTGTTGGTTTCGGAAAAAAGCGGGAAAACCGTCTATGACATTCCGGAAGCGTATAAGGACTATGGAATGTATTTCTACGAAAAACGCTCTTTCACCGAAGAGGATTACGACAGAGAAGTTAGCTTTGAAGAACTAATTGACAAGGTGCTTTTGGTGGGCATTACATACTACACCTCCGACAACGAATTCATAGAGCAAAAGCAATTTTACGGGAGGGTGACCGAAGCTAACGACAAAATCATACGTATGGTGCAGAAGGACGGAAGCGAATTCACCTTGCCACCTGATTTAAGGTCTACAAAAAGAGCTCGCCCGGGCGGATATAAACTAAAATCCACAAAAGAAGTAGTTGTAGATCCTGATTTTATCGCAACATGGAACGTTACAAAAGGAGATTAAGCTCCCCGACTAAGTCGGTGGCGACCGACTTCGTGACGTAATCACGCAGGTAGAGGTAATCGACAGAACGTTGTAAATGCCCAAGGACAAGCAAAGACAAGGAGCTGTCCCCTATGTTAAGTGTTATGTTACTCTGTGTTCGAACGCGGTCGCGTTCGGTGGCACAATTAACGTAGGGGCGTTCAGTGAACGCCCGCGGGCGACCATTGGTCGCCCCTACAACCGAAATGAAATTAAAAGCGGTGTGCGAATGCACACCGCTTTGTGTTTTTAGTTGCGACTGAGTCTGTAAGCCGAGTTCTGTATTTGACAACAATCTATCTAGGCTGTGCGTCGCCGCACAGCTCAAGCCACCTTCGGACCGTCGGGCAAACGATGTGTCCATATCGGTGTTGCTCCGGATAGGGTTTACAGCGGTCTTGCGTTACCGCAAAACCGGGTGAGCTCTTACCTCGCCTTTCCACCCTTACCCCATTTTGCAATGGGACGGTATATCTCTGTTGCACTCTCCCTGAAGTCGCCTTCGGCTGCCGTTAGCAGCTATCCTCGCCCTGTGGAGCCCGGACTTTCCTCGCGGTGCAAAGCACCCCGCTGTCGTCTGACTCACTCGCAGAAGTTATATTAGCACATTGTGCTGAAAAAATCAAGGCTTTGCCCTTTCTTTATAGCGTTCACAGGCAGGGTTCGTGGTTGACGAGCCTTTATTCTCGGGTGAAAGCAGTGCCCCCCACCCTGCCTTTGAATAGGTTTTTGTGTGCTTTACATAGTGTTGCACAAAATATTTGCAACTTTCACAGGTATTCTCTTTCATTTGAATCACCCCCTTGAATACTTTGATTATAGGGGTTATTCTCTTGTTTATTAAGGGGATATAACCCCCATATATGTAAGAGACTAGAAAAAGCACCTGCAATGCAGGTGCTTTAATTTTTAAATTCGTAAGTTTTGCAAAGCAAAACTGTCCATTCATGTTGTTTTAACAACAATTCACGGCACGAAGTGCCGATTCATGAAGGCGAAGCCTTCAATTCACGTTGCAAAGCAACGATTCATTTTTTATGAATTGACACTTCGTGTCATGAATTGCCCTACGGGCATGAATTGAAATCGAAGATTTCATGAATTGTGCCTTCGGCACATTGAAACGATTTGACGAAAGTCAAATCGTTTCAACCTTAACCATATTGGTATTACCGCTCACGCCGTTGGTCATACCGCCCGTGAGGACAACGCGGTCGCCTTTTTCGAGGTCAAGAATCTCCTTTGCGACCTTGCAGGCGTTGTAGAAAAGCACCTCAACCGAAGTAAACGTTTCGCTCAGCGCGGGGGTGACACCCCACGAAAGTGCAAGCTGATACCAAACCTTTTTGTCGGTGGTGATGCCGATGATGTCCATAGGCGCTCTGAAGCGGGAGACCATCCTTGCGGTCATACCCGACATTGAGCTTACCACCATTGCCTTTGCGCCGATGTCGATAGCCATACCGCAGGTCGCGTGGCTGACAGCATCGACCATATTTTTTATCTTGAAATCGCTTGTGCGGAAAACCTTTTGGTAATCGATGTGCTTTTCGGTTTCCTCGACGATTTTCACCATAGTTTGAAGGGTCTGTACGGGGTATTTTCCCGCAGCACTCTCACCCGAGAGCATAACAGCACTTGTGCCGTCGTAGACAGCGTTTGCAACGTCGGAAATCTCGGCTCTTGTCGGACGCGGATTGTATATCATCGACTCGAGCATCTCGGTCGCGGTGATAACGCGCTTTCCTAAGAGTCGGCATCTTGTGATAAGGTGCTTTTGTATTGCGGGAAGCTCTGCAAACGGAACCTCAACACCGAGGTCGCCTCTGCCTATCATAATTCCGTCACACTCAGAAACAATCTCGTCGATGTTGTCGATACCGGTGCGGTTTTCAATCTTTGCAATGATGCTTATCTTCTCTCCGCCGTTTGCCTTGAGAAAATCTTTGATGTCGATGATGTCCTGTGCTTTGGAAACGAAGCTCGCGGCGATATAATCGACGTCGTTCTTGATACCGAAAAGGATGTCCGCCTTGTCGGTTTCGCTGAGGTATATGCTGTTTAGGGATTTGTTCGGAAAGCTCATACTCTTGCGGTTTGAAAGCTCTCCCCCAACCTCAACGGTACAGCGGATTTCGTCGCCTTCGATTTCATCGACCACAAAAATGACAAGACCGTTGTTGACAAGAATCTTGTCCCCTTTTACAAGGTCGTTTACAAGTCCCTCATAGTTTACCGAAACAATACCCTCGTCGCCCTCGAGCTGACGGGTAGTAAAGGTGAAGCGGTCGCCGTCCTTGACCGTCACCTTGCCGTTTTTGAACATACCGATGCGGTACTCGGGGCCCTTTGTGTCGAGCATAATCGCCACGGGGAGCCCAAGGCTTTCGCGAACGGATTTTATCATATCAATCTTTATCTGATGGTCTGCGTGGGAGCCGTGCGAAAAGTTGAGTCGCGCGACGTTGAGTCCCGACTGACACATTTTGGTAAAAACCTCAACGCTGTCGCTTGCGGGTCCAATGGTGCAGATGATTTTTGTTTTTCTCACATAAACACATCCCTTTTGAACATTACTAAAGAGAGTATACCCCAATTTTTGAATATTTACAAGTCCCTTCCAAAAATCGCCAAACTTTTCACACAGACTGTGTTAAAATAAATGGCAAGACCTTGTTTTTGGGCAATTTGCACAGTTTATTTCCACACTAACCATAAAATATGCCGAATTTATCAAGAAATCATTGACTTTTAACAAAAAATATGATTTAATATAGATGTCAACTGAAAACGTTTTCAGTTGACAGGGGAAATAACCACAAGGTAAAGGTAAAAGATGACTATAAAGGATGTTGCCGAATACTGCGGCGTTTCGATAACAACGGTTTCACGAGTGCTCAACAATCACCCCGACGTGCGCGAAGAGGTTCGCGCGAGGGTTTGGGCTGCGACACAGGAGCTTCACTACGTTCCAAACACCAGTGCTCGAGATTTGGGAAAATCCCAGACCGACACCATAGGAGTCGTGGTCAGAGGTGTGCAAAACCCGTTTCTGAGCTCGGTTATGCGCTCGATAGAAACAGCAGTAGGCGACGCGGGATACACCTTGATACCGCACCACGTTGGCACCGAAGACGACGAGCTCGGTGAGGGTGCGGGACTTGTCAGGTCCAAGCGACTTCGCGGACTTATACTTCTCGGCGGAAGATTTGACTACACGCCCGAAGAGGTAGCGCTTTTAGAGGTTCCGTTTGTGTGCTGTACCTTTACCAATAGTTTTGGAAGCCTCGACAAAAAGAAATTCTCCTCGGTATATATTGATGACTATGAACAAGCATATAAGGCGACAAAGCTTTTGATAGAAAAGGGTCATCGCAAGATTGCGGTGCTTCTCGGAAGCGTTGACGACCGCTCGATAAGTCAGCTTCGTTATAACGGTTATTGCGACGCTCTCAGGGATGCGGGAATCCAGCCCGAAAAGGAGCTTTTGGCAGAGTGTGGCGGATATGAGATGAAGGACGCCTACCTTGCTACCAGAAGGCTTGTCAAAAGAGGTGCAGAGTTTTCGGCACTGTTCACCGTTGCGGATGCGATGGGAATAGCCGCTATGAAGGCGCTCAACAAAGAAGGTAAACGCGTTCCCGAGGACTGCTCGGTAATCGCGATAGACGGCATCGAGATGTCGAAGTATACAACACCGACCCTCACAACCCTCATTCAGCCGAGAGAGCAGATGGGCGAGGAAGCAGTGAAGATACTTTTAGAGGTGCTGTCGGGAAAGAAAAACCGCCACGTGTGTTTCGAGACCCGACTTCGCAGAGGCGAGTCACTTGCCTTGAAAAATGTTTGATTTTTACGCTGTGAGCGTGGAAATAATAAATTATGTACCATCGCGAAAAGCGATAACTTTAAGGAGGACAAGACAATGAAAAAAGTACTGGCACTCGTATTGGCAGTAGTAATGTGCATCGGCGTATTTGCTTCCTGCACAGGCGACAAGACAGACGCAAAGGGAAGAGTTTACTGGCTCAACTTCAAGCCCGAGTCTGACGCTACACTTCAGGAAGTAGCAAAGATGTACACAGACAAGACCGGCATCGAGGTAAAGGTAGTTACCGCAGCATCCGGAACATACAATCAGACCCTTATCGCAGAGATGGATAAGTCTGAGGCTCCTACAATGTTCGTTATAGGAAATCAGGCAGCGGTAAAAGAGTGGGGCGACTACGCAGTAGACCTCAAGGATTCCGCTATCGCAAAAGAGCTCAACACCGACGCATACAATCTGTATGACGCAGACGGCAAGCTCGTTTCCGTCGGTTACTGCTATGAGTGCTACGGCATCATCGTAAACCCCACACTCATCGAAAAAGCAGGCTACAC
Organism: Oscillospiraceae bacterium; assembly: GCA_045536425.1. GTDB lineage: Bacteria > Bacillota > Clostridia > Oscillospirales > Ruminococcaceae > UBA11540. Next base: position 62,699 of record JAZSNN010000012.1, read on the forward strand.
AATGGCTGACCTCAACAACTTTGCAGGTCTCAAGAAGGTAGCAGAAGACATCCACGCTCGCGCTGAAGAGCTCGGCTTTGATGCATTCTCCGCTTCCGATATGGACGGTTCTTCCTCTTGGAGATTTACAGGCCATATGGCAAACCTCGAGTACTTCTATGAGTCTCGCGATGCAGGCGGATGGACAGAGTGTCCTCCCTCTCTCACAGGTAAGTATATGGAAAACTTCAAGAACCTCTATGACCTCTGCATCAACAACTCTCTCACACCTGCAACAGAGCTTGCTACAGGCGGTCACGACGCTCAGAATCAGTTCAAGACCGGCAAGGCTGCTTTCTATGTAAACGGTTCTTGGGAGTACAGCGCGGTTAGCGAGACAGTTCCGAACGCTACAATGATTCCTTATTACTGCGGCGTTGAGGGCGAAGAAAAAGCAGGTCTCAACTGCGGTACAGAGAACTACTGGGCAATCAACTCCAAGGTTTCTGAGGCTGACCAGAAGGCCACTATGGACTTTATGGTATGGTGCGTAACCGATCCCGAAGCTTCCAGAAAGCTCGTTGACACCTTCGGCGTAATGCCTTACAAGTCTGCTGCAGAGTCCACAAACGGCTTCCTCGCTGCTGCTAACAACTACAGCGCAAACGGATGCTACGTAATGGATTGGGCAACAAACTATCAGCCTAACGTTGATGCATACCGTGCAGCACTCGTTTCTGCTCTCAATGCATACAACGCAGATCAGTCCGAGGCTAACTGGGAGCTCGTAAAGACAGCTTTCGTTGAGGGCTGGGCAACTCAGTACAAAGAGGCTAACAAATAATTCTCCGAAAAACTAAACTAACTTGAGCGGGGCGGGCGACAAATTCGCCCACCCCGTTTTCTTGTAATCAGGAGAGATGGTAATTTTGAAGAAAAAGAAGATAACAGGCGACACAGTAATGAGTAAAACGCTTGGAAAATGGGGTTGGTTTTTTCTTGGCCCCGTTCTCGTTGCGTTTGCAATAGGCTTTATTTGGCCTTTCGTGCAGGGAATATACCTTTCTCTCTGCAAATTCAAGCTCATATCCGACGCAAAATTCATAGGCTTTGACAACTACCTCACAGCCTTTCAGGACGAGAACTTTTTGCGCTCGTTCTGGTATACTGCGCTGTTTGCGATAGTCAGCCTTGTCATAATCAACGTACTTGCCTTTGCGGTGGCGTATGCACTCACCCAAGGCATAAAAGGCTCAAACATATTCAGAACAGTGTTCTTTATGCCAAACCTCATCGGCGGAATCGTGCTCGGCTACATCTGGTCGATGATTTTCGACGGCATACTCTCAAAATTCGGAACATCCATTCTCCAGAACTCCACCTGGGGCTTTTGGGGACTTATCATACTTCTTTGCTGGCAACAGGTAGGCTATATGATGATAATCTATATAGCAGGACTTCAGGCGGTCAGCGAGGATATCCACGAGGCAGCGATGATAGACGGTGCAAACGGATGGCAGAAGCTCTTCAAGGTGACTATACCAAACGTTATGCCCTCCATCACCATCTGTACCTTCCTTTCTTTGACAAACGGCTTCAAGCTGTTTGACCAAAACCTCGCGCTCACAGGCGGTCTGCCGTATATCATACAGCCCGACGGCTCGGCAATAAAAACCACCGAGATGCTCGCGCTCAATATCTATCAGACCTTCTATAGCCAGGGCTCCACCTCACCCGGTGTAGCACAGGCAAAGGCGGTTGTGTTCTTCATCCTCGTTGCAGGTTTGGGACTGATGCAGCTTGCCGTAACGCGTAAGAAGGAGGTTCAGCAGTAATGAAAGAAAAATCTCTTTCCAAGCAGAAGCTCGGCAAAACCATCCTTTCGATAGTGATGACCATCATCAGTATCATCTACGTTTTGCCCGTAGTTTCGGTGCTTGTAAACTCCTTCAAGCTAAACACCTTTGTTAAAACCGAGACCTTTGCGCTTCCAAACGCAGAGAGCTTTGCAGGCTTTGCGAATTTTATAAAGGGAATGACCTTTGGAAACTATCCTTTCTACAAGAGCGTTTTGTACAGCGTGGTCATCACCCTTGCGTCCACAGCACTCATCCTGCTTTTCTGCTCGATGGCGGCTTGGTTCATCGCGAGAAGAAACTCGCTTGTCTGTAAGATAGTCTACTTTTTGTGTGTTTTCTCGATGGTAGTGCCTTTCCAGATGGTAATGTACCCGCTGTCGAAAACCGCAGATAAGCTCGGTCTGAACACCCCGTGGACAATACCTGTGATATATCTCGGCTTTGGAGCGGGACTTGCGATATTTATGTTCGTCGGCTTTGTAAAATCCATACCGCTCTCGATAGAAGAGGCGGCAACAATGGACGGCTGCGGTCCTGTCCGCACCTTCTTTCAGGTGATACTGCCGATGCTCGCTCCCACACTCATCTCGGTTGGTATACTCGAGATAATGTGGGTCTGGAACGACTATCTTCTCCCCTACCTTGTGCTCGACATCAACGAATTCCGCACCATTCCGATACACATTCAGTATCTCAAGGGAAGCTACGGCACCGTTGACCTCGGAGCTACAATGGCACTCATTCTTTTGAGTATAATCCCCGTCATTATATTCTACCTTTCTTGTCAGAAGCACATCATAAAAGGAGTAGCCGCAGGTGCGGTCAAAGGGTAACGTCATCGGGCGTTCGAGCGGAATTCTAATGCCGATTTCCGCTCTGCCATCGCCATACGGCATCGGCACCCTGGGTAAAGAGGCAAGGGAGTTTGTCGATTTTTTGGCAGACTCGCGACAGAGCTATTGGCAGATGCTCCCCGTGGGCCCCACAAGCTACGGCGACTCTCCCTATCAAAGTCCGTCAACCTTTGCCGGAAACCCCTACTTCATCGACCTCGACCTGCTTTGTGAGGACGGGCTTTTGGAGCAGGACGAGATAACTGCGCTTTCTTGGGGCGACAATCCCGAGAAGGTGGACTATTCCGCGCTCTATCAAAACCGCTATACTCTGCTTTACAAGGCGTTTAAAAGAGGCTTTGAACGCGACAAGCAAAAGGTCGAAGCGTTTTGTAAAGAGAACGAGTTTTGGCTCTATGACTATGCTTTTTATATGGCGGTAAAACGCCATTTCGGGATGAAATCCTGGCTCGAGTGGGACGAGGATATCCGTCTTCGCGAGCCAAAAGCGATGGATAGATACGCAGATATGCTCATCGACGACACCGCGTTTTTCATCTACATTCAGTATCTTTTCTTCAAGCAGTGGGACGCGCTTCGCGAATATGCCCACGAAAAGAACATAGGAATAATAGGCGATATGCCGATCTACGTCGCGCTCGATTCGGTGGACGTTTGGAGCAATCCCGATTGCTTTGTGCTCGACGAAAAGGGCTTTCCAACCGACGTTTCAGGTGTTCCGCCCGATAATTTCACCGCCGACGGTCAGTTGTGGGGAAATCCACTCTACGACTATGAAAAGATGGAGAAGGACGGCTATAAATGGTGGATAAACCGCGTCAAAGGCGCCGCAAAGCTCTTTGACGTCATCCGTATTGACCATTTCAGAGGCTTTGAAAGCTACTGGGCTGTTCCCTTTGGCGAAACCACCGCAACAAACGGCAGATGGATAAAGGGTCCCGGAATGAAGCTTGTCGGCGAGCTCAAAAAAAGCTTCCCCGACATCAAGTTTATCGCCGAGGACTTGGGCTATCCCTCAAAAGAGGTGGTACAGCTTTTGTCCGACTCTAAATTCCCGGGTATGAAGGTGCTGCAGTTTGCCTTCGATACCCGCGACGAAAACAACAAAAACCACCTGCCGCACACCTATACGGAAAACAGCGTGTGCTATGCGGGTACACACGATAATGACACCCTGCTCGGCTGGATGACTGCTGCCAACCCCGAGGATATAAAAAGGGCTGTCGATTATCTCGGACTCAACGAGCTCGAAGGACGCATCAGGGGAGTGCTCAGAAGCGGAATGGCCACCGTGTCAAACCTTTTTGTAGCACAGATGCAGGACTGGTTAGAACTCGACGCAAGGGCGAGGATGAACACCCCTGGAAATCCCGAGGGTAACTGGCAGTGGCGTATGAAGAAAGACGTCCTCACCCCTGCGCTGTCTGCAGAGATAGCGCGTATGACAATACGATACAATCGAACAAGCAAGGGCTAAACAATTTGATTTCTCCTCAAAGGCGCCGTGTCCGTTTCGGGCACGGCGCCTTGCCTTGCTCACGTTTAAACTGCCGTTTTTCGACACAACAAAAAAGCTGACCTTTCGGTCAGCTTTTTGCTTTTACAGTTTTGATTTGTAATCAGATTACTTGAACTTGCGCTTACGTGCAGCTTCAGACTTCTTCTTACGCTTTACGGAAGGCTTCTCGTAGTGCTCTCTTTTACGCACCTCAGCAAGCACACCGTTGCGAGCACACTGTCTCTTAAATCTACGGAGCGCACTGTCCAAAGACTCGTTTTCTTTCAAACGGATTTCTGCCATTACAAATTCCCTCCCTCGCCGTGCAGCAGGAGATCTAAACTAAAAATATAACACACCTATTATACATCATACTTTAGGGGAAGTCAAGGGGGTATTATACCCGTAAAGTTTCATAAATAAATCGGCTTAGATTGTAGCACCTTGCACAACATTCATGAGCCGAAGGCTCGATTCATGGACGGAGTCCGATTCAAGGTGCGAAAGCACCAATTCATGCCCGTCAGGGCGATTCATAATGAATTGAAACCAGCGTTTCATGAATTGATGCTGGAAGCATCATTAAAAAATAGGTGAATAGGACAAAAGGTTATATGAATAACCTTTTAATGAGCCAAAGGCTCGATTCATGGACGGAGTCCGATTCATGAGGCGTTAGCCTCTATTCATGCCCGTCAGGGCGATTCATAATGAATTGAAATCTTTAATTTCGCGAATTGTCACTCCGTGACATGAATTGAAACTAGCGTTTCGTGAATCGACGCTAAAGCGTCATTGAATGAGGTGTTACAATGTTTCCTGCAATATCCTTTATAATGTCAAACCTGATGTTTCTTGCTCTGCACATCGCAAAGGGCGGTTGCTTTCCAAAGCCTCTTTCGGCAAAGGAGGAGGCGGAGTGCTTCAGAAGGATGCGCGAGGGCGACGGCGAGGCAAAATCAAAGCTTATTGAGCACAACCTCAGACTCGTCGCCCACATCACCAAAAAATATTTTGCCACAGGCGGCGATCAGGACGACCTGATATCCATCGGCACTATCGGGCTCATCAAGGCGGTCACGTCGTTTAAAAGCGACAAAGGGAGCCGTTTTGCGACCTACGCCTCGCGGTGTATTGAAAACGAGATACTGATGTATTTTCGAAATATCAAAAAGAGCGCACAGGACGTTTCCATCAGCGACACCATCGACACCGACCGCGACGGCAATTCGCTCACCTATATGGACATAATGGCGGACGAAGACACGCTTTTCGAGGACATCGATCTGAAACTTCGCACCAAAAAACTCTACGAGGTTTTGGAAAAAAGCCTCTCTCCCCGTGAGCACGAGATAGTGACTCTCAGATATGGACTATACGGTAGAAAGCCGCTCACACAGCGGGAAACGGCACAAAAGCTCGGCATCTCCCGCTCATATGTTTCGCGCATCGAGAAAAAAGCACTCGAAACTCTGAAACGGGAGCTCGGCGACTAAAAAGGCTTGTAAAAAAGGCGCGTTTGTATTATAATATAAATATGTATAAAATCCACGACAGAAACGAGGAGAAAGATATGATAAAATTTTCCGAAATGCCCTACGAGCGCCCCGACGCTGAGCAGGTGAAAAAGGAATTTACCGCCCTGACCGAGCGTTTTGTAAACGCAAAGGATTTTGCAGAGGCAAAAGAGGTGTTTCTCGAGAAGGAGAAGTTTGTAAAGCACTTTGCGACCCTTTCTACCCTCTCCCACATCCGCCACGACATAAATACAAAGGATGAGTTCTACGACAACGAGCAGAAGTTCTGGAATGCAGTAATGCCCGAGCTCGAGGAATATATGCAGAAATGGTCACTCGCGATGCTCCAGTCGAAGTTCAGACCCGATTTCGAGGCAGAGTTTGGAAACCTTATGTTCTTGAACACCGAAATCGCTCTCAAGACCTTCTCCCCCGAGATTATCCCCGAGCTTCAGAAGGAGAACGACCTCACACAAGAGTATGAGAAGCTTCTCGCTTCCGCGCAGATAGACTTCGACGGCAAAAAGCGCACCCTTTCCCAGATGACACCCTACAAGACCGCGTCCGACGACGAGACAAGGCTTGCCGCTTGGAAGGCAGAGGGTCAGTGGTACATCGACAATCAGGAGAAGCTTGACGAGATATACGACAAGCTCACCCACCTTCGCGACGAGATGGGCAAAAAGCTCGGCTATGAGGGCTATACAACCCTCGGCTACTATAGAATGGGCAGAAACTGCTACACCAAAGAGGACGTAGAAAAGTTCAGAAAAGCTGTAGTAAAATACCTCGTTCCTCTCGCGGACGGAATCTATAAAAAGCAGGCTGAAAGACTTGGCAAACAGTATCCTATGAGCTTTGCCGACAACGCTCTTGAGTTCAGAAGCGGTAACCCCCGTCCCCAAGGCACACCCGACGATATCTTGATGCAGGGCAAGAAGTTCTACGACGAGCTCTCTCCCGAAACATCAATCTTCTTTAACACAATGCTCGAGGGCGAACTTTTGGACGTTCTTTCCACAGAGGGCAAGGCAGGCGGAGGCTACTGCACCGATCTTGCGGATTACAGCGTTCCGTTCATCTTTGCCAACTTCAACGGCACACAGGGCGACGTTGAGGTCATCACCCACGAGGCAGGACACGCGTTTGCCGATTGGACAAACCGCGACAGAGTTCCAATGGACTACGTCTGGCCGAGCCTTGAGGCTTGTGAGGTTCACTCCATGTCGATGGAGTTCTTCGCTTGGCCTTGGGCAGAGGGCTTCTTTGGCGAAGATACCAAGAAGTTTTTGTACAGCCACCTCTCCGGCGCAATAACCTTTATCCCCTATGGAACGATGGTTGACCACTTCCAGCATATTGTCTATGAAAAACCCGAAATGACCCCCGCAGAGCGCCACGCGACTTGGAAAGAGCTTTTAGGTGTGTATATGCCTTGGATGAAGCTCGACGGCGAGATTCCCTTCTACAGCGAGGGCAAGGGTTGGCAGAGACAGCACCACATCTATTCGAGCCCCTTCTATTATATCGACTACTGCCTCGCGCAGACCGTCGCTTTGCAGTTCTGGGCAAGAATACAGGCGGACACAAAGGACGCTTGGGAGCACTATATGGCGTATACAAAACAGGGCGGAAGCCGTGTCTTCACAGAGCTTTTGAAGAACGCAGAGCTTGACAGCCCGTTTGAAGAAACCTGCCTCAAGACCGTTTGCGAAACCGCAAATAAATGGCTCGAAAACTTTGACCTCGGTGATATAAAGTAATATGGAAAAAAAGAAAAAGGGCAGACGCTCCTATCTAAACGATTTTAAAGCCACTCTGTCGGGCGAATACGTCTATACAGGCGCTGTGTATATGCCCGAGGGCGATTATAAAAGGACAAGACTTCAGGCTACCTTGGCGGGAATTTTGCTCGTCGCACTAAATCTCTTGTGCGGATGCATCCCCGCCGAGCCGATGCTCAATTCCTTCTATGTCATAATTCCCTTTGTGGTGTCCCTTGCAGCGTCGGTAAGGCTTCTCTGGGCGGCAACAAGACTGTGGCTCAACAAGCTTCCTCTTCGCGAATACGTTTTGCGTGAGACCTATGAAAAGCTTCTTCCTTCTGCGACTGTGGGACTCATTTTTTCGTCGATAACGGTGGCGGCTTTCATAGTATTTGCAGTTATAGAAGGACTTAGCACCCTCTCTTTTTGGTCATATCTGTTTTTTGCTTGTAACATTTTAACGATTTTAGCAAATGTTTTTGTTAGAGTTTGCACAAAAAACATCAATTGGGTCAAACAATGAGTTGACCAAATCGAAAAAATAGTGTATACTAAACTGTACGACAACTGTCCGTGTGGAGCGGACGGGTCGAAATAAGGAAATTTGGGGCAAATCCCCCACATAAATTTTACAGGAGGAATCCAATCATGAAAAAGATCCTTGCTCTTCTTCTCGTTGTTGCAATGTGTCTTGGTATCGCAGCTTGCGGTAAGACACCTGATACAACAGAAGAAAACAACACTCCCCTTGTTGTAGGTTATGCACCCTTCAACAGCAAGTTCTCTCCCTTCTTCTCTGAGACAGCATACGACCAGGATGTCGCTGCTATGACTCAGCTCGGTCTTCTCACTACAGACCGTACAGGTGCCATCATCTATAAGGGCATCGAAGGTGAGACAATTCCTTACAACGGAACAGACTATACATACTATGGTCCTGCTGATCTCGTTGTAACAGAAAACGAAGACGGAACAGTTGACTACGACTTCACACTCAAGTCCGGCATCAAGTTCTCTGACGGACAGGAAGTTACAGTAGACGATATCATCTTCACAATGTACGTTCTTTCCGACCCGACATATGACGGAAGCTCTACACTTTTTGCAGTTCCGATCAAGGGTATGGAAGAGTACAGAAGCGGTATGGACTCTCGTTTCAACCTTGTAGCTGCTACAAAGAAAGAGGGCTATACAGCTAACGACTACTTCACAGAAGAGCAGTACAACGCATTCTGGACAGCTTTTGACGAAGGTTTGACAATCTTCGCTCAGGACATCATCGACTACTGCATGGCTAATTATGTAGATGCTTATGCTGAGGCTTACCTCGGCGTAACAGCTGACGAAGTTCGCGCTTCTGAGGCTCTCCAGGTTAAGCTCGGTATGTTCCTCTGGGGCTACGACACAGCTTGGACAGAAGGCGCTACAGCCGCTGACTATGGTAAGGCTATTCTTGCTAACTATGGCTACGACCTCGCAGCTATCAACGCTGAGGTTGCTTCCAAGTCTATCTCCGCTTCCATCAACGAAGCTCTCGGAGACAAGGCTAACGAGTTCTCTGCAGGTGTTCAGACCGGCGAATCCGCTGCTAACATCTCCGGTATCGTTAAGACCGGCGACAACACATTCCGCGTTACAACTACAAAGGTTGACGCTACAGCAATCTATCAACTCGGCGTTGCTATCGCTCCTCTCCACTACTACGGAAGCGATGAGCTCTATGATTATGACAACAACAAGTTCGGCTTTGTAAAGGGCGACCTTTCTTCCGTTCGTGCTAAGACCACAACTCCTATGGGCGCTGGTCCTTACAAGTTTGTTAAGTTCGAGAACGGTACTGTTAACTTCGAGAGAAACGACAACTACTATCTCGGCGCTCCCAAGACAAAGTACGTTAACTTCATCGAAGCTAACGAGGCTGATAAACTCAACGGTGTTACCACCGGTACAATCGACATCACAGATCCTTCCTTCGATAAGGATACAGTTGCTGCTATCATCAAGGCTAACGGCAACGACGCTGTAACAGGTCCCGTTGTTACAACAAGCACAGTTGACAACCTCGGTTACGGTTACATCGGTATGTGCGCAGAAGTTATGAACGTTGGCGGCGAGGCTGGTTCTGACGCTTCCAAGGCTCTCAGAAAAGCTTTCGGTACAGTATTCTCTGTATATCGTGACGTTGCTATCGACTCCTACTACGGAGAGCGCGCATCTGTTATCAACTATCCTATCTCCAACACATCTTGGGCAGCTCCTCAGCCCGCAGATGACGGCTACAGAGTTGCATTCTCTGTTGATGCAGCAGGTAACGACATCTACACAGCTGATATGACCGCTGAGCAGAAGTACGAAGCAGCTCTCAAGGCAGCTCTCACATTCTTCGAGGCAGCTGGCTACACTGTTGAAGACGGCAAGGTTACAAAGGCTCCCGAGGGAGCAGCTCTCGAGTATGAGCTTTGGATTCCTGCAGACGGTATCGGAGATCACCCCTCCTTCATGATCTGCACAGAGGCTTCTAAGGCATTCGAGAAGATCGGCATCAACCTCATCGTTAGAGACCTTTCTGACTCCTCTGAGCTCTGGACAGCTCTCGAAGCTAACGAGCTTGCTATGTGGGCAGCAGCATGGGGCGCTACAATCGATCCCGATATGTATCAGATCTACTACGCTGACGTTGCAAACGCTGGTACAGCAGCAGAAGGCCAGAACCCCCTCGGCGGCGCTGCACAGGGCGGATCTAACTACATGTACTGTATCGCTGATGCAGAGCTCGACGAGATGATCCTCGATGCAAGAGCATCCACAGATCAAGCTTACCGTAAACTTATGTACAAGGCTTGCCTTGACAAGGTTATCGACTGGGCAGTTGAGATCCCTGTATATCAGAGACAGAACGCTATCATCTTCTCTACAGAGAGAGTTAACATGTCTACTGTAACTCCCGACATCACAACCTTCTATGGCTGGATGGCAGAGATCGAGAAGATCGAGCTCAACGCAAAATAATTTTGCACTAATTCGTATATAAGTGGTGCGCCCTGCGGATTTCCCGCAGGGCACCCACAATACGTAGACTTTGCGCCTTTAAAGCGCTGAGGCGACAACCGAGAACAAAACACGTATCTGGTATGACGGCTTTGAGCTTTGTCAGCCCACATACTGCAGATTATGGAGCGGTTTTTGACAAAAGACCCCTGCATCATATGCAGTATGTTTTTTGGCGAGTAGCCCAAAAATTTTGTATAGGAATAACACGCAAACGGAGGAAAAACACGTGCGCAAATATATCATAAAACGAATTCTGCTTTCAATAATGATACTGTTCTTCGTGGGCTTTATCATATATGTGCTCATGCGCTGTCTGCCAACCTCGTATATCGAGTCTATCGCAAGACAGAAGAGTATGCAGCCCGGCTCAAAATCCTTTGCAGAATGGATGGAACAGCTGACGGCGATGTACGGAATGGACAAGGGCCCCATAATGGGTTATTTCAACTGGCTCGGCAAGATGGTTCAAGGTCAGTTTGGCGACTCTTGGTTCTACACCGTTCCCGTAATCGAAAAGTTCAATGATACCGTGTGGCTTTCGTTTGTGATGGGCGCCATTTCGCTCGTTCTCGAGCTCGTAATTGCTATTCCGCTCGGTGTTATCGCTGCGGTAAAGCAGTACTCCAAGACCGACTACACCATCACGGTCGTTGCACTTGCAGGTATCTCGCTGCCGACCTTCTTCTTCGCATCGCTCTTAAAGCTCGTCTTCTCGGTAAGACTCGGCTGGTTTGACCTTTTCGGTCTTGTAGGCAGAAACTACGAATACCTCGATGCTTGGGGTAAGTTCCTCGACAAAGCGCACCACCTCGTCCTCCCGATAGTAACACTAGTTGTTATCTCCATCGGCGGACTTATGAGATATACAAGAACGAATATGCTCGAGGTTTTAAACGCAGACTATATCCGTACCGCGAGAGCAAAAGGACTTTCCGAGCGCAAGGTTATCTACCACCACGCCTTCAGAAACACCCTCATTCCGCTCGTAACCATCGTCGGCGGTTCGCTCCCCGGACTCTTCTCGGGTGCGCTCATCACCGAAACACTCTACAGTATCCCCGGTATCGGTCAGACCTCCTACAACGCGATGGTAGCAGGCGACATACCCTTCTCGATGTTCTATCTGATGTTTATTGCGGTGCTCACACTCGCAGGAAACCTCATTTCCGATATTTTGTATGCAGTCGTTGACCCGAGAGTCCGTATAGCATAAGAAAGGAGAACGCAAAATGCACGATAATATGGAAGATATCAAGAACAAAAGCGTTCTCGATTCTAACGGCGGACCCCTTCGCGCACAGGGCGTTCCCGCGGCAGCGAACAAGCTCCACAACGAGAAGCTTCACGAAAATAAAGAGGACAAAAATTCCGACAAAAAAGAACCCGAATACTCCCTAAACGACGATAGACGCGTAAAGGTGCTTTCTCCCGGAACACTCGTTGCAAAGCGCTTTTTCAGAAACCGCGTTGCCGTTGTAGGTCTTACGATACTCATCTTTATGTTCATCTTCTCCTTCATCGGCGGTATGCTAAACCCCTACGCTGAGGACGACCTTTTCTACCGTATTGAGATACAGAACAAGGACTATGCAGGTGTCGTTAAGAACGACAAGCTCAGATATGCATCGGCTCCCGGTCAGAAATTCGAGAGCATCGTTCAGGCACAGCTCGAGCTCGCTCTTCGACAGAATAAGACAGAATTCACCTACCGCGACGTGACCTATACCGTCGCCGAAGAGGGTAAGGATTTCTATAGCGTTTCCTTAAAGGACGGAGCAATGCTCGGTATCGCATACAAGGATATCGTTTCCTCCTCCGTACAGGGACAGACAATCGACTTCGACCTTCAGTTTGCGGCTCTAAAGGCTTATACAAACGAAGAAACTGCCTTTGAGGCAGGGGAGAAGGCGTACACACTCGACCAAAACGGCGTAATCTTCGCTGACGGTGCAGAGCTCGGTTATATCAGCCGTAATATCGTAAACCCCATCAGCGCCGACATCTTCATCTCCAGAGCCTTCAAGACAGAGCTCTTTGAGGTTATCGAGGCAGGCGAGGCTGAAAACGCGTTTAAGGATAAAGAGCAAACAAAAGAGTTTGTTTTCACAGAAAACGGGGAAGAATATAAGTACACCGTGGCTTATGACCCCGCATCACAGACCTATACCATCAAACAGGGCAAGGAAACCAGAGTCTACGACACCTATTCCTCTCCCTCTAAGACCCATCCGCTCGGCACCGACAGAAACGGTATGGATATGCTCGCTAGACTTATGTACGGCGGACGTATCTCGCTCGTTATCGGTTTCGTCGTTGAGGCAATCGCAACACTTCTCGGTGTTATCCTCGGCGGTCTAGCGGGCTACTTCGGCAAGTGGGTAGACAACCTCATAATGAGAATAGTAGACGTCTTCTACTGTATCCCCTCAATGCCTATCATCATCATTCTCGGTGCGGCTATGGACGCAATGCGCGTCGACCCGATGCTGCGAATGCTGTACCTGATGCTCATTCTCGGCTTCCTCGGATGGCCCGGAATTGCGAGAATGGTCAGAGGTCAGATTCTCTCGCTTCGTGAGCAGGAGTTTATGACCGCTACAGAGGCTTGTGGAATTAGTGTCAGCAGACGAATCTTCCGCCACCTCGTTCCCAACGTTATCCCGCAGCTCATCGTTTCCTGTACAATGGGTCTCGGCTCGACCATCATCACAGAGGCAACCCTCTCGTTCCTCGGTCTTGGCGTAAAGTTCCCGTTTGCTTCTTGGGGTAACATCATCAACGACGTTTCGAACACCTATGTTCTCACTGAATACTGGTTCATCTGGATCCCCGCAGGCGTATGCTTGCTCTTGACAGTTGTTGCGTTCAACCTCGTAGGCGACGGTTTGAGAGATGCGTTTGACCCGAAGATGAAACGCTAAAGGAGGAGAGAATATGGCAAAGAAAAAGCAGGAGGGCTATCTCTCCGCCAAGGAATCCAGAAGGATTTCCAAAGAAAACCGCAAAATCACCAACAAGCTTGAAAAACAGCGCAAGAGAAAGAACGTGCCCGAGTCCGAGTACGTTTGCGAGATGAAAAATCCCAACAACGCTGTTGAATTTGACAATCTTCACACCTACTTCTTCACCGATGCAGGTACTGCAAAGGCTGTTGACGGAGTTTCCTTTGAGGTTCCGCTCGGCAAGTGCGTCGGCGTCGTTGGAGAGAGTGGCTGTGGTAAATCCGTAACAAGTCTTTCCTTGATGCAGCTTCTTCAGAGACCTCAGGGACAGATCGTTGAGGGCGCAATCCGCCTAAACGTCGGAGATAAAGCATATGACATCACAAAATGCCCCAATTCCGTAATGCAGACTCTGCGCGGAAACTACGTTTCGATGATTTTCCAGGAGCCTATGACCGCGCTAAACCCTGTTTTCAGAATCGGTGAGCAGGTCAACGAGGTTATCGAGCTCCACGACAGCGAGGGCAAGACCCCCGAGGATATCAAGGCTCGTACCATCGAGCTTCTTGAGATGGTTGGTATCGCAAACAGCGAGGGCGTTTACAAGATGTTCCCGCACGAGCTTTCGGGTGGTATGCGTCAGCGTGTAATGATTGCGATGGCACTTGCTTGTAACCCCAAAATCATCATTGCCGACGAGCCCACAACAGCTCTCGACGTTACAATTCAGGCACAGATTCTTGATCTTTTGCGTCAGCTCAAGGACAAGATAAACTCTTCGATAATGTTCATCACCCACGACCTCGGCGTTATCGCTGAGATGGCAGACTACGTTGTAGTTATGTACGCAGGAAAGGTCGTTGAAAAGGGAACCGCGATGGAGATTTTCAAAACTCCCGCGCACCCCTACACCATCGGTCTTATGGCTTCAAAGCCCGTTGTCGGCAAGAAGGTTGACGAGCTCTATTCCATTCCCGGAAAGGTTCCCAACCCCATCAATATGCCCGACTACTGCTACTTTAAAGACCGCTGCGAGATGTGTGTTGAAAAGTGCACAGGCGAGTATCCCTGCGAGGTACAGCTTTCTCCCACACACTTCGTAAGCTGTTATAGATACTACGAAAAGGAGGGTGAAAACTAATGGCAAAGAACACAGAGGCTAAAGAAGCAAAGAAAAAGAGCCTGGAAATTGACAACAGCTTCACCCCCGTAGAATATGACCCGCAGTATATTTTGATGGTCAATAACCTCAAAAAATACTTCCCCATAAAAGACGGACTCATTGCAAAAACCGTCGGCTATGTAAAGGCTGTCGACGGCATCACCTTCAACCTCAAGAGAGGTACAACAATGGGCCTCGTTGGCGAGTCGGGATGCGGAAAAACCACTGCAGGCAGAACAATTCTCCGCCTTTCAGGCGAGAAAACAGGCGGTCAGGTGCTCTTCAACGGCAAGGAAGTCTACGACCTGTCTGCAAAAGAGATGCGCGATATGCGCACCAAGATGCAGATTATCTTCCAAGACCCGTTCTCGTCCCTTTCTCCCAGACTTCCCGTCGGTGAGATTATCGGCGAGGCAGTAAGAGAGCACAACCTCGTTCCCAAAGAGGAATTTGACGACTATATCGATACCATTATGGATAACTGCGGTCTGCAGTCCTTCCATAAGGACAGATACCCCCACGAGTTCTCGGGCGGTCAGAGACAGAGAATCTGTATCGCAAGAGCACTTGCGCTAAACCCCGAGTTCATCGTTTGCGACGAGCCCGTTTCCGCGCTCGACGTTTCTATCCAAGCGCAGATTATAAACCTTCTCAAAGACCTTCAGCAGAAATATAACCTCACCTATCTCTTTATCTCACACGACCTCTCGGTTGTTGAGCATATCTCCGATACCGTGGGCGTTATGTATCTCGGAAACCTCGTTGAGTACGGCTCCACAGAGGACATCTTCAAAAATCCTCTCCACCCCTATACAAAGGCGCTGTTCTCTGCAATCCCCGTTCCCGATCCGACCGCAGAGAGAAACAGAATCGTTCTCGGCGGATCCATTCCTTCTCCTGCAAATCCCCCCTCGGGCTGTAAATTCCACACCCGTTGTGAGCATTGTATGGAGCGTTGTAAAGTGGAAACACCTGTTCAGCGCGAGATCGAGCCTGGACATTTCGTTGTTTGCCACCTGTATGATAAATAATGGGAAGAAAAATTTATGATGACGACGATGGCAGAACCATCGCCGATATGTCGGGCATCGACGGAGGCTTTTCAAACCCGTTTGGGAACAAGAAAAAACCCGTCAATGAACCCCAAAAAGAAAACCCCCAAAGCGACCCGATAATGACCAAAAAGGAAACAATGTGGTACGTCTTCGGCGCACTGAAAGCCGCCCTCTTGATAGGCGGAGCCTTCATTGTAGGACTCGGACTGCTGATCTGGTTGCTGCTCGCTGTGGGGAACTGAAACAATCAACCCGCCGACCTCTTTGGAGGTCGGCAGTTTTGTGCGTTTTTCACAAAAAAATAAATTTTTACAAAAATATATTGTCAAAAGCATATATGGTATGTTATGATGAAATTGTCAAACAGAAGAATATGTACCAACTAATAAACCTCAATCACGCTAACCGTCCCTTGTCTTCTTATTAAAACAACAATTATATGACAGGAGGAAAACCGAGAAAAACGGTTGAATTAAAATGATCTGTAGAGTACGTGTTATCATTGACAACAAGGCGTTGCTTCTGCAACTTGATATTTCCGAATTGAAGAAAATGCACATCAACGAGGGTTTTCTCGATTCTTTGGACAAGATATGCGAAATATCAATAACGAAAGACTTGGTAATCGTCACGACCGAAGACCCCGATTTCCGAAGCGGAGCAACGCAAGTGCCGACAATGAAGGAAAGCAGACGGGAAAACAACATAACCGCTTATGACTGGCAGGGAAACCGCGTGTGGAACATAGCCGATATAGTGGGAGATATCAAA
This sequence comes from Oscillospiraceae bacterium, assembly GCA_045536425.1. Taxonomy (GTDB): domain Bacteria; phylum Bacillota; class Clostridia; order Oscillospirales; family Ruminococcaceae; genus UBA11540. The sequence goes on from JAZSNN010000012.1 coordinate 79,153, forward strand.
ATGGCTTTTTTGGGCGGTAGCGTGTGTACGATTGAAGCACTCAGAAACACCGTCGGATTTGACGAGGAATTGGTTCCCGAGGGACACGACCTGTACACGTGTGTTGCAGGAGGTTTTTTGTTCATTATTGATTTAACTGACACAAAAGTTCTGCAAACACTACACGCAAAATAAAGCGTCGCAAGACTATTAACAAAATCATTTTCGGCAGTAAATTTTCTAACTTCTCAAAATCCAAAAAGCAGTTGGCGAAAGCCAACCGCATTTTCATATGCATTGTGCGGGGTTGGTTTTTTGCAAAAAAGGACAAGCTCTTTCATTTGGCGGTTTTTACTGCGCAATATATACAAAAACGGATTGATTTTGCACTCTGTATATGGTATAATTACTGTAACTGTAAATTTGGCAAAAATGCAGAAAACAAAGGAAAACTTTGTTTTCAAACCTGCTTGAAAAACATTCCGCTTTACAGCGTGAAAGAGAGGCAAAGAGTATGAAACTCAAAACCTTCAAGGGTGGTGTACACCCCTACGACGGCAAGGATTTGACCGCAAACTGCGCGATCAGAGAACTTGACTCGAGGTCGACAGAGTTCATCTTCCCCCTCGCTCAGCATATCGGTGCGTCATCAAGACCGATTGTTGAGTTGGGCGAAAGAGTTCTTGTCGGACAGAGGATAGGGGAGTCGAGAGCTCCTGTTTCTGCAGATTTATGTTCGTCGGTTTCGGGCACTGTCAAGGCAATCGAGCCGAGAATGACAGGCTCGGGCGAGCTTATGGAAAGCATCGTAATCGCAAACGACGGACAGTATGAAGAGGTCGAGGACTTTGGCAAGGAGCGCGACCCCTCAAAGATGACCCGTGAGGAGATACTCACCGCCATCAAAGAGGCTGGAATAGTTGGACTCGGTGGCGCAGGCTTTCCGACCCACGTGAAGCTCACCACCGACAAAAAAATCGACCACGTTATCGTCAACGGCGCCGAGTGTGAGCCGTACATAACAGCAGACTATCGCCTGATGCTCGAGGAAACCCAAAAGCTCATCGACGGTATCAACATCGTGCTTTCTCTCTTCGAGGGTGCAAAGGCGGTAATCGGCATCGAATCAAACAAGCCCGAGGCAATAAAGCTCCTCACCGAGCGCACAAAAGGCACAAGAATATCGGTAATGCCTCTCAAGACAAAGTACCCGCAGGGCGCCGAGAGAATGCTTGTCCACGCGGCAACGGGAAGAAAGCTCAACCGTTCACAGCTTCCCGCAGACGTCGGTTGCGAAACTGTCAACGTCGCTACCGCCATTGCCATTGCAAATGCGGTCAAATATAACATTCCGCTCATCAAAAAGGTCGTCACCGTAACGGGCGATGCGATAACCGCACCCGGCAATTTCCGTGTGCGAATCGGTAGTAATCAGCTGGAGCTTGTCGAGGCGGCAGGCGGATTCAACTGTGAGCCCGAAAAGCTCATCGCAGGCGGTCCTATGATGGGTATGGCGATGTACACAGCCGACGTGCCTGTTGTAAAGACAACGTCCTGCCTTCTCGCAATGAGCGAGGATGCCGTTGCGGCAAACGAGCCGTCAAACTGTATCAACTGCGGTATGTGCACCCGCGTTTGTCCCGAAAAGCTTCTCCCGCTTCGTCTGATGGTTGCGGCTGATATGCACCGACTCGACGATTTCGAGAAGTTTAACGGTATGGAATGTATTGAATGTGGCTCTTGTACCTACGTTTGCCCTGCAAAGCGCAGAATGACACAGAGCTTTAAATACTGCAAGCTCGCAATCAACAGAAGAGCAAAGGAGGCGACAAAATGAGTAAAATTTTCAACATCTCCACGTCGCCCCACATCAGAAAGGATATCTCGACACAGGCGATAATGGGCGACGTGCTTATCTCGCTCATTCCCGTCTGCCTTTTCGGTATATACAATTTCGGACTTTCCGCGCTCCGTGTGCTTGTCGCATCGGTTGCTTCCTGCGTTGTAAGCGAGATACTCTTCCAGTTTGCCGTAGGACGCAAGGTGACCGTCAGCGACCTCTCCGCTGCGGTAACGGGCGTGATTTTGGGTATCAATCTTCCTGCAACCGTACCGCTTTGGGTGCCCGTTTTGGGCGGAGCGTTTGCGATAATCATCGTAAAACAGCTCTTTGGCGGACTCGGACAGAACTTTATGAACCCCGCCCTCGCGGCAAGATGCTTTTTGCTCATCTCCTTTGCATCTATGATGACCAACTACCCTGTGGTAGACGGTGTTTCGGGCGCAACCCCCTTGGCAGTCGTCAAGGCAGGGGGAGAGTTCAATCTCCTCGATATGTTCCTCGGAACACATAGCGGTGTAATCGGCGAAACCTCGGTACTCGCTATCCTCATCGGCTTTGTCTACCTCGTGGCAAGAAAGGTAATTCTCATAAGAATCCCCGCATTGTACGTCGGCTCGACTGTAGTTTTCGTGGCACTTTTCCAATTCATCTCCACAGGAGAGCTCCCCACAGCAGAATTCTTGTTGGCACACGTTTTCGGCGGCGGACTTCTTCTCGGCGCTGTGTTTATGGCAACCGACTACGTTTCCTGCCCTGTAACTAATTCGGGCAAGGTAATCTACGGCGTTTTGCTCGGCTTCTTGACCGCAGTAATAAGAATGTTCAGCGGTTCTGCCGAGGGCGTGTCCTATGCAATAATCATCAGCAATATGGTTTCACCTCTCATTGAAAAGATAACCGTTCCAAAAGCATTTGGAAAGGAGGGCGCGAGATGAAAGGCATACTGAAAGACGCACTCACCCTTCTGTGCATAACACTTGTTGCAGGACTCTGCCTTTCCTTTGTCTATGAGATGACAAAAGACCCGATAGCACAAGCAGAGCTTCAGAAGAAATATGCAAGCTATCAGGCGGTAATGTCCGACGTAAAGTTCGGCGAACTGTCCGATGAGCAGAAGTCGGCGCTCAACGCCAGTGACTATGCTCCGCCCGCAACGGTAGACGAAATTCTCGTTGCAAAAGATAACAGCGACAACCTTGTCGGCTTTGTAATGTCGATCACCTCCAAAAACGGATATGGCGGCAACATAAAGGTCGCAATCGGAGTTTCGGCTGACGGCAAGGTGACAGGCTTTGCTCCTCTTTCACACGGCGAGACCGCAGGCTTTGGCGCAAGAATGGAAAACGACGACGTAAAGGCTATGTTTGTCGGTATCGGCTCGGGCGCTGAGTTCGACGGAATTTCGGGCGCGACAATCACTTCGACCGCGCTTCGCGAAATCGTCGATACAGCCATCTGGGCTACAAATGCTTTGACGGAGGTGCAGTAATGAAAAAGATTTTTGAACGCCTCTTCAACGGCATTATAAAAGAAAACCCCACCTTCGTTCTGATGCTCGGAATGTGCCCGACACTCGCTGTCACCACAAGCGCGACAAACGCGATTGGTATGGGACTTTCCACCACCGCGGTTTTGATGATGTCAAACCTTATGATATCGGCACTTAGAAAGGTCATTCCCGATAAGGTCAGAATGCCCGCCTATATCGTAATCATCGCATCGTTTGTTACAATGGTACAGCTTCTCATTCAGGCATACGTACCGTCTATCTACGAAACACTCGGTATCTATATACCGCTCATCGTTGTAAACTGTATCATCCTCGGCAGAGCCGAAGCCTACGCTTCGAAAAATCCCGTTCTTCCGTCCTTCTTCGATGGCTTGGGAATGGGTCTCGGCTTTACGGGAGCGCTCACAATCCTTGGTGCATTCAGAGAGCTCTTTGGCGCAGGAACGGTTTTCGGCATGCAGGTAATGCCCGCATCCTACGAGCCCATTTCGATACTCGTAATGGCGCCCGGTGCGTTCTTTGTCCTTGCAATACTCACCGCTCTGCAGAACAAGCTGAAGGCTCCCTCTGCAACAAACAAAACCGAAACCAGCTGTATGGGCAACTGTGCAACCTGTCACGACAAGGGTTGCTCGATAAGGTTTAATGATACTGCGAAGGAGGAAACAAAATGAAAGAAATGATTTTGCTCCTTCTCGGTGCATCGCTTATAAACAACGTGGTTTTGAGTCAGTTTTTGGGACTCTGCCCCTTTTTAGGCGTGTCGAGAAAAACCGACACCGCGCTCGGAATGGGTGTGGCGGTAGTCTTTGTTATCACCGTGTCGAGCTTTGTCACAGGTCTTCTGTATGAGCTCGTGCTTGAGCCCCTCGGACTTGTATATCTTCAGACAATAGTGTTCATCCTCGTAATCGCTGCCCTTGTACAGCTCGTCGAGATGATACTCAGAAAGAAAATCCCCGCGCTCTACAAATCCCTCGGTGTCTACCTGCCCCTCATCACCACAAACTGTGCGGTTTTGGGCGTGGCGCTCACCAACGTGCAGAAGGAATATGACCTTCTCACAGGTGTTGTAAACGGCTTTGGCACCGCGCTCGGATTTACAATCGCGATAGTAATCCTCGCGGGTATCCGCGAAAAGCTCGAAGACAACGATATCCCCGAATCCTTCAAGGGAATGCCCATAGTTCTTGTTACCGCAGGACTTATGGCAATGGCGTTCTTTGGATTCAAGGGACTGATATAAGGGGGTGCGGTTATGGATTTTGTAGCAATATTGGTTGCAACTCTGGTGGTCGCACTCGTAGGACTTATACTCGGTGCACTTTTGAGCTTTGTCGGAGAAAAATTCAAGGTCGAGCTCGACGAAAAGGAAGTTAAAATCCGCAAAGAGCTCCCCGGCGCAAACTGTGGCGGATGCGGATACACAGGCTGTGACGGACTTGCCGAGGCAATCGCACAAGGCAAAGCCCCCATCACCGCTTGTCCCGTCGGAGGTGCGGAGCTCGCCGATAAAATCGCGGCTATAATGGGCGTCGAAACCGAAGAATCAACACGAATGGTCGCTTTTGTCCGTTGTGCAGGTACCTGTACAAAAACCCGCGATAACTATGTATACTACGGCCCCAAGGACTGCCGACTTGCATTTTTGTCACCAGGTCACGGCAGTAAAAAGTGCTACTGGGGATGCTGTGGATTTGGCACCTGCGCAGAGGTTTGCCCGTTTGATGCGATACGCATCGTCGACGGACTCGCAGTGGTCGATAAAGAAAAATGTAAAGGCTGTAAAAAATGCCTCGAGGCTTGTCCAGGCGGACTTATACAGATGATTCCCTACGAGGCGAAATACGCTGTAATGTGTGCTTCGAAGAGTAAGGGCAAGGACGTAAAACTCGCTTGCGAAGAGGGATGTATCGGCTGTAAGATGTGCGTTCCCGTCTGTGAAACGGGCGCAATTAGCGTAATCCACAACCTCGCGCGAATCGACCAAACAAAATGTAACGGTTGCGGAAAATGTGCCGAAAAATGTCCCACAAAGATAATCAGGGTTAAGTAATTAAATTTGGTAAATAATAAACAAAAACAATAAAGGAGACTTGTATGAACAACAAAAGAGATCTCAAATGGATTTTTCTTTCCGCGCTTATGATTCTGCTTTCTGTGGCAATCATCTGCGGAACAAGCGTGCTCGAGAAAGCTATCGACCGCGGACTCTTTGACAAACCTATTGTCAACACACCCGACGACGATACCGCAGAAACCCTTAAAACAGGTATGGCGGTAGTCACCACCGCTTCTCCCACAGCCGCAACTGCCGAAAAGGACGGCACAGCAGGCTTTGATGCAACACTCTTCGGTGTTACAGTTGATAAAAACGGCAGAATTGTTGACGTTGAAATCGATACCGTACAGGCAAAAATCGGCTTCAACGCAAAGGGCGAAATCACCTCTGAAATCGGCTCCGCGTTCAAGACAAAGACCGAGCTCGGCTTTGACTACGGTATGGTAAACTACGGCGCATCTTCTATCGGCAAAGAGTGGTTCGAGCAGATTGACGCTTTCGAAGAGTTTATAATCGGCAAAACAGCAGACGAGGTAAAGGCTATCGCTGTTGACGATAAGGGCTATCCCACAGGCGACGACCTCAGAGCAGGCTGTACAATAGGCGTTGCAGACTATATCGAAGGCGTTGTAAAGGCTATGGAAAACGCGACCGAGATGGGCGCAGAAAAGGGCGACGAGCTCAAGATTGCTATCATCGCAACAGTTTCCAAGGACTCCAAGTCCGCTACAGCCGAGGCTGACGGCTCTGCAGCCGCAGACATCACCTTCGCGGTTGTAACAGTAGACGGCGACGACGTAACAAGCTGTAAGGTTGACCAGCTCGGCGCAACAATGCCCGTTAAGGCTGACGGAACTCTCGGTGACGCTTCCACAAAAACCAAGAAGGAGCTCGGCTTTGACTACGGTATGGTCAAGTACAACGCTTCTCCCATCGGCAAAGAGTGGTTTGAGCAGGCTGAGGCTTTTGAGAAAGCAGCATCTGCCGGCTACGAAAACCTCAAGATTTCCGCTGAGGGCTATGCAGAAGACGACCTCAAGGCAGGTTGTACAATCAACCTCTATCCCTTCACAAACGTTGTGAACAAAGCAATCGGAAAATAATTTTTAAGATTATATGGGGAAGGGAAACCTTCCCCAAAATCTCGCTTGGAGGTGACGATATGAAAAGATTTGTTTGTATAGTTTTGGCGCTAGTGATGCTTTGTAGCTGTTCTGCACCAAAACAGCGTTTTACCGCGATAAACATCGAATGTTTTGATACCGTCACCCAGATTATCGCCTACACCGCGACACAGTCCGACTTCAAAGAGCTTGAAGCTATCGCTTTCAAGGAACTCGAAAGATACCACAAGCTCTTCGACGCGTATAACACATACGAGGGCGTCAATAATATCAAAACCATCAACGACAACGCGGGAAAAGCGCCCGTAAAGGTGGAAAAAGACCTCTTTGACCTGCTCACGTTTTCAAAGCAGATTTATAAAGCCACCGCGGGAAAAACCAATATCGCGATGGGAAGTGTGCTGTATCTTTGGCACGAGCACAGAAATTATAGTCTTGAAAACCCCGACACCTCGACACCCGAAATGTCCAAGCTTGTCGAAAAAAACCAACACACCGATATTGAAAAGCTTGTTTTGGATGAGGAAAATCTGACCGTTTTTCTCCAAGACTCCGAAATGCGCCTTGACGTTGGTGCGATAGCAAAGGGCTTTGTGGCTGATAAAATCGCCACGCTCCTGCGTTCGCTCGGCTACGACTCGGTTGCCATCAGCCTTGGCGGAAATGTAATCACCATCGGCAAACGCGCCGACGGCAACGATTGGTCGATAGGTATACAGGACCCCTTTGACCAAAACGGCACGGTTTTGAGCACAAAGCTCGTGGACACAAGCCTTGTCACGAGCGGTGACTACGAAAGATTTTACTACCACGAGGGCAAAAAGTATCACCATATCATCGACCCCGACACCCTGATGCCTGCCGAATATTTTTCGTCGGTGAGCATAGTTTGTAAAACCTCTACTATGGCAGACGCGCTCTCCACGGCGCTTTTCTGTATGCCGTATGAACAGGGACTTGCGCTTGTCGAGGGTCTTGACTCGGTCGAGGCGCTTTGGATAACCCGCGACGGCACACGGTATATGTCCTCGGGCTTTGATGAGGTGGCAAAATGAAAAAAGGCGACTTTTTGATAATCGGACTTGTTGTTTTGCTCATCGCGACAAGCTTTTTGACAACGCTTCTTCCCAAAAAGCAAGAGGGCGCTGTTGTCACCGTCACGGTAGCGGGGAAGAAAACGGCAGAATATCCGCTCGGCAGAGATTTTGAGACCGAAATCGTCACCGAACACGGCAAAAACACCCTTGTGATAAAGGACGGTTTTGCGGACGTGACCTCGGCAGACTGCTACGGCAACGACTGTGTGCATCAGAGAAAAATCTCCAAAAACGGCGAGATAATAGTCTGCCTTCCGCACAAACTGGTGATTGAAATCACCTCGTCTAATGAGGGCGAAAACGACTTTTAAAGGAGAAGCGCAATGACGAAACAGATAGCAAAATATGGGCTTCTCACCGCCCTTGCGATAATCTTCGGCTACGTGGAATTTCTTGTTCCCGTAAACCTCGGCATCCCCGGCACAAAGCTCGGCATCGCAAACATCGTGGTGCTTTTCTCGCTCTATCTCCTCGGCGGAAAAGGCGCTTTTCTCATCTCGATGGTGAGAATTACCATCTCGGGACTTCTGTTTGGCGGGGTTTTCTCGATGCTCTATAGCCTCGGTGGCGGAATCTTGAGCTTTGTTGTGATGGCGCTTCTTTACAAAAACCGACATCTTTCCTCTGTGGGTGTCAGCATAGCGGGTGGCACCTGCCACAATATCGGACAGCTTGTCGTCGCTGTTCTGGTCGCAAACACCCCCACACTCTTCTCGCTTTTGCCGTGGCTCGTGCTCGTCGGAGCCGTCACAGGCGCTGTAAACGGAGTGTTGACGCTTATCATACTTCGTCGAACGAAAACCATTGATTTTTTTGGAAAAATATGATACTATAACTATGTGTGCGAATATGGCACAGAATAAATATAGATTTGCTTCCTTGAAGGAGAAATATAGATGGAGAAATTTCTGGTAAACGGAGGAAACCGTCTCACAGGCGAGGTCACAATCAGCGGTGCAAAAAATGCTGCTGTTGCCATCCTTCCTGCGACTATCCTCAGCGATGGCGTTTGCACAATAGAAAATTTACCTGACATCAGCGATGTCGGGGTGCTTCTTAATATCCTCAGCGAGATGGGCGCCTCTGTCAGAACTATCGACAAAAAGACCGTCGAAATCGACGCTTCACATATAATTTCCCCCACAGTGCCCTACGACCTTGCGAAAAAGATGCGTGCGTCCTACTACTTTTTGGGCTCGCTTCTCGGAAAATATTCCAAGGCAAGTGTTTCGATGCCCGGTGGTTGCGACTTTGGCGTACGCCCCATCGACCAGCACCTCAAGGGATTTCAGGCGCTTGGCGCCGACTACACCGTAGAGCACGGTATGATACACATAAATTCCGATTGTATGATTGGCAATCAGATATCCTTTGACAAGGTCACCGTCGGCGCGACCATCAACGTTATGCTCGCCGCCGTCAGAACACCCGGACTCACCATTATGGAAAACTGTGCGCGTGAGCCCCATGTCGTTGACGTCGCAAACTTCTTAAACTCTATGGGCGCTGATATTATGGGCGCAGGTACCGACGTCATCAAAATCCGCGGTGTAAGCTCCCTGCACGGCGTGACCTATTCCATCATTCCCGACCAGATTGAAGCGGGAACATTTATGGTGGCCGCTGCCGCAACGGGCGGAAACGTGCTGATTAAAAACGTAATTCCAAAGCACCTTGAGTCCATAACAAACAAGCTCATTAGAACGGGCGTTACCGTCGAGGAATATGACGATGCTGTGCGCGTCTACCGCGAGGGCGAACTGCGTCCTACCGACGTGAAGACAATGCCGCATCCGGGCTTCCCAACCGATATGCAGCCGCAGTTTACCACCCTCCTCACGCAGTGCGAGGGGACGAGCATTATGACCGAGGGCGTTTGGGACAACCGCTTCAGATACGTTGACGAGCTTTCGAGAATGGGAGCAAAGATTCAGGTAAACGGCACAGTTGCCCTTGTCGAAGGCAAAACACAGCTCACGGGCGCACCTGTCAGAGCAAGTGACCTCAGAGCAGGTGCCGCAATGGTAATCGCGGGACTCATCGCAGAGGGCACGACCGAGATTGAAGACATCTACCACATCGAGCGTGGCTATGATGCGATTGTAGAAAAGCTTTGTGCGCTCGGCGCGGATATAAAGAAGATAAACACGCCCGACGAAACCTACCGTCAGGCGCTGTAAAGGTGGGACAACCGTGGTATATGTAAACGTTGTCTGCGTTGGAAAGATGAAAGAACAGTTTTTAAAAGACGCTTGTGCAGAATATGCAAAGCGTCTTAACGCATTTTCAAAGCTTTCTGTAATAGAGCTCGACGAATTTCGACTTCCCGAAAACCCCTCCGACTCGCAGATACAGTCGGCACTTTCCGACGAAGCTCGACGAATTATGACAAAAATCGACAGCGATAGCTTTGTGGTCGCAATGTGCATCGAGGGCAAGACTGTAAGTTCCGAAAAGCTAGCCGAAAGGATGGCAGAGGTCATAAATTTCGGCACAGGCAAGTTTACCTTTATAATCGGTGGCTCCTGCGGACTTTCTGACGAAATAAAGCAGAGAGCGGACTTCAAACTCTCGATGTCCCCAATGACCTTCCCGCACCACCTCGCAAGAGTTATGCTCCTCGAGCAAATCTACCGCGCCTTTATGATAAACGCAAACACAAGGTACCATAAATAAAAAAGCATCAACCTCATTTAAGGTTGATGCTTTTTTAATGCACCGCAGGTGCGATTCATGAACAAAAGTTCAATTCATGTGCGAAGCACGATTCATGACACGAAGTGTCGATTCATAGCCCCACCTTGACCAAGACCCCGCTTCTATGTTAATATAAAGAAAAGGAGGCGAGAAATGAAGTTTGTAAAATGTCTTTCGACCTTTGTGACTAGTTGCTTATTGGCGTTTGTGGTTTTATGTGCAGTTTCGGCTATTGCAACCCAAACGGGAAGGACGTTTGAAAATCTTCTCTTGATGGGCGGAGGAGTTTTCGCTTTCGTCTTCTGCCTCTTGGAAAAGCTTTTCGCAAAGAAACTCAACCTCACTGCAAAGGGCGTTTTTCTGTTTGGATTGGCTATCCCTTTTGTACTCTCCACAGTATTCTGCATTCTTCCCGAAGCGACACTAAAAACGCTTTTTGGCGACCCGTGGACGGTGGTTTTGTTTTTCGCCTTTGCGATAATGTTCCTTGTCGGGCTTTTTGTAAAAGGCAAATTAGCTTTGCTCTGCCACCTGTCCGACAAAACAAATCGGTCGGCGACCGTTTTGAAGTGTCTTGTTTTGGGGCTCGGCAGTCTGTTTTTCGGATATATGTCGTATCAGCTATCATATTCGGTTTTGTCACTTATTGGCGAACCGCTTGTTTTCTATCCGCTCTTGTTTATGGGGTGCGTTTTGTTTGTTGTCGTCTGCGAACTCACCGAGGAAACGCTCAAAACCCGCTTGAACCTCACAAAATGGCAACACTTTTTGGCGGTGTACGTCGTGCCACTCGTCGCTTGTGTGGTTATCATTCTCGTCAACCGCGGTTGGACAATAATAAACCACCTCGAAACTATGATAGGTCTCTGTTTTCTTATTGTCTATTTCGTGGTAGCGCTTGTGTACAGATTTTTGAATATGAGCATAAAAAAGCCTTCCCGCTAGTGCCTATACCGTAAAACGATTGTCAAAATTAAAAGGACGAGATTATTCTCGTCCTTTTTGCATATATTTTGTCTTTAAGCTAGCGTCACGCTTTTCTTGCAACGCCGCTGTCGATAGCAGCCTTTGCAACTGCCGCAGCAACGGTCTTTCCAACTCGCTCGTCAAAAGCCTTGGGAAGTATGTACTCGGCATTCAGTTCCTCGTCGGAAACGAGAGAAGCGATAGCATAGGAAGCCGCCATCTTCATCTCCTCGTTGATGTCCGAAGCGCGAACGTCGAGAGCACCGCGGAAGATTCCGGGGAACGCGAGAACGTTGTTTATCTGGTTGGGGAAGTCGCTTCTTCCTGTGCCGACAACTGCTGCGCCGCCCTCTTTTGCAAGGTCGGGGGTGATTTCGGGAACGGGGTTAGCCATCGGGAAGACACAAGCGCCGGGAGCCATTGTGGAAACCATCTCGGGAGTTACACAGCCCGGGGCAGAAACACCGATAAAGATGTCAGCGCCCTTCATAGCGTCTGCGAGCACACCTGTGACGTTTGTTTTGTTGGTCTTGTTTGCCATCTCAGCTTGAGCGGGATTCATACCCTCAGCACCCTTGTGGATAACACCGAATCTGTCGCACAAAACGAGGTCGCCGATGCCAAGACGGAGAAGATGCTCGGCAATAGCAATACCTGCAGAGCCCGCGCCGTTTATAACCGCGCGAACGTTTTTGATGTCCTTTTTAACAACCTTGAGAGCATTGAGAACAGCCGCAGCAACAACGATAGCAGTACCGTGCTGGTCGTCGTGGAAAACGGGAATGTCGCAGATTTCCTTGAGCTTTCTTTCAATCTCAAAGCATCTCGGAGCGGCAATGTCCTCGAGGTTGATGCCACCGAAAGAGCCGGAGAGAAGATATACTGTTCTGACTATCTCGTCAACGTCTTTGGATTTGATGCAGAGCGGGAACGCGTCAACGTCTGCAAAAGCCTTGAAGAGTGCGCATTTGCCTTCCATAACGGGCATACCTGCCTCGGGGCCGATGTCGCCAAGACCGAGAACAGCAGTACCGTCCGTAACAACTGCAACGAGGTTGGAACGACGTGTAAGGTCATAGGAAAGGTCAACGTCCTTCTGGATTTCAAGACAGGGCTGTGCAACACCGGGGGTGTACGCGGTAGAGAGCTCCATACTGTTTGTAACGGGAACTCTGGAAACTACCTCAATCTTGCCCTTCCATTCATAGTGCTTGTCAAGTGCAATTTGTTTGATATCCATTTTATTTACCTCTTAGCTATAAGAACTTTCTTTGTTTGTAAGCTCGGTTGCCTCTTTGCCGAGGTAGGTTTCAACGTCCATACCAAGATAATTGCAGAGGTCAGCCATCTCAGCGACGGTGTTGATGTTAACTGCTATGCCGTTTTCGAGACGGTCAGCCATAGCAAAGATTTCCTTTTCGCCGTGGGTGTAGATTCTCTGGGCACCGATAGCCTTGGGAGACTCTCTGAGCTCACGAAGGAGTGTGGAAAGGTGCTCTTTTATAGCCTCTGCATCGCCAAAGATTTTGGGGTCGATAGCGATAAAGCCGTGGCAGGTACCGCCCTTGCCACCGATGTGTGTGTGGTTAGAGGTAAGACCCATAGAGATGATGGAGCAGAAAATCTCACAGAACATACCGTAGCCGTAGCCCTTGTGGCTTCCGTTCTGCTCGGTGCTTCCGCCGAGGGGGAGAATTCCGCCGCCTTCTTTGGAAACAATATCCTTGAGAACTCGTCCTGCGTCGGAGCTTTCAGCACCGGTGGAATCGATAGCCCATCCTTCGGGAAGGGGCTTTTCAAGCTTGTTGTAGATCTCGAGCTTTCCGCGTGTAACAACGGTTGTGGAAGCGTCGAAGAAGAAGGGATATGGCTCTGCGGGCATGGAAATAGCAATCGGGTTGGAGCCGAGCATAGCCTTTCTGCCGAATGTGGGAACCATAATAGCCTCGGAGTTTGTCATAGCCATACCGAGAAGCCCCTCGTCACAAGCCATCTTTGCATAGTAGCCTGCGATACCGAAGTGGTTGGAGTTTCTGACGGTTACGATACCGACACCGCTCTCCTTTGCCTTCTTGATAGCAACCTTCATAGCCTCGTAGCTGATGAGCTGACCCATACCGTCGTTACCCTCGATAACAGCGGAAACGGGAGTTTCAAAAACAACCTCGGGCTTTGCCTTGGGATTTATAAGACCCTTTTCGATACCCTTGTGGTATCTAACGAGTCTTTGCATACCGTGTGACTCGATGCCGTAGAGGTCGGAAAGCAGAAGAACGTCGGTGATAATCTTGCACTCGTCCTCTGAAAAACCGAAGCGCTCAAAGGCGTCACAGCAGAATTTTTTCAGGTTTTCATAGCTGTAGGTGATATAAGGGGTCATAGGTCTGTCCTCCAAAAATCAATGTTATCTTTATCATATCAAATTGTACCAAATTTTGCAACCGAAGAAGCAAAAAATACTCCGATTTTTCAAAACGAAAGGCTGAAAAAACATAACATTAAAAAAACCTCTTGCAGAGCAAATAAAAATCCTTTATACTGAAATAGTAAAAGTAAAATGGACAAGGATGGGCTCGGAGGGCTCCGAGCGAGAAAAACAAAAAGGAGAGAAATATGAACGCAGTAGTTTTTGGTGTAATCAAGCTTTTGTGCGGTCTCACCTTCTTCCTCTACGGAATGAACGTAATGAGCTCGGGACTCGAAAAGGTCGCAGGTTCCAAGATGGAGTCGATGCTCAAAAAAATGACATCCAATCCCATCAAAAGTCTTGTTTTGGGAGCGGGAATTACAATCGCAATACAGTCGTCCTCTGCCGTAACGGTAATGCTCGTCGGTCTTGTAAACTCGGGCGTTATGCAGCTTTCGCAGACCGTCGGCGTAATTATGGGCTCCAATATAGGAACCACCCTCACCGCTTGGATTTTGTCCCTTGCGGGTATCGAGAGTGACAACCTTTGGATGAATCTTCTAAAGCCCGAAAACTTCTCGGCAATACTTGCTTTTGTCGGCATCATAATGCTTATGGTGTCCAAAAAGAAAAAGCGCCGTGACCTTGGAACAATCTTCATCGGCTTTGCCGTTTTGATGTATGGTATGGAGTTTATGGGCGACGCGGTAAGTCCTCTCAAGGACGTTCCCGTATTCCAGCAGATACTCACAATGTTCGAAAACCCCATCTTGGGACTTTTGGTCGGTGCGCTTTTCACCGGTATTATTCAGAGCTCTGCCGCATCGGTCGGTATCCTGCAATCGTTGGCACTCACGGGAAGCGTCACCTATGGCGTTGCAATCCCGATAATTATGGGACAGAACATCGGTACCTGCGTTACCGCGCTTCTTTCGAGTATCGGCGTTAACAAGAACGCAAAGCGCGTTTCCGCTATCCATATGAGCTTTAACATCATCGGCTCGGTCTTTGCAATGGTAGTCATCTATGGCATAAATATGCTTTTCCCGCTCGAGTTTTTGAAGGACACTGTGAGCCCCTTTGCAATAGCGGTCGTGCACAGTATCTTCAACGTAGCGACAACCTTCCTGCTTCTTCCTTTCGCAAAGCTTCTCGTCAAACTTGCAAACAAGATTATCAAAGACAACGACAAGGAAGAGGTCTTCACCTTCATCGACCAGCGTCTTTTCGCGACACCCTCAATTGCTATTGCAGAATGTAAGAGCAAGACCACCGAGATGGCAGAAAGAGCGTCTGTTGCGGTTATGAAGTCTATCGGACTTATGACCGAGTTTGACGACACTACCTTTGAAAAGGTCTTCGAAGAGGAAAACGAACTCGATAACTACGAGGACAAGCTCGGTACAGCGCTCGTCAAACTCGCGGGTACAGACATCTCCGACACCGACAGTAAACAGATTTCGATACTTCTCAACACCATCGGCGACTTTGAGCGTATCGGTGACCACTCGATAAATATTGCTTATTCGGCAAAGGGCCTAAAGGACAAAAACCTTGCCTTTTCTCCCGTAGCACGCAAGGAATTTGAGGTGCTAAATTCAGCGCTTCAGGAAATTCTTGATTTGACCGTTGAGGCGTTTGACAAAAACGATGTCGAAATCGCGAAGAAGGTCGAGCCTCTTGAGCAGACAATCGATAAGCTCATAGATATAATCAAGGCTCGCCATATCGAACGTCTGAGAGCGGGCGAGTGCACCGTCGATGCAGGAATTATCCTCTCCGACGTTGTCACAAACTACGAGCGTGTATCCGACCATTGCTCCAATATCGCTGTTGCCCTCATCGAAATCGACAAAAACGAATTCGAGGCTCACGAATACCTGCACGAGCTCAAGGACACTGAAAACGAAGAATTCCGCCGCGAATATAGAGCGTATAAAGAGAAATACAACCTCAACTAAAAAAAGACCGCTTCCGCTTGGAAGCGGTCTTTTTCATGCACCGAAGGCGCGATTCATGTTGCGACAGCAACGATTCATGGCACAAGGTGCCGATTCACGAACTCGCAGAGTTCAATTCATTATGGGCACGCATCGACAACTTTAGGAAAACCCTCGTTATCGCACGTGCCCACTTTACTCTTGCTCTTTCTGTTTGTTTTCAATACTCAAACATAAACAAATCCTCTATCGCATCGTCTTCTATGCGGAAGGCATCTTGTGCAAACTTTGCTCCCAGACGAAAGCCAAAAGTAAAACTCCTTTCTTCGCTTTCATACCAAACGGCATCTCTCGCATTTACATAATCTAAAAGCAAACTCCTCTGTTCTTTGGTGAGTTGCTCCATCAGCTTTTGAAAAAGCTCCTCTGCAATCTGCTCTTGTTCGTTTGATTTCCTGTGTTCGAGAAGGGTTTTATACGGTGGATTTAACCGTCCCCGAAAGAAATTCAAGATAAAATCTGACATTTTCGCACCCGCCTTTAAACCAAATATGATGTACACATACATTCTAACATCAAATTTGATGTTTGTCAATACATCAATTATGATTTATCATATAATAAAGGGGTGTTGATTCAGATGGAATATTACAAGAGAATACGAGAAATTCGTTTAAAAAACAAAGCCACTCAAAAAGATTTTGCCGAATTGTTAGGAACTACTCAACAAGCGTATATGAGATACGAAAAAGGTCTACACGAAATGCCGATAAGACGAATTATAACACTATGCAAACACTACAATCTGTCAGCAGATTATGTTCTAGGTCTTACAGACGAACCGAAGAATCTGCTTTGATTGTGTATAATATTAAAAAACGATTTGGGAGAATTTTATGATAAAGGTAATTCTTTGGGACATCGACGGAACGCTTTTGGACTTCAAGAAATCCGAAAGCTTTGCGATAAAAAAGTGCTTTAAGGAGCTTGGCATCTGCTCTGACACCACCGACGAGATGGTGGCACGCTATTCTGTGATAAACCACCGCCTTTGGAACGAGCTTGCCGAGGGAAAGCACACCAAAAAAGAGGTGTTGAATCTTCGTTTCGAGGAGTTTTTCAAGAGCGAGGGCATCGACTACACTGACTGCGAAAAGCTCAATTCCTTGTATCAGGTCTATCTCGGCGAATACTTTTTCTTCTTCGAGGACGGCAAGGAAACGCTTTTAAAGCTCAAGGAAAACTACAAGCAATACGCTGTCACAAACGGCACAGCGATAGCCCAGCACAAAAAACTCGCCCTCTCGGGACTTGACAAGATATTCGACGGCGTGTTCATCTCCGACGAAATCGGCATCGACAAGCCCCACAAGGAGTTTTTTGACAAGGTTTTTGAGAAAATCGGTGACTACAAAAACGACGAGGTCGTAATCATCGGCGACTCGGTGCTAAACGATATGCAGGGCGGAACTAATGCGGGAATACACACAATTCTCTTTGACCCCAACAAAAATGCGATTATCCCCAAAACAATCCGCGTCGATAAAATGGTTTCAAGGCTTTGCGACGTCGAAAAAACTATAAACGAGCTGTAAAAAACAGTAGACTTTTTGTGAATAATGTGTTAATATGGTAACAAGATAGAGGCGCGGTCGTCAAGATAAGCACCGATAGGGACTTGTGGTCGGTGTGGTAAAGGGGCGATTGCCGAGAGGGAAAAGACTTCCCAAGCTTTTTCTTCGGGCGTGACGATAACATCGGCACGACTGTCACCGTTTTCGGTGGTGAGCTATTTGTACTTGTAACTTTAAGGTCACGGTATAATAGCCGTGACCTTTTTAATTTTAAAAACAAAGGAGAAGGTTATGGTAGGTACATTTTGGGCGTTTGTCCCCGCAATTATCGCTATCATCTTGGCACTTGTCACCAAGCAGGTGTACGTTTCCCTGTTCCTCGGCATCTTTGTCGGAGCTTTGATGTACACGGGCGGTGACGTTCTCAACGCATTGTTCACACTCTTCCAGGTAATGAGCGAAAAGGTCGGTGGCAACACCACAATCATCGTTTTCCTCGTAGTGCTTGGAATACTCGTTGTTTTGCTTCAGAAGTCGGGCGGTGCAAAGGCATACGGCGACTGGGCAGGAAGAAAGATTAAATCCAAGGGCGGAGCTCTTGCTGCTACTTCCGCGCTCGGCTGTCTTATCTTTGTTGACGACTACTTCAACTGCCTCACCGTAGGCTCTGTTATGCGTCCCGTTACAGATAAGTTCAAGGTTTCCAGAGCAAAGCTCGCGTACATAATCGACGCTACAGCAGCTCCCGTTTGTATCATCGCTCCCATCTCTTCTTGGGCTGCAGCGGTTGCAGGCGAGCTCGAAGGCGACGGTCTGACAGTGTTCATCAGCACTATTCCTTTCAACGTATACGCACTTTTGACAATTATAATGGTCTTTGCTCTCTGCTTCTTGAAGATTGATTTTGGAAAGATGAAGAAGTGCGAGGCTATTGCAGAAATGACAGGCGACCTTCACGCAGGTATGTCCGAAGACACTGAGGACAACTCCTCTGAAGTTAAGGCAAACCCAAGAGGCAAGGTTCGTCACCTCATCATCCCCGTTATCATCCTCATTCTCTGCTGCATCGGCGGTATGATCTACACAGGCTTCTTCTACAACTGGGATACAGGTCTCATCGACACCACTCTCCAGTCGGCAAACGTAATCGAAGCGTTTTCCAACTGTGACGCAGGAATGTCCCTTGCTATCGGCTCCACAGTAGCGCTTGTAATAATTTCCATCTACTATATGCTTGCAAAGGTCGTTTCCTTCAAGGAAATCACAAGTAGCTTCACAGACGGCTTCAAGGCAATGGTTCCCGCTATCCTCATCCTCACATTTGCTTGGTCTATCTCGGGCATTATGGGCGCAAAGGGTGGCTACCTCGACGCACAGGCGTTTGTTGAGGCAAACCTCGCGAACTCCGCGTTCCCGCAGTTCTTGTTCCCCGCAATCTTCTTTATTCTCGCGGGCGCAATCGCATTTGCAACAGGAACCTCTTGGGGCACATTCGGCGTTCTCGTTCCGATTGCGGTAACAATCCTCGGCGGAAGCGGAACACTCACAATAATCACAGTTTCCGCAACCCTCGGCGGTGCAGTATTCGGCGACCACATTTCGCCTATCTCGGATACAACAATCCTTGCATCCGCAGGTGCACAGTCCAACCACGTTAACCACGTCAATACACAGCTTCCCTACGCACTTCTCGTTGCGGGAATTGCTACCGTGTCCTACGTCGTTGCAGGTCTTTGCGCAACACTGGGAGGAGTAATCAGTGCAGTTGCTATGTGGGCTACCGCACTCGTCATCTTCGCGGTTGTAGTTTTCGCACTCAAAGCGAAGAACAAAAAGACCGTGTAACCCACCGCATCAACCAAAAGGACGGAGAGCTTTCTCCGTCCTTTTAAAACTTGACAAAACCCTTTTACAATGCTACAATTTATTAAATTTCATTTGGAAGTGTTAACGATGCTTTTAACAAAACGATGGCGAAACTCAAAATAATCCAAACCAAAAATTAAAAGGAGAATTTTGAGATGAAACTTAATAATGTAGATTTTGAAACATATTTTAATAACTACCCCGATAAAGACGGCTACTTCGGCAGATACGGCGGAGTGTATGTCGACGATAAACTAAAGGCGGCAATGGCGGAGATTACACAAGCCTACTTCACCATCTGCCAGTCGAGAAAGTTTATTGCCGAGCTCCGTAGAATCCGAAAGGAATTTCAAGGCAGACCCACACCCGTGTCCCACCTCGAAAGACTTTCCGATGCCCTCGGCGGCAGGGTACAGCTCTATGCAAAAAGAGAAGACCTAAACCACTCGGGCGCACATAAACTCAATCACTGTATGGGCGAAGCGCTCCTTGCAAAGTATATGGGCAAGAAGAAGGTAATTGCCGAAACAGGCGCAGGTCAGCACGGCGTTGCTCTTGCGACCGCGGCGGCATACTTCGGACTCGAATGTGATATCTATATGGGCTCTGTTGACATAAAGAAACAAGCCCCCAACGTCGCAAGAATGAAGATTTTAGGTGCAAACGTCGTCGAGGTAACCCACGGACTGCAGACACTCAAAGAGGCTGTTGACGCGGCTTTCGACGCGTATAGCAAGGAATATAACGACGCTATCTACTGCATCGGCTCGGTTCTCGGCCCGCATCCCTTTCCGATGATGGTGCGCGACTTCCAGAGCGTTGTCGGCATCGAGGCGAGAGAACAGTTTCTGGATATGACGGGACACCTTCCCAATGCTATCGTCGCTTGTGTCGGCGGCGGCTCAAACGCGATGGGACTTTTCTCGGGATTTTTGAACGACCCCGTTGACATCTACGGCATCGAGCCACTCGGCAGAGGCCCCAAGATGGGCGACCACGCCGCAAGTCTCAAATACGGCACAGAGGGAATAATGCACGGCTTTAACAGTATAATGTTAAAGGACGAAAACGGCGACCCCGCTCCCGTTTACTCGGTTGCAAGTGGACTCGACTACCCCTCCTCCGGCCCTGAACACGCTTTCTTGCAGTCGGTTGGCAGAGTTAAGTATGACGTAATCGACGACGAGGAAACCATCGACGCGTTCTATAAATTAGCGCGTCTCGAGGGCATAATTCCCGCAATCGAGAGCTCCCACGCTGTCGCATACGGAATGAAACTTGCAAAGACAATGGACCACGGCTCGATTCTCATAAACCTCTCGGGCAGAGGCGACAAGGATATGGACTACGTCCTCGAAAACTTTGGAATCAGATAAACCAATGACCCGCATTTTTAATGCGGGTCAATTCATTGAGCGAAGCGAAGATTCATGGCGAAGCCGATTTATGATGCCGAAGGCATCAATTCATAGATTGAATGAATTGCGAAATCGCATGAATCGTCCTGCGGACATTAAAGAACCGACCCTTTCGGGTCGGTTTTTATGCTATTTTAATTATTTCAATTCCCTGCTGTGTGGCATAATTTACAGTAGAGGCCGTGCCGCCCGAGTCGGTGACGAGATGTGCAATGCAGACGCTGCTTTCGTCGATGAGTCTGCGGTTTCTGACGTGCATACAAAACGGAGTGAAGTGTTCGCTGGTGTAGATTATCTCGTCTGCGAGGGAGAGGATTTCTTCGTACACCATAACGTCACGCGGGTTCCATTTTTTTGTCTGATCGTGACAGGGCAGAATCAGCACAAGACGAACGTCGGGACACTCTTCTCTGAGCGCGAGCACCGCCTTTTCTGCGAGGGTGTCAAAGCCGACAGCGCCGCCGCAGCAAAAATTTCTGAATCCGCGGGAGTACATCTCGCGGACGATTTTATCGAGCTCTGCCGATATTTCCCTTGCGGGCTTGTATAGTTTTCTGTGTCCTGTAAAACAGCAGGTGTTTTCTCTAGCCATAGTTTACTTCCTTTTGCCTATTGCCCAATCGGGCTTGTTGACCTGACGCGCTCTCGCAATTCCCAGAGCGTTGGAGGGTACTTCTTCTGTGATGGTCGAGCCTGCCGCCGTAAAGCATCCGTCACCCAAGGTTACGGGAGCCACAAGGTTGCAGTTACAACCGATAAACGCATCATCTCCAACGGTGGTGCGCCATTTGTTCTTGCCGTCGTAGTTTACGGTGATAACTCCGCCGCCAAAGTTTACTCTTTCACCCACGTCGCTGTCACCCACGTAGGAAAGATGCGCGATGTGAGTCGCCTTTCCGATGACCGAGTTTTTGACCTCGACAAAATCTCCGATATGTACGTCGTCGAGAATTTCGGTGTTGGGTCTGATGTGGCAGAACGGCCCCATCGTAACGCCGTTATGAAGCTTTGATTTGTATATCTGACAAGCGTTGATTTTGCAGTTATCGCCCACTGCACTGTCCTCAATGAGCGTGTTGGGCCCGATGGTGCAGCCCTTGCCGATAACAGTACTGCCACGCAGTATTGTGCCGGGAAGAATGACGGTATCCTCGCCAATCACAACTGTGTCGTCGATGATGATTCCGTCGGTGCAGATAAACTCCACGCCTGCCTCTAAATGCTTTTCAATAACCTGCATACGCTTTTTGGCATGAAGCTCTAAAAGCTCTTTTTTATTCATAGCGAAAATCGCCCCCTGACACTAATTATATAACTTGGCGTTGGTTGTGTCAACCAAAAGCCGCGAATAGTCGAAAAATTTGCCCTAGCATACAAAATTTTGTGAAAAACGAGCCAAATGCCACGGGCGTTTTTGTGCTAAATCACTATTTTGCGCCGATCAAAAAATTTTTTCAAAATTCTATGGAAAATTTTGTTCAAATTTGGTATAATTTCTAATGTGTGTAATTTTTTACACATACAGGAAAAAGCATTCAAAATGTGTAATAAATTTCAGGAGGTATATGAAAATGAGCAAAAAATTTGTTTACCTTTTCTCCGAAGGTAACGCAAACATGCGTGAGCTTCTCGGCGGTAAAGGTGCTAACCTCGCAGAGATGACCCACATCGGTCTTCCTGTTCCCCAGGGCTTCACAGTAACAACAGAGGCTTGTACTCAGTACTACGAGGACGGCAGAAAGATCAACGATGAGATCCAGGCAGAGATTATGGAATACATCGACAAGATGGAAGGCATCACCGGCAAAAAGTTCGGCGACAAGGAGAATCCTCTTCTCGTTTCCGTTCGTTCGGGTGCTAGAGCTTCCATGCCCGGTATGATGGATACCATCCTCAACCTCGGTCTTAACGAAGAGGTTGTTGAAACTATGGCAGCACAGTCCGGCAACGCACGTTGGGCATACGACTGCTACAGAAGATTTATCCAGATGTACTCCGACGTCGTTATGGAAGTTGGTAAAAAGTACTTCGAAGAGCTCATTGATGAGATGAAAGAGAAGAAGGGCGTAACTCAGGACGTTGACCTCACAGCTGACGACCTCAAGGAACTCGCTACACAGTTCAAGGCCGAGTATAAGAACAAGATTGGTAAGGACTTCCCCTCCGATCCTAAAGAGCAGCTCATGGGCGCAGTAGAGGCAGTTTTCCGTTCTTGGGATAACCCCCGCGCTAACGTATACCGCCGTGACAACGATATTCCTTATTCTTGGGGTACCGCTGTTAACGTACAGATGATGGCATTCGGTAACATGGGTGACGACTGTGGTACAGGCGTTGCATTCACCCGTGACCCCGCAACAGGCGAGCCCGGTCTTATGGGTGAGTTTTTGACCAACGCACAGGGCGAGGACGTTGTTGCTGGTGTTCGTACTCCTATGCCTATCGCTGAGATGGCAAACAAATTCCCCGAGGCATTTGCTGAATTCCAGAAGGTGTGCGCAACCCTCGAGGACCACTATAGAGACATGCAGGATATGGAGTTCACCGTTGAGCACGGCAAGCTCTATATGCTCCAGACAAGAAACGGTAAGAGAACTGCAAAGGCAGCGCTCAAGATCGCTTGTGACCTCGTTGACGAGGGAATGATCGACAAGAAGAAAGCTGTTGCAATGATCGACCCCAGAAACCTCGATACACTTCTCCATCCCCAGTTCGATGCTAAGGCTCTCAAGGCTACAACACCTATGGGTAAGGGTCTCGGCGCTTCCCCCGGTGCTGCTTGCGGTAAGGTAGTCTTCACTGCAGAGGATGCAGAGGCTTGGAACGCAAGAGGCGAGAAGGTTGTTCTCGTTCGTCTTGAAACATCTCCTGAAGATATCACAGGTATGAAGGCTTCTCAGGGTATCCTCACAGTTCGTGGCGGTATGACCTCTCACGCAGCCGTTGTTGCTCGTGGTATGGGTACCTGCTGCGTATCCGGTTGTGGCGACATCATTATGGACGAGGAGAACAAGAAGTTCACGCTCGCAGGTAAGACATTCGTTGAGGGCGACTACATCTCCATCGACGGTTCTACCGGTAACATCTACGACGGTATCATCCCCACAGTTGACGCTGAAATCGCTGGCGAGTTCGGCAGAATTATGGCTTGGGCGGATGAGTTCAGAACACTCAAGGTTCGTACAAACGCTGATACACCTACAGACGCTAAGAAGGCTCGTGAGCTCGGTGCAGAGGGTATTGGTCTTTGCCGTACAGAGCATATGTTCTTCGAGGCAGAGAGAATCGCTGCATTCCGTGAGATGATCTGCTCTGATACAGTTGAAGGCAGAGAGGCTGCTCTTGCAAAGATTCTTCCCTATCAGCAGGGCGACTTCGAGAAACTCTACGAAGCACTCGAGGGCAACCCCGTTTGCATCCGTTTCCTCGATCCTCCTCTCCACGAGTTCGTTCCCACAGAGGAAGCTGACATCGCTGCTCTCGCTAAGGCACAGGGCAAGACTGTTCAGGATATCAAGAACATCATCTCCTCTCTCCACGAGTTCAACCCCATGATGGGTCACCGTGGATGCCGTCTTGCAGTAACATATCCTGAGATTGCAAAGATGCAGACAACAGCAGTTATCCGTGCTGCTATCAATGTTAAGAAGAATCATCCCGAGTGGAACCTCGTTCCCGAGATTATGATTCCTCTCACAGGCGAAGTGAAAGAGCTCAAGTACGTTAAGGACGTAGTTGTTGCAACCGCTGACGCTGAGATCGCTGCTGCAGGCGCTGACCTCAAGTACGGAGTTGGTACAATGATGGAGATTCCCAGAGCTTGTCTCACAGCTGACGATATCGCAACAGAGGCTGAGTTCTTCTGCTTCGGTACAAACGACCTTACTCAGATGACCTTCGGCTTCAGCCGTGACGACGCTGGTAAGTTCCTCACAGCATACTATGATACAAAGATCTATGAGAACGATCCCTTCGCTAAGCTCGACCAGACAGGCGTAGGAAAGCTTATGGAGATGGCTGTAACACTCGGCAAAAAGGCTCGTCCTTCCATCCACTGCGGTATCTGCGGTGAGCACGGCGGCGACCCCGTATCCGTTGAGTTCTGCCACAAGATCGGCCTCGACTATGTATCCTGCTCTCCCTTCCGTGTGCCGATAGCTCGCCTCGCTGCCGCTCAGGCTGCTATCAAAGAATCTAAGTAAGAACCTCACCCATTTACAAAATCAAAGATTTTGAATGGGTCCCGAGAACCTTGCGACCTTCGGTCTAAATTAGATTTATAAAACAATCAATCCCCGCCGATAACGGTGGGGATTTTTATCCGTTGCAAATAATTTACACTTCTGCTATAATAAAAATGGAGGTGTTGTACAGTGAAAAAAATACTCGCTTTCTTTTTAATTGTTTTCCTTATCTTTGCTCTTGCGGGATGCGGGACAACGCCTAAAGATGATATTTTTAGCATTGTTGAAAAGAATTATGATGCAACCCTCAAGGCGTGTGAAGAAAAAGACGTTGATGCGTTGTTGTCTATCAATGGAATCACACAAGTAAACATTGTTGACGATTATGTTATAGTTTTTTGCAAAGCAGAAGGCATCTCTGTTTCTTCACAAGACTATGGTTTCTATTATTCCGAAGACAACAGTCCCGTAACTATTGATTGTAATCTTGATATTGTATGCAAAGCCGATGGCTTAACTCCTGAAGAAACTGGCTATCAATGCATAGTTGATGGCAATACCTTTTATACCGAACACATAAAAGGCAATATCTACTTTTACAGCAACGCATACTGATTTTCCTCTTTTGCACACCGCACCACAGACTGCTATCACTAATAAACAAATCAATCCCCGCCCGATTTCTCGGGCGGATTTTTGCATCTGTTTGTTAGAATTTGTAGGGGCGATTATCAATCGCCCGCACATTCTCGGCAGGAGCGAGGTTTTTCTTTAACAACTTATTGAACTCTGCAGAGCGGTGTGTTAGAATAAAACTGATAAAAGCCTTGCATCGATAAACGAGGAGTATGCTATGCCCAGAAAACTGTTCTGCGAGATTTCGCCTTTGACATATAAAATATCGACGGTAAAATGTCGTGCTATTAGAAGCGTTAAAAATCTGTTTGGCAGATACCGCTTTGCAGAGGTCAAGCAGGACGAGCCGCTGCCCGTCGTCATCTATAAACACAATTCGCTCATCCGTCGAAAGCTCGGCAACACACAGCCGGAGCTCCAAGAGAACAAAGCCGTAAATCTCGCGCTGAGCACCCCAAAGGTGAACGGAGTTTTGATTCGCCCCGGCGAAACCTTTTCCTTTTGGCGTTTGGTGGGAAGCACCACCGCCGAAAAGGGCTACAAGGAGGGGGTGACCATCGCAAACGGACAGACGAGAGCGGGCATTGGCGGCGGACTCTGCCAATTCACAAACCTAATTCATTGGATGGTACTGCACACACCGCTTACAATCACCGAGCATCACCACCACGACGGGATAGATTTGTTTCCCGACTATAACCGACAGGTGCCGTTTGGCACGGGCACATCGATACTGTATAACTACCTCGACTACCACTTTAAAAACGAAACCGACACGACTTATCAGCTCATTACATACGTTACAGATACACATCTGTGCGGTGAAATCCGTGCGACAAGCGAACTGCCGATAAAATACCACATAAAAACCGAAAACGAGCGGTTTGTCCGCGAGGGCGACACTGTCTACCGCAGAGGACAGGTCTATAGAACGAGTATAGACAAAACAACGGGCAACGAACTCTCACGTGAACTCATCCGCGACAACAACGCCCGTGTGATGTACGACACCGCAAATCTTGTTGTCGAACAACAGTGAAAAATACTTCCATTTTGAAAAAATGTGTGGTATAATAAATTCAAGGCACAACAGTGCAAAAAGTTTTTGGAGGGATTTCTTTATGAACAGAGTAGAATTAAAATCAGCAGCTAAATGTCAGATCAAGGGCAAGATAGGTGTTCTTTTTCTCATAACCTTGATCATCGGCTTGATTTCCGGTGCTGCAGGTTCAGTTTTGGCGCTCATTCCCGGTGGCGGATTGGTTGCAACAATCATCATCACACCCGCATTTACACTCAGCTTGGTTAGAGTGTACATCGCACTTTTCAAGGGAGAAACTCCTAAGGTTGGCGACGCCTTCAGTGGCTTTGATGATTTTTGGGCAGCGTTCAAGGTAATATTCTTTACCGGATTGTTTACATGGCTTTGGTCCTTGTTGTTTATCATCCCCGGTATAGTTAAGGCAATTTCCTATTCGATGGCTCCTTATATACTTGCTGAAAATAAAGGCAAACCTGCTTTGGAGTGCATAAAGGAATCCAAAGAGATGACAAACGGACACAAGAGGGATTTGTTTGTGCTCGGACTTTCCTTCATCGGATGGATACTCCTTTGCACCGTTACATTTGGAATAGCATACATTTGGGTTGGACCCTATATGCAGGCTACATACACAAATGCATACTATAGCCTCAAACCCGCTCCTGTTGTTGAGGAAGCTGTTGAGCAACCCGCTATAGAAACAGAAGCAGAATAATTTATACTGAGAACCGCCCTGCGATTTAACATCGCAGGGCGGTTTTATAGTTTTTCTGTGTAAGGGTGCTTGCATTTTGAAAAACGACGGAGAAAATTTTACCCTGTATTCCTCAATCCTTGAAGCTCACAAGCTCCTCGAGGGGCTTGCGCTTTTTGGCGCGGAGCTTGTCGTCGGCTTTGGCATAGCCGAGGGTGATAACGAGGCGCACAGCGCCGTCAAGACCGCAGATTTCACGGATTTTGCTGTCGTCGAGCCACCCTAAAATACAGGTACCGAGTCCTTGCGCGGCAGCCTCGGCGGTGATATACGCCGACAGAATTCCGATGTCGATAGAGCGGTAGTCATTGCCCTTTAATTTTGCGCCGAGCGCCGCGGTTTTGACGTATGGCTTCTCGGAGATAACGAGCATTATCGGCGCGTCGGTGGCAAATTTGTTCATTCCCATTCCTTGTACAGCCTTCGAGACGAGCTTCGCGCTCTCGCCCGTGCACACGGTTATGTGATACGGCTGACCGTTACAAGCCGAGGGCGAGAGCCTTGCGGACTCCAAAACGGCATCGAGTTTGTCTTTTTCTACAACCCTGTTTGCATCATAGCTTCTGCAGGACTGACGGCTGTTGGCAATTTCCGAAAAATTCATACTTTTCCTCCAAAACCTTTTTAAAAAGTATACCACAAAACCCCTCCGAATACAAGATTTTCGATTTTGTCGAAAACGAACAAAAACTTCCAACGAAAACGTTTTCAGATAACTAGTTTTTTGTGAATGTAACTAATTTTATATAAAAAGTATTGACATAAGAACAAAAAAGATGTAAACTAAAAACCCCTAAAAGAAATTTTATAAAAAAAGAAAAGGAGAGGTAGTATGAAAGTACTAAAGACAAGACACGCACTTTTAGTAAGCGTACTCTCGCTTGTTTTGTGCCTTACAATGCTAACAAGTACAACTTTTGCTTGGTTTACTGATACAGCAGTTTCCGGCAACAACATCATTAAGTCCGGCAATCTGGATATGAAGTTATCCTACAAGCCCTATGGCGCGAACAACACCGATTGGACAGAGGTTGATGAGGATACCGTGGTGTTCGGAAAAGACGCCAAGTATGAACCCGGTTATACAGAAGCGGTTTGGCTGAAGGTTGAAAACCTTGGTTCTCTTGCGTTCAGATATGCTATTGAACTTAATGTATCCGGTGAGAAGACCGGTATCAATAAAGACGGGAAAGAGTTTAAGCTTTCCGACTATTTGGAAGTTAGGTATATGAATACCACTTCTACCGACATGGAGAAGAACTTCTATACTACCCGTGAAAGCCTTGATAGCTTTAACTGGGGAGGCGTGGCCAATTCCGGCGTTGCTACTTTGGCGGATGATATTGCCGTGATTGAAACCGGTGTTGCATTCGCAAAGAACGACCCCAATATGGCGGGATTTGATTGCTCTTATGTTCTCGTTGTAATCAGTATGCCTACCACCGTTGGTAACGAAGCTAACCACAACGGAGTAAAGATTCCTGAAATCAATTTCACATTGACCGCCCTTGCAACTCAGCTTGCGCACGAAAACGACAGCTTTAACAACCAGTACGACAAGGATTCCGAGTATCCCGTTATAAACACAGTAGACACTTGGGACGGAACAGCTGATTTTGCTTTCTTTGGACTCAGAGGCCTTTCTGCAGAAGCGACTACTGACGACATTGCGGATGCTATCAAAGAAGCTAAAGACAACAACACATACCCTACAGATGAAGAGATCGTTATTGGCAGTGCCGAAGAACTTGCAGCATTTGCCAAGCTCGTTGATGCAGGCGAAACCTTTGAAGGCAAGACTGTCAAGTTAGGCAAGAGCGTTGACCTTGCAGGAATTCTTTTCGATCCTATCGGTTCTTATAGAAACGACAAGGCGTTCAAGGGCACCTTCGACGGTCAGGGACATACCATTTCCAACCTGAGCCAGAACACCTGGGAGCTCAATAACGGCTACTACTACGGCGACCTTGGTTTAGGTCTGTTCGGCCTTGTTGAAGACGCAACCATCATAAATCTGAATATGGATGGTGCAAGCATTTCAGGCGAATCGGCAATCTGCGGTATCGTAGCAGCTACAGCATATGGTGACTGCAGGTTCGAAAATATCACAGTAACTAATTCTAAAGCCAACGACTATCAGTATTACGCCGGCGGTGTTGTAGGTTGGGCTTCCGGTAACCATACCTACAAGAAGATCAATATGGATGCATCCACCACTATCGGCTCTCAGTGGGGTGATTTTGGTAACGCCAACGGTGGTATCATCGGCGGTGCAGGAACAAGCGGTACCTATCACTTTGAGGATTGTACCGTTGCTTGTAGAATTGACGCCGTTAACGACGTTGTTTCTGCATATCAGTGGTACAACTACCGCAACAGCGGTATGCTGATTGGCAAGGTCGGCCCTGCCGAGATCGTTCAAGAGTGTACAAATGTTACTGCTAACAACGTAACCTGTAAGAATGTGACTGTTATCTATGGCGACTGGGCAAACTATACATACTGCGAATTTGCAGGTACAGGCTATCCCTACGTACGTGTTCAGGCAGGCGTAAGTGTTGATGCCTATTCCAACGTTCGTTACGGGCATCCCACCGATGCAAACGGCAATACAGTTGTAGATGACAATCACGTTCATAACGATGGTGAGGCTCACCACGAACTTATTGCCTTCGACAACCTCTTTGGCGGTCCCGCAAATGCTCGTTACTGCTACTACGGAATTCCCGAATTTGACGGCGTAAACGTAGTTTACAACAACAAATAATTCTATATAACAGTACAGCGCCCACCTTTTTGGTGGGCGCTGTTTTTACAAAATGTTGACAAAGTCGACAAGAGTGGTATAATATACTATAGGTTGTAAAATGACAACCGATACATAGTAACTTTTTAAAGGAGAGTATACAATGGATATTCTAAAGAAATTCTTCCCCCACGCGTTCAAGGCA
This sequence comes from Oscillospiraceae bacterium, assembly GCA_045536425.1. Lineage (GTDB taxonomy): Bacteria > Bacillota > Clostridia > Oscillospirales > Ruminococcaceae > UBA11540. The sequence continues at coordinate 109,203 of JAZSNN010000012.1, forward strand.
ACTGAGCTTGGAAAGTTCATCGTCACACTTATCATCTACTTTGTTATCGACATCGTTTGCGGTGCTGTTATCGGTCTGGCTGCAATGATTCTTGCGGGACTTCCCCTCATCGGCGGTCTTCTCGCTTGGGCAGTAGGCGTTATCGGCTCTTTGGTAGGACTCTACGCTCTTGTTGGCGTAATCCTTTCCATCCTTGTTTTTGTAAAGGTTATAAAATAAGCCAAACTAAAACCGCGCCTCGCTGATTTTGTACCGCTCCAATTTGTGCGGACAGTACAAAAACGCCCCCTATGGTAGCAAATCTTAAATTTTAAGCAACATACTGACATCGCTTTTCGAGTGGTGTCAGTTTTGTTTTCAATTGAATTCGTTGGTGGTTGTAGAAATGTATGTACTCTCCTATGAGGAGGCGAGCCTCCTCATGGGCAGGTCTTTCTCCAAGAAATGATGAAAGTGCAGGGAAAATCAAATCTAAAAAAATCATGCCGGGCAACCCTTATGTGAAATCCATCCTTTGCCAAGTAGCCTGGGTTGCGGTTAAAAACCGCAAAACTCATTTAGGCGTTTGGTTTTGGTCTCATCAAGCAAGAATCGGTAAAAAGAAAGCTATTATCGCAATATCAAGAAAAATCCTAACACTTGCCTACACCCTAATCTCCAACAACACCTTTTTCGACAATGATTATCTATATTCCCGTTTGAATGAGTGAGTTATCTGCAACTGAATACTCAAATTTTGTCGAGTAATGCTCGGCTTGGGTTTTTATACTCTTTTTCCGGTTCTTACGCTTTTGGTTTCACGCTAACCGTCCCCTTGTGTTCTTAATTATCATCAATTTTTTCAAATTGAAATCCATCTTCAATCAATTCTTCAAATGACGGATTAACCCTAATAAACTCCTGTTCTCCGCCTTTCAATTTATAATTATTTTTATCCATGTATTCAGCAACTCTTTTTCTCATTTCAAGGTCTATCTGTAACAGTTGCGAATATTGCATAGGCGGAGAAATAATTGCATCACCATCCACAATGTCATCTTCATAAACGTACATTTGAGCGTAATGCTTGTCTGGTCTTATTTGAATTTTACCGAATTTATAAAGAAGAAATATTGCACATATTAAGGAAACTACAATTATCCCTATTATAATTGACATGATACCCTTAAAAACAATTCCAAACCTATTCATTCTGTGTTTCTCCTTAGTTCCTCTATTTGTTTCTACCATTAGAAGTACCTGTTAGGTAAAACACATTTTCTATTGTTTCAATCCAATTCTCTCCTTTCAGCAATACTACTCCTTCCGCGTGTTTTAGATCCTCTGCAGCATCTGCAGGTGTATAACCATAAAAATTACCTACAGTAAGATTAAGTAATACGCTAGCAGCCCACGGACTTAACCAATTGGGTAGAGCATCATATTCTCCCAGTTGTGTTTCCGTGTCATCCGGCAACGTCCAATCATGCTGATAAATAGTTATAAAATTACCCGTGGCCCCTGCCATCTTTGCGATATCGACCGCAAATGTAGTACAGTTGTAAGTTTCTATGTTGTAGTATAATGGCATTTTCTCGAGAAAATCTATGTATTGAACTATAGTTTGATACTGTTTATCATTGAGTGTATAAACTTTTGCAACATCCCAATCAGTCTTGCTGTCATCTGTAAAACACGCAGCAACATTTTTGGCGAGCACCATATCAGTCACACTATAAGAGCCATAAGCACTAAAACCAACATATTGCACATTTCCATCACCATCATCTAATCTAATAAATGTATGGCCATGTTTTAGTTTGCCGTTTTCTATAGTTGCGGCATCTCTCGAGTTTGGAACAGGTTGATCAATCACCAAAGTCACATTCTTCTTATCACGATAGTTTGCATTAATATACCAATCCAACTGTGCTTCCATTCCCAACGGATCCACGAAAGAAACAGGATTGCCGTTGACGTAGGCATAACGGTTGAGGGATGTAGAGTCGGTAATGGAGCCGTGGAGAATGTCGGCATTGACGAATCTGCGGAGTTCGGGGCTGTAGTATCTCGCTCTCATATAGATGAGACCATTCTCGTCGGAGTAGACACCGTCACGACCGTTGTACATAAACGGAGTTTGTGTTGTGCCTGTTCTCGATATCAGCTTTCCGTAGATATCATAGTCAAAGGTATCGGTAGTTTCTGCAAGTATATTGGTGATTGCTACAGTACTTCCTCTGTAGTCGTGGTGATATACCTTCAAGGTGCTTTCGTCACCTGTGTACGAGCAGATAAGTCCGTGACCGTAGACGTACTTTGTGATGGTATTTCCCTTTTTCTCTACCAAAAGCTGACTGAGTCTTGTGTTGGTGTTGTAGACAAAGGTGGTTTCTTCGTCACCGTGTGTTTTACGGATTCGGGTGTTCTGTACATCGTATGTATATGTATTCTCGCCTGCGGAAATGAGTCTGTTTGCAGAATCGAACACAAAGGACATTGTCTGTCCGTTAATATACGCAGAGGTCATATTACCGTCGGGATCGTAGGACGGAGTTCCACCATTGTAGCTTGTGATACGGTTGTTTGTATCATACAAGAAGTTTTTGGTTTGGTTATTTACTACACTTGTTTTGATATTACCCGCCGCATCGTAGGTGTAGGTTTCAGCACCTAGTAGCTCTGTGCAGTCTTCGTCGCAGTATCTCTCCTTTTTAGTAACACGGGAGAGCTTATCATAAGTATAGCACGTATATTCAGATTTTTCATTAGCATAGAAGTGTACAAAAGTTCCTTTCACTTTGACGGTCTCGACAGCATAAAATGTAAAGAACGCACTGGTTTTTAGAGTCGTTTGAAAGGTAAGTGTTAAGATGAACAAAACTAAAGTTTTTTCAGTAATAGGCGGAGATATCCGTTTCATAAGAGTAGCTCAGCGTATTGCAGAGCTAGGATTTAAAGTTCTCGCAGCAGGATTGAGCGAAGACTTGAAGGAAACAGAAACTCTAAAAATCTGTTCTGTAGAGTATGCTATAAAAAACAGCGATTACGTCATCCTTCCTCTTCCGATAACCACAGACAACGTATATATAAATGCCCCTGACTCAGCTATGAAAATCCCTCTTGAAGTAATATTTTCAAATCTCAAGCCCGAACAGGTTGTTTTTGGAGGAAAGGTTAATAAAAGCATTGCCGAATCTATATCCGCATCAGGCGCAACTGTCGAAGACTACCTCGAACGTGAGGATTTTGCTATTTTAAATGCAATTCCAACCGCGGAGGGTGCTATTGCCATTGCTATGCAAGAGATGACCAAAACGATATATCAAAGCAAATGTCTTGTAACAGGTTATGGCAGAATTTCAAAGATTCTCTGTCGGTATTTATATGCATTAGGCAGTGAAGTAACAGTCGCAGCAAGAAAAACAAGTGATCTTGTATGGGCAAAGACACAAGGTTACAATATCGTACATATAAACGATATGTTTTTAGACAATAAACAATTTGATGTTATATTCAACACTGTTCCCAGTATGGTTTTTGATGCGAATAGACTTAAAGTAACTGACAAAGAGAGCGTTATAATAGACCTTGCTTCCAAACCCGGAGGAATAGATTTTAGTACAGCAAAAGAATTGGGGATGAGAGTTATATGGGCTCTTTCGCTTCCCGGAAAGGTGGCTCCTATCAGTGCGGGAGATATAATTTATGACACCATTATGACCATTATTTCCGAAAGGAGAGCGAACCGTGAATAAAATTCGAATAGGTTTTGCTATGTGCGGCTCTTTCTGTACATTTTCGCAGGTTATACCTGAATTCGAAAGACTCTGCGATTTGGGGTATGATGTGTACCCGATTATGTCAGAAATATCCTCTTGCACAGACACAAGATTTGGCAAGTCTGAAGATTTTAAAAATATCCTCGAAAGCAAAAGTCAAAAAAAAATCATCTCAACAATAACACAGGCAGAGCCAATAGGTCCAAAAAACCTGTTGGATATTCTGGTTATTGCTCCGTGTACCGGAAACACTCTAGGAAAACTTGCAAACGGAATAACCGATTCCACAGTGACTATGGCAGCAAAGGCAACGCTTAGAAACTCTCGCCCAGTACTAATTGCAGTTTCTACAAACGATGCTCTTTCAACCTCTGCAAAAAACATCGGCACCCTTTTAAACTGCAAAAACGTCTTTTTTGTACCGATGCGTCAAGACGATTTTGAAAACAAACCGACCTCTATCGTTGCCGATTTTACAAAGATATACGATTCTATTCTATCTGCCCTTGAGCAAAAACAGTTGCAACCCATATTCGCAAAGGCATAAAAACTTGACCCACCAACGCATTAAAAATGCGGGTGGGTCCCCAAAACCTTGTTGTTTCACAATAAAAAATCGGAAGGGTCTCCCCTTCCGATTTTACTATTCAATTAGAGCTTTACGATTTCACCGTAAACTTCGCCGGAAAGTCCTGCAGCGTTTGCCTCGTCTGTATCAAGGTGAGCCGCGGGAGCAAAGTTTGCGTTTACACGGATAACTACGTCACCGAGTATCGCGCTACGGTCTGCACTTGTGAGCTTGAGACCAACGATTTCCTTGTCAGCTACGCCAAACTCAGCAGCAACCTCAGGAGTGAGATGAACGTGACGCTTTGCAACGATAACGCCTTCTTCGAGTTCAACCTCTCCGCAAGGACCAACAAGCTTACAAGGAGCACTGCCCTTTGTATCGCCGGACTCTCTGATAGGAGCAGCAACACCGATAGAACGTGCGTCTGTAAGAGAAATTTCAACCTGTGTTGCGGGTCTTACTGGGCCGAGAATTGTAACACCTGCGAGCTCTCTCTTGGGGCCTACAACTGTAAGTCTTTCGGAGCAAGCGTACTGACCTGGCTGAGAAAGGTCCTTTTTGTTTGTGAGGGTTGCGCCCTTACCAAAAAGTATTTCAAGATGTTCCTGAGACACGTGAATGTGTCTTGCAGAAGTTTCAACTAAAACTTTGTTTGCCATATTTTTTACCTCCGTCAATTTTTCTCTTATAATTTTACTATTTTCTTGCTGCTTTTTCAAGAGTTTACGCAAAAAAATCGATATATTTCGAAAAATAATATTGACAAAACGTAAAAGTTTGTGTACAATAGTTAAGCACTCGAAAATATGGAGAGATCGCCTAGTCCGGTTTATGGCGCACGACTGGAACTCGTGTATGGGTTGAAAGCTCATCGAGGGTTCGAATCCCTCTCTCTCCGCCAAAGCGAAAATCCTGTCGACTTTTGTCGATGGGATTTTTGTTTTGTATTATTCATTTTTCATTATTCAATATTCATCATTCATTCGACAGGATTTTCAATGAATAATGAATGATGAAGTCCGCTTCGCTGATGAATAATGAATAATTGATTTAACCTAAAGTTTCTGCTATAATATTTTAAAAGGCGGTGTTTTAAATGAAAGAAAATTTACTCATAGATAAATCTATTGCTTTTGCTGCAAGAATTGTAAAATTGCATCAGCAGTTAATTAAAAATAAGAAAGAAACAATAATTTCAAAACAAATAGTTCGTAGTGGAACAAGTATTGGTGCAAATATAAATGAAGCAAATTACGGTCAAAGCAAAGCTGATTTTATTTCTAAAATGCACATAGCATTAAAGGAAACTGCCGAAACAGAATATTGGATAAAATTACTTTATATGTCTGAATATATTGATGATAAAATGAGCAATTCTTTACTTGATGATTGCTTAGAAATAAAACGAATTCTTATTGCTTCTATCAATACAGCAAAGGAAAACAACAAATGATTAAAAACATAAAAGTTATTTTATGCACTCAAGAAATCTATGATATATATTCCGCCTGTATGTTTGAACCTACTTTTGATAAATTTAAGATTAAAGCAGAACAAATGCAAAAAGATTCTTCTGTCTCTGTGTATGGATATTTTTCAAACGAAAAAATCATTGGTGTAATTTCCACGCAAGAAACTGATAAAACTGTAGAAATCATAGGAATAGCAGTTCATACTAAAGAAAGACATTCAGGTATTGGAACGAAACTTATAGATTATGTAAAAGATAAAAGCTCAAAACCCATTATTGCCGAAACCGACAGTGACGCTGTTGTGTTTTATAAAAAATACGGATTTAACATCAAAGAAATTATTGTTTCAAAATCTAATGTTTCTTATAGTAGACATGTATGTACTTTAAATTGCAAATAAAAATATGTAGGGGTTCGAACACATAGGTCAAAAAATCAAAGGGGTTCGGATTTGTGCTACCTTTCCAAACAAAAAGCATCACCTTTTCTCTCTGCATTCCTAGCGGAGAATTAGTAGCACGAAAACTTCGGCAGAGAACTTGTTTTCTCTGCCGATTTGTGTTATAATGGGGCTAACAGAAAGCCTCCCTCCGAGAGGGAGGGGGACCGCGCTAGCGGTGGAAGGAGCCTGCGTCGCTTTAGGTTTGGATAAAACTTATTGTATCGCACTCTCCCTCAGTCACCTTCGGTGACAGCTCCCTCCCGGAGGGAGCCTCAGGACACGTGCAACCTTAGGGGTATGGGCTTTGCCCGAAGCCTTTGTAATACAAAGGCGAAACTTGCGATAAAAGAGGTATCAAATGATTTTACTAACTTCAAATGGTTTATCAAGTAATGAATTAATGGGCAGAGTAAAAACATACATCAAAGCAGGTAAGGCTGCTCTTGTTGTTACTGCTGATAACGAATATAAAGAAAAAAACTATCATGTTGAAAGATTAACAAACGAATTAAGAATGCTTGGGCTGTCTGTTGAATGCTTTGACTTTGACAATCAATTACCAACAGAGCTTATGCAATATGACGTGGTAGAATTAATAGGAGGCAATCCGTACTATCTGTTGAACTCAATACAAAAAAATTGTTTTTTTGATGTGTTAAAATACTTCGCACAAAATAGGTATTTGATAGGATGTAGTGCAGGCGCACTGGTTCTTACACCTTCTCTTGATTTGATAGATCTTTACTCTCCCGAGATGAACATTGTAGGACTAAAAGATTTATCTGCGTGCAATTTTACAGATATTTGCATACTTCCGCATTACAGTAAATTCTTAAAGAAATACACAGGTTTTGAGGAAAAATGTGCTCAATATGAACATACACTTAATCGTGAAGTAATTCGATTAAATGACGGACAAGGTGTGATTATAAACGAAAGTAACATAGATATTATAAAATAACGTAAGCCCCGACAGAAATAAAAAATCTGTCGGGGTTACATATTTGTTTACAGCAGGGCAATTATTAATCAACTGACTATAAATTCTCCGCTAATTTTGCACCCCTTTGGTGATGCTTTTTGTTTTTGTTGAGGGATTCGAATATGAACTCCAAGAGCGCGAGCATAGCGAAGCGTGATTGGGAGAAACAGTCCGGTGAACTGTTTCGTTCGTGAATGGACGAATCCCTCTCTCCACAAAGAACCGCCCTTGCGTTCGTCTTTTGTCAAGACAAGGAACCGTCTCCTGTCTTTTCAGTCCGGTTATAGCCCACAAAAAAACAAAGCAGTTCTTTCCAAAGGAAAGAACTGCTTTTTCTTTTACTCTATTCTCGCTAATATAAGCGGTCTTTTTGTTGGTTTTTCGGGTTTGATTATAGTTGATTCCAAAAGCTTTTTCTCAGCTGCTGCAAACAGTTTTTCATCGTTTGCATAGAGCGTTGCGATGGTATCGCCTTTTGAAACCCTATCGCCCGTTTTTACTTTCAGCATTATTCCGGCGCTATAGTCGATTTTATCTTCCTTTGTGTTTCTTCCCGCGCCAAGCAAAAGACTTGCCACGCCATAGCCTTCGGTGTCAACACTATAAACAAATCCATCTTGTTGTGCTTTTACTTCGTAGGAATATTTTGCTGTTGGAAATTTGGATGTATCAACCACGCTCTCAACATCTCCGCCTTGTGCTTTTACCATTTTCGCAAAGGTTTCGAGTGCTTTGCCGTTTTCTATGGTTTCTTTAACCATCCTCTCGCACTCGCCTCGACTGCCTTTTTGTGCTAGGTACAGCATTTCTGTAGCCAGGGCAACGCAAACCTCTGTAAAATCTTCGGGGCCATTTCCTTTGAGGGTTTCTATCGCTTCGATAACTTCAAGAGAGTTACCAATTGCATTTCCAAGAGGAATATCCATATCAGTAATTAGTGCCGACATCCTTTTACCCGCTTGTTTTCCTATACCTACCATCAATTCTGCGAGCTTTTTGCTATCCTCTTGAGTTTTCATAAATGAGCCACTGCCTGTTTTTACATCAAGCACTATGCAATCGTCATCAGCAGCGAGTTTTTTGCCCATTATACTCGATGCGATGAGTGGCATACTATCAACTGTTGCCGTAACGTCTCGAAGAGCGTAGAGCAGTTTATCTGAGGGAGCGAGTTCCCCGCTCTGTCCCGTTATGGCAATTCCAACCTCATTGACTATCCGTTCAAACTCCTTTTGTGAAAGCGAAGTATTAAAGTTCGGTATAGCTTCGAGTTTGTCAATGGTTCCACCTGTATGACCGAGACCACGCCCGCTCATCTTTGCAACCTTAATTCCCAGTGAAGCAACTATTGGAGTGACAACCAGGCTTGTTTTGTCCCCCACTCCACCCGTTGAATGTTTGTCAACACGGATGCCGTCTATTGCGGAGAAATCGAGCTTTTCGCCCGAATCTCTAATGGCTAGTGTGAGGTCTGTGGTTTCTCTAAGAGTCATCCCTTTGAAGTATATCGCCATACAGAGTGCCGATGCCTGATAGTCGGGGATTTCTCCCTTTACGTATCCCGAAACGAAAAAATTTATTTCCTTTGTTGTGAGTTCTTTTCCGTCTCTTTTGTTCTTGATGACATCGTACATTCTCATTTGGTTCACCTCTATTTCAACAGACTGTTTCTGCGTAACGCACGGCACTCATAGCATCTTTTCCGTACATATCTGCACCGATTTTTTCTGCGTATTCTCGGTTGAGCACCGCTCCACCTACAACAACCTTGCACCAAGGTGCTTCTTTGCGAAGAAGTTTTATTGTTTCCTCCATTGCGGGTACCGTCGTTGTCATAAGCGCACTCAGGCAGACGACGGGCGCATTGAGGTCTACTGTAGCTTTTACTATATTTTCGGGCGCAACGTCTTTACCAAGGTCTTTTACCTCAAATCCGTAGTTTTCGAGCAAAAGTTTTACTATATTCTTTCCTATATCGTGTATATCGCCTTTTACAGTTGCGATTACAACCCCGCCCCTTGAAATTTGCGGAGCGCTCCCAGCAGACATAAACGTTTTTATCTTCTCAAAAGCCGATTTTGCCGCATCGGCACTCATCAAAAGTTGTGGAAGGTATACGGTCTTATTCTCAAATCCCTCACCAACCGTATTGAGCGCGGGAATAATCTCGTTCTGCACTATTTCAAGCGGGTCTATCGTTTCCAAAAGCTTTTGGGTTATATCTCCCGCCTGCTCTTTGAGGCCCTTTACTATCGCCTTTTGCAAAGGCGAAATGTCGCCAACTGTATTTTCGGTGTTTATCTGTGTCTCAGCCTTTACAGTAGCAAAAGTAGGGCTTTTTTCTATATACTCAGCGCAGTTATCATCCATACCGTGAAGCGCGCGAAAGGCGTAATAGGTCTTCATCATATCCGCAGAATATGGATTCATAATCGCTGCTGAAAGTCCGTTTTCCAGCGCGAGTGCAAAGAACGTGCCGTTTATGGCGTCACGTTCAGGCAGGCCGAAAGAAACGTTTGATACTCCAAGCGAAGTGTGGCATCCAAGCTCTGATTTTATAGTGTTCAAAGCCTTTAACGTGCCAATCGCAGCAGTATTATCTGCACTTATGGTAAGCGCCAACGTATCAAATATTATGTCCTTCTTGGAAATGCCGTATTCGGATGCGGTTTTGAGTATCTTTTCTGCAATCGCCACTCTTTCCTCTGCGGTGGGCGGAATTCCGTTTTCATCGAGTGTCAACGCAACGACAAGTCCCCCGTATTTCTTGACAAGCGGAAAAACGGCTTTCATACTTTCCTCTTTGCCGTTTACGGAATTTACCATTGCCTTTCCGTTATAGCAACGAAGAGCATTTTCCATAGCTGTAGTGTCAGCTGTGTCAATCTGTAGAGGCAGATCCGTAACCGTTTGCAGCTCACAAACGACTTTTTTCAGCACCTCTGCTTCGTTGATTTCGGGAAGCCCCGTATTTACGTCGAGGATGTGTACTTCTTTTTCCTGCTGGTTTATCGCTTCCCTGAGAATATAGTCAACGTCGTCGTCTTTCAGTGCTTGTTTCAGACGCTTTTTACCGGTAGGATTAATGCGTTCCCCGATAAGAATGGGAGATTTTCCAAACTCAACCGCGTGGGTGTATGAAGAAACAAGAGTGAAGTCTTTTTCTATGATCGGCTTTGGCGCTATTTCATTTGTACGTTCAACAAGCGCTTTGATATATTCGGGCGTTGTTCCGCAGCATCCTCCTGCAACGCGAACGCCCTTTTCAATGTACATCGCCATCTCTTCGGCAAAGTTTTTTGCATCTACATCGTATACAGGTTTTCCGTTTTCGCTTTTCGGAAGTCCTGCATTGGGTTTTAACAAAACAGGAACAGACGCATATCTTAGAAGTTCGTCGACAACGTTTCCTAACTGTTTTGGGCCAAGGGAACAGTTTGCACCTATCGCATCGGCGCCCATGCCCTCAAGCATTGCGACCATAGCACAAGGAGTAGCACCGGTCATAAGTTTTCCATCTTCACCGTATGCATTGCTGACAAACACCGGAAGATTGCAGTTTTCCTTCACCGCAAGAAGCGCAGCCTTGGTTTCATAACTATCGTTCATGGTTTCTATAAGAACAAGGTCTACTCCGTATTTTACGCCAATTCTCACAGTCTTCGCAAAAACCTCAACTGCATCTTCAAAATCAAGGTCTCCGTAAGGCTTTAACAGTTTTCCGGTGGGGCCGATATCAAGGGCAATAAACTTTTTCTGTTTAGTGTTTGAGGTTTCTCTCGCAATTTTTGCGTTTTCAATGGCGGTTTTTATGATCTCTTCGAGCTCTTCATTTGAAAACTTAAGGATATTAGCACCAAAAGTGTTGGTGCTGACAACGTTACTGCCGCTGTTGAAATACGCTCGGTGGAGCTTTGTGATGATCTCAGGGTGCGAAATATTCCAGAGTTCAGGATGCTCTCCCGGTTGAAGTCCTTCAGCCTGAAGCATAGTGCCAAATCCACCGTCAAGATAAAGAATATTGTCTTTTAAATAATCAAGTATCTTCATATCAATCTATCCTTGTATTCCTATAATCGCCGTTACCGTTTTTGAAGGTGACATCAAAAGGCTATCGTTTAGCGTTACACCTATATTTTTATAGCAGTCAAGTACTCTAAAAAGATCCTTCTGCATTTCCAAAGGCAAATCTGCATATCCCGGGCTGAATCGGGAGGTTAAGTCATATCCTTTTTCGCGCTTTATATCCTCTTCAAAAGCGTTGCATAGGCTCTCGACACGTTCTGTTCCTATTGCCTGAAAAATCAGTGCTTTAGCAGGGTCCACTTTGGAATATTTTGTTATCTTTCTGTCGATATCAAACCCGATAGTCGCCGCAAAAACGAGCACCCTTTTAGAATTTGAAAGGAGTTTTTTCAGCGCTTTTGAATTGGTGTTGCAAAAGGACAAATCCAGCACGCCGCCACATTCTTTAACATCGAACTCGCGATAGCAAATCTTATACGAAAACTCACATTCCTTCAAGCATTTAGTGACAAGGTTTTCTACTTGCTCATCCGCAGAAACACATTGCGCATAGCGCATTATTGCCTTTTTATCAACTTTAGTATATGTATAGGTTTTAACTTTTACAGTATCAATCATAGCTTACCCAAAATATTAGAGAGATTGCTTTGTATTTTTTCTGCAACGTCGGGCTTATTCATAGAATAAACGTGAACGTTTGTAACGTTATTTGCAAATAAGTCGATGATTTGGTCGGTCGCATATGCTATTCCGGCCTGCTTCATAGCCTCAGGGTCGGAACCGAATTTGTCAACGATGCTCTTAAAGCGTTGCGGCATATGTGAACCCGAAAGCTTTATCGCTCTTTCAACCTGATTCGCATTTGTAATTGGCATAATTCCAGCAACAACCGGAACAGTTATCCCCGCCTCACGGATTTTGTAGAGAAAATTGTACAGCAGATTGTTATCAAAGAACATTTGAGTTGTAAGATATTCGCATCCCGCATCAACCTTTTCTTTCAAAAAGCGGATGTCTTCTTTCTGGTTTGCACTTTCAGGATGTATCTCGGGATAGCACGCACCGCCGATGCAGAAATCAGCATCACTTTCCTTGAGCTCACGCACAAGGTCGATAGCATATCTATAGTCCCACTCGGTTCTGTCAATATTCCTCATATTGTCGGGAATATCACCGCGCAGAGCCATAACGTTTTGTATACCTGCATTTTTAATGTCTTCAATTCTCGTTTTTACCGTTTCTTTTGTTGAAGAAACGCAGGTCAGGTGTGCTACGGTCGAAACTCCGTAAAGATTTTTGATATTCTTCGCAATTTCAAGTGTGTATTTACTTGTTCCGCCCCCTGCTCCGTAGGTCACACTCATAAAAGCAGGGTGCAGTTTTGCAATCTCTTCTGCCGCCGCTTCTACGCTTTGAAAGGCCGTATCTGTCTTCGGCGGAAACACTTCAAAGGATAACGAAAGGGTTTCTTTTTTTAATAAATCTATAACTTTCATTTTTCATTTTCCTCTTCATAAAAGCCAGTATATAGTCATTATACATTGTCTTTTTCTGCAAATCAAGAAAAGTTGAAATTTATTAGCAAAATATGGTGGTTTTTTTGTGTTTTTTATTGACATAGAGCGCTTGTAGTGGTATAATTATTCAAAATCTATCAAACACAGTGAAGAGGACAAAGCAAAGTTATTTTTTCTTCAGAGAGTCGGCGGTTGCTGTGAGCCGATGAAAGATTACTTTTGCGAACTCACCTCGGAGTGGTTGCTTTGAACAAACCGATGGTTTTAGTAGGACAAACGGAGCCCTACCGTTATCTTGGGAAGCGATTGTAACGTCGCGTTGAGTGGCTGTGAAAACGGCAAAAAGAGTGGTACCGCAAGATTAATATCGTTATGATACTGATCCTGTCTCTTTACTATAAGAGACAGGCTTTATTTTTAATAATTTTACAAATTCATCTATTTCAAAGGGGATATATTTATGCTTACTTTGGACAAGGTTTTTGATGCTTCTGTCGTACTTAAAAGCATCATTCGCGAAACACCTCTGGCAAGGGCTGCTTCCATCGCACCCGAATGCACACTGTATCTAAAACCCGAAAACCTACAGAACACAGGTTCCTTCAAGCTTCGTGGTTCGGGATATAAAATTGCTACCCTTTCTGATGCAGAAAAGCAAAAGGGTGTTATTGCTTGTTCCGCGGGTAACCACGCTCAAGGCGTTGCACTCGCTGCATCAAAATGCGGTATTCCTTCCCTTATCTGCCTACCCGACAGCGCTCCGATCTCTAAAGTAGAGGCCACCAAAGGATACGGCGCGCAGGTCTGCTTGGTAGAGGGTTGCTACGACGACGCATATAACAGGGCTCTCGAACTAAAGGATGAAAAGGGATATACCTTTGTTCATCCCTTTGACGACGAAGACGTAATTGCAGGTCAAGGAACCATCGCTCTTGAGGTTATGAACGACCTTGATGACATTGATGCCGTTATTGTTCCTATCGGCGGCGGCGGACTCATTTCCGGTATTGCTTATACTATAAAATCCATCCGTCCTTCCATTAAGGTTTACGGTGTTCAGGCAGCCGGCGCCCCCAGTATGTTCAACTCAATTAACAACGGCGCTATCGAAGCTCTTGACAGAGTTTCTACCATCGCCGACGGTATTGCAGTAAAGAAACCGGGTGAGCACACCTTTGATCTTATCAACAGATACGTTGATGATATAGCTCTTGTAACAGAGGACGAAATTGCTTCGGCTATTCTCGCTCTGATAGAAAAACAAAAGATGGTCGCTGAAGGTGCAGGTGCAGTTTCAGTTGCCGCCGCTATGTTCAACAAATTCCCCACCGCAGGAAAGAGAGTAGTAAGCATTGTATCGGGCGGTAATATTGACGTTACAAGTCTTTCGAGGGTTATCGAGCGCGGTCTTATGAAATCGGGTCGCTCTAGTAGCCTGCTTATTGAGCTTATTGACAAGCCCGGTCAGCTCAAGGACGTTTCTCGCATTATTGCAGAATGCGGCGGTAACGTTACAAGCGTCCATCACGAGCGAGGAAACACCGAGAGCGTTAACGGATGCTTCCTACGCATTGCAATGGAAACAAGAAACTATGACCACGTAAATCAAATCACCGAGGCACTTCGCAACGAAGGATTTAAAATCGTATAAAGGAGTTTACCTATGAGTAAGATTATACATACAGAAAAAGCCCCCGCGGCTATCGGCCCCTACTCCCAGGCTGTTTGCACAGGCGGACTGGTGTTCACTTCAGGACAGATCGCAATAAACCCCGAGACTGCTACAGTCGAGGCGACTACCATAGAAGCGCAGACAGAGCAGGTTTGCAAGAATCTTGCCGCTGTTTTGGAAGCAGCAGGAAGCTCTTTGGAAAAGGTTGTAAAAACCACCTGCTTCTTGAAAAATATGGAAGATTTCGCAGCGTTTAACGCTGTATACGGAAAATATTTCATAGGAAAGCCCGCCCGTTCCTGCGTTGCAGCGAAGCAACTACCAAAGGACGTTCTCGTAGAAGTTGAGGCAATCGCAGAAATACAATAAGTGAGGATCTAACACAATGATGGATGTCAGCAAATACAGTACAGGTTATTATCCTGCACCCGAAAAATGTCTTGATTGGGTGCAAAAGGATCATATAGAAAAAGCTCCGCTTTGGTGTAGCGTAGACCTCCGTGACGGCAACCAAAGCCTGGTAATTCCGATGAGCCTTGAGGAAAAGCTTGAATTTTACAAAATGCTTCTCAAGGTAGGCTTTAAAGAGATAGAGGTCGGCTTCCCTGCCGCTTCTGATACGGAATATGAGTTTCTCCGTACCCTTATCGACAACAATATGATTCCCGACGATACTGCCGTTCAGGTTTTGACACAGTGCCGTGAGCATATTATCCGTAAAACCTTTGAAGCTTGTAAAGGCGCACCAAACGCTATAATTCATTTTTACAATTCAGTAAGCGTTGCACAGCGTGAACAGGTTTTTAGAAAATCAAAGGACGAAATCAAACAAATCGCTATAGAAGGTGCAAAGCTCGTAAAACGCCTTGCTTCTGAATATGAAGGCAACTTCCGTTTTGAGTACTCCCCCGAGAGTTTCACAGGAACCGAGCCCGAATATGCCCTTGAAGTTTGCAATGCAGTTCTTGACGTTCTTGAGCCTTCTGCCGACAACAACGTTATTATCAATCTTCCTGTAACGGTAGAGATGAGTATGCCTCACGTCTACGCAAGTCAGGTAGAGTATATGCACAAAAATCTAAAATACCGTGAGCACGTGACAATTTCCTTGCATCCTCACAATGACAGAGGAACAGGCGTTGCCGATGCAGAGCTTGGACTTCTTGCAGGTGCTGACCGTATTGAAGGAACTTTGTTTGGAAACGGCGAACGCACAGGAAACGTGGACCTCATCACTCTTGCGATGAATATGTATTCACACGGAGTAGACCCAAAGCTCAACTTCTCTGATATGCCCGAAATTGCAAAAGTCTATGAGAAGTGCACGCGTATGCACGTTTATGAACGTTCTCCCTATGCAGGCGCTCTCGTATTTGCCGCATTCTCGGGAAGCCATCAGGATGCTATTGCCAAGGGTATGAAGTTTAGAGAAGAAAAATCGCTTCACGAGTGGACTGTTCCCTATATCCCGATCGATCCTACCGATATCAACCGCACCTATGATGCAGACGTTATCCGCGTTAATTCCCAGAGCGGAAAAGGCGGTATCGGTTATCTTCTCGAACACGCATATGGCTACGTCCTTCCCGCAGGTATGCGCGAACATCTCAGTTATCTGTGCAAGGGCGTCTCTGACGTTGAACACAGGGAACTTATGGTCAGTGACGTATCAAACATATTCCACGAACATTACTTCAACCACAACAACCCTGTTGAGATCATCGACGTTCATTTTTCTAAGAGCAATGGAAAACTCGAGGGTGATGTTACGATGTCACAGAACTCTGCTGAATCCACCGTACACGCTTCGGGTAACGGTTCTCTCGACGTTCTCAGTAATGCGCTGAAGGCGTTTACCGGCTCCTCATACAAGCTCAAGGTTTACACCGAGCACAGTATGCAGGGTGCGGGTTCTGAAAGTACAGCTGCCGCTTATATCGGACTCGAGTGGGAGAACGGTGAAATGAGCTGGGGTTGCGGAACAGATACAGATATTATCCGTGCAAGTACAAACGCTCTTTTGGGCGCATATAACAACTACATTATCAGCAAAGGAGTATAAGCTATGGGAATGACAATGACACAAAAAATCCTTGCCGCTCACGCAGGTCTCGAAACTGTGAGTGCAGGTCAGCTTATAAACGCCAAGCTTGATTTCGTTTTGGGCAACGATATCACAACTCCCGTTGCTGTAAACGAATTTAAAAAAGCTGGTTTTGACAGCGTGTTTGACAAAGACAGAGTCGGAATTGTACTCGACCACTTTGTTCCTAACAAAGATATAAAGGCTGCTGAGCAGTCCAAGCAGTGTCGTGAGTTTGCTTGTGAGCACTGTGTAAGTCACTTCTATGATGTTGGAAAAATGGGAATCGAACACGCGCTTCTCCCCGAACAAGGTGTTGTTTGTGCGGGAGATTGTATTATCGGTGCTGACAGCCACACCTGTACATACGGTGCACTTGGCGCTTTCTCAACAGGTGTTGGAAGTACTGATATGGCGGCAGGTATGGCAACCGGTATGGCTTGGTTCAAGGTTCCTGCAGCTATCAAGTTTGAGCTTACTGGAAAGCTCCCCAAAGAATGTAGCGGAAAAGACCTTATACTTTCCATAATCGGTGATATTGGCGTTGACGGCGCTTTGTACAAGAGTATGGAATTTACAGGCGAAGGCGTAGCTACTCTTTCGATGGACGACCGCTTGTGCATCTGCAATATGGCTATTGAAGCCGGTGCAAAGAACGGTATCTTCCCTGTTGATGAAACCACTATCGAATATATGACGGGACGAACCGAAAGAACTCCCGTGATTTATACTGCAGACGAAGACGCTGAATATGAAAGGGTTATAAATATTGACCTTTCAAAGATAGTTCCTACCGTTAGTTGTCCGCATCTTCCCGAAAACACCAAGCCCGCTAGCGTACTTTCCGACATAAAAATCGATCAGGTTGTTATCGGCAGCTGTACAAACGGACGTATGGAGGATATGGAAACCGCTTATAAGATACTAAACGGTAAAAAGGTTGCTGACGGAGTACGTTGTATAATTATCCCCGGCACAATGCAGATACTCAGAGAGTGTGTGGAAAAAGGATACGTTACTGCGTTTATTGATGCAGGTGCTGTTGTTTCTACTCCTACCTGCGGACCTTGCCTTGGCGGTTATATGGGTATTCTCGCTGCAGGCGAGAGATGTATCGCTACAACAAACCGCAACTTTGTCGGCAGAATGGGGCACGTAGACAGTGAAGTTTACCTAGCAAGCCCCGCTACTGCCGCTTCAAGCGCTATTACCGGTTACATCACCGCTCCGGAGGTTTGAGTATGAATACAAAAGGACTTGTTTTTAAATATCCCGACAATGTTGATACAGACGTTATAATTCCTGCGCGTTATCTCAACACCGCAAAGGCGGAAGAACTCGCCCTTCATTGTATGGAGGACATTGACACCGAGTTTGTCAAGAAGGTTCAGCCCGGTGACGTTATGGTGGCGGGATGGAACTTTGGATGCGGTTCTTCAAGAGAGCATGCGCCGCTTGTTATAAAAACCTGCAAGACAGGTTGTGTAATTGCAAAAAGCTTTGCCAGAATCTTCTATCGCAACGCTATTAACATCGGTCTTCCTATCCTCGAATGTCCCGAAGCCGCTGAAGAAATCAACGCAGGCGACGAGGTCAGCGTAGATTTTGACACAGGTATTATCACCGACATCACAACTGGAAAGACCTACAAGGCAGAACCATTCCCTCAGTTCATTCAGAACATAATCAAAGAGGGCGGACTTCTTGCTTCTTTGAAAAAGGATTGAGGTGAACAAAATGCAGAAAAACATTGCAGTCATTAGAGGTGACGGAATCGGTCCCGAAATCGTCGATGAGGCACTCAAGGTACTCGACAAGGTTGCAGAAGTTTACGGGCACGAGTTTAGCTATACAGACGCTGATATGGGCGGATGTGCTATTGACAAATGGGGCGACCCCCTGCCCCAAGAGATGCTGGAAAGATGTCTAAACTCCGACAGCGTACTTCTCGGTGCAGTTGGTGGGCCCAAGTGGAACAACGTCCCCGGTGACAAGCGTCCCGAAAAAGGACTTTTAAGACTCCGTGCAGGTATGGGAGTTTACAGTAACAACAGACCTGCAAAAATCTGGCCCCAGCTTGCCAGTGCTTCCCCACTCAAAGAAGATATTGTTAAAAAAGGCATCGATTTTATAATCGTTCGTGAGCTTATTGGCGGTATCTATTTTGGTGAACACAAAACCGAAACTGTCGGTGGCGAAAAAAAATCAACCGATATTTTGAACTATACTGAAAGCGAAATCGAACGCATCGGTCGCATTGGTTTCGAAACTGCTCGAAAGAGAAACAAAAAGCTCTGCTCGGTTGAAAAGAGCAACGTTCTCGACACAAGCAGACTTTGGAACTCGGTTATGCACAGACTTGCCGCGGAATATCCCGACGTTGAGCTTTGCGATATGCTGGTTGACAACTGTGCTATGCAGATTGTAAAAGACCCTTCTCAGTTTGACGTGGTCGTCACAGAAAATATGTTCGGCGACATTCTCTCCGACGAGGCATCGATGATAACCGGCTCTATCGGTATGATTCCTTCCTCGAGCCTTGGAAAGACAACCTGCGGATTGTATGAGCCCATACACGGTTCTGCTCCCGACATTGCGGGAATGGACATAGCAAACCCGATTGGTACTATACTTTCTGCGGCTATGATGCTCCGCTTTAGCTTCGACCTTGCTGAAGAAGCAAGTTGTATCGAAAATGCAGTATCCGCAGTGCTTGACGCGGGATACAGAACAGCAGACATAATGCCCACAGATGAAGCCGAAAAGGCAAAGTGCAAAAAAGTCGGTTGCTCCCAGATGGGTAAATTAATAGTTGAAAATATAAGGAAAGAAAGATAAAATGATATTATCAGGTGCAGATATTATTGTTCGCACTTTGATTGAACAAAAGTGCGACGTTGTCTTCGGTTATCCCGGAGGACAGATTCTAAACGTTTATGATTCTTTATACAAATATCAAGACGAATTGAGACACGTGCTCACAGCTCACGAGCAGGGCGCTGCACATGCGGCAGACGGATATGCCCGTGCTACAGGTAAAGTCGGTGTTGTTATCGCAACATCCGGCCCCGGTGCAACTAACCTTGTTACCGGTATTGCTACGGCATATCTTGACTCTATTCCGCTTGTTGCCATCACAGGAAACGTACCGAGCTATCAAATCGGTACCGACAGTTTCCAAGAGATTGATATAACGGGTATCACGCTTCCAATAACAAAGCACAACTTCTTTGTCGGTTCTATCGACAAATTAGCTGACACCATTCGTGAGGCGTTTAAGCTTGCAATGTCAGGCCGTCCGGGTCCTGTTCTTATCGATGTTCCCAAGGATATACAGATGGCTATGTACGATTATGAGCCTCTCTCCCCTGTGGAAGCTGATGAAAGCGAGCCTGCAAAGGAAATTCGTATTCAAGAGGCTGCTGAGTGCATAAATTCCGCACAGCGTCCCTACATATACTTCGGTGGCGGTATGATAACCTCCGCCGCACAAAAAGAGATGCTTGAGCTCTCGGAACTTCTCGACGCTCCTGTAGGTTGCTCTTTGATGGGAATTTCAGGCGTTCCTACTGACCATCCGAGATTTCTTGGAATGCAGGGTATGCACGGTCACTACGCTTCTTCAATGGCAATGCATCACTCCGACTGCATTATTGCTCTCGGTGTCCGTTTCAACGACAGAGTTACAGGCAACCGCGAAAAGTTTGCAAGAGGTGCTAAAATCGTTCACATAGACGTTGACGGTGCAGAGCTTTCTAAAACTGTAAATGTTGCTCACGGTTTGCGCGGTGATGTTAAGTTGACTCTTCAGAAGCTTATAAAACTCATAAACCCCGCAAAACGTCCCGAGTGGCAGAAGAAAATCGGCGAGTTTTTGGCTTTTGAAACCGAAAACATCGACGACCGTGATGGTATGACACCGTATACTGCAATCAACACACTAAACCGTCATCTTGGTGATAAGACCCCTGTTGCAACCGATGTTGGACAACATCAGATGTGGTCAGCACAGTATCTAAATCTCAAGAGCAGTCGCACCTTTATTTCAAGCGGCGGACTTGGTACTATGGGATTTGGAATGGGCGCTGCTATCGGTGCTGCAATCGGTAGCGGTGAGCATGCGGTGCTCGTTACGGGCGACGGAAGCTTTGGAATGTGCCTAAACGAGCTTGCAACTGCTGTTTCCAACAGTACTCCCCTTGTTGTGTTGATTCTCAACAACGGTGTTCTCGGTATGGTAAGACAGTGGCAGACGCTTTTCTTCGACAAGCATTATTCAAACACCATTCTCGACCGCAAAACAGACTTTGTTAAACTTGCTGAGGCTTTTGGTGCCAAGGGTGAAGCGGTTTCGACACCTGCAGAGCTCGACGCTGCATTGACCCGCGCTTTCAATGAAAACGGACCATATGTAATAGATTGTACCATAGACAAAGACGAGTTCGTTCTTCCTATGCTTCCCCCCGGCGGTTCTATGGATGACATTATCGTAAAGGTTGGTGACTGATATGAAAAGATACACCTTGGCAGTCTTGACCCGCAACCAGTTTGGTGTGCTCAACAGAGTAACCAGTATGTTCAGAAGAAGACAGTTTAACATCAGCGCTTTGACTGTTAGTGAAACAGAATCTCCCGATTTTTCCCGTATCACAGTACTCTTTGACGGTGATGAACGGAACAAAGAACAGCTTGTTGATCAGCTGTACAAGCTTCCCGACGTTTGCTCGATAAAAGAGTTCGCCCAAGAGGAGAGTATCAGTAGAGAGTTGCTTCTCATAAAGATGCAAAACTCTCCCGACAACCGCGACGAGATTCTCACAGCGGCAGACGCTTATGAAGCAAAAATCGTAGACTATATGAAAGACTCTATCATCTTTCAAGTTACCGGTGACAGCAGAAAAATTGATCAATTTATCAATCTGATGCGTGATTTCAACATCCTTGAAATCTGCCGTACCGGTATCGTTTCCCTTGAACGTGGTGAAACCACAATTAGAAAAGTAACAAATTTATAATTGCTATAAAAAGTGAGGTAATTTAAAATGGCAAGAATTTTCTATCAGCAGGACTGTGATTTGCAGAAACTCAGCGGCAAAACCGTCGCAATAATCGGTTATGGTTCTCAGGGCCACGCACACGCACTAAACCTTAAGGACAGCGGTGTTAACGTTATAGTTGGTCTTTATGAAGGCAGCAAGAGCTGGGCAAAGGCTGAGGCTCAGGGTCTCAAGGTTATGACCGCTGCTGAAGCTGCAAAGGTTGCAGACATTATTATGATTCTCATCAACGACGAAAAGCAGGCTAAACTCTACAAAGAGAGCATTGAGCCCAACCTTACAGAAGGCAAGACCCTTGCTTTTGCACACGGCTTTAACATCCATTTCGGTTGCATCAAGCCTCCGAAGAACGTAAACGTTATTATGGTTGCTCCCAAGGGCCCCGGTCACACAGTTAGAAGTGAGTATCAGGCTGGTAAGGGTGTTCCCTGCCTTATCGCTGTTGAGCAGGATGCCACAGGCGATGCTTGGGATCTTGGTCTTGCATATGCACTCGGTATCGGTGGTGCACGAGCAGGCGTTCTCGAAACAAACTTCCGTACCGAAACCGAAACAGACCTCTTTGGTGAGCAGGCTGTTCTCTGCGGTGGTGTTTGTGCACTCATGCAGGCAGGTTATGAGACACTTGTTGAGGCAGGCTACGACCCCAGAAACGCTTACTTTGAGTGTATCCACGAGATGAAGCTCATCGTTGACCTCATCTATCAGAGCGGTTTTGCAGGAATGAGATATTCTATCTCCAACACCGCTGAATATGGCGACTACATCACAGGTCCCAAGATAATCACAGCCGAAACAAAGAAGGCTATGAAGAAGGTTCTCAGCGACATTCAGGATGGTACTTTTGCAAAAGACTTCCTTCTCGATATGTCCGATGCAGGCGCTCAGGTTCACTTCAACGCTATGCGCAAGATCGCTTCCGAGCATCCCTCTGAGCTCGTCGGCGAGGACATCCGCAAGCTCTACAGCTGGAACAGCGACGAGGAGAAGCTCATCAACAACTAAGAAAGGGGAGATACCCTTATGATCAAGGAAAAGATCGTGGACGGCGCGCAGAACGCGCCGCACCGCAGTCTGTATCACGCGCTGGGCCTTACCAAAGAGGAGCAGGCGCGTCCGCTCATCGGTATTGTCAGCTCGTTCAACGAAATAGTGCCGGGACACATCAACCTCGATAAGATCGCAGATGCGGTCAAGCTCGGAGTTGCAATGGCAGGCGGCACTCCGATAGTATTCCCGGCGATCA
>JAZSNN010000026.1:0-117187 GCA_045536425.1 Oscillospiraceae bacterium
AGATTTTTCCAATGTCTGTCGGTTTGTTATTTTGTCATCTTCTTTATCTTGCCTTCGTATTTGGGTTTGTAGACCCTTTTTGGCTCGAGAGTTTTTTGCACCGCGCTTCTGAAATCGTCCATCGTGAGATCAAAGAGCGAAAACCAATGCTCGACGTCCGCGTGGTTTGACGCGATGCCCATTTTACACGCTTCGCGGTGGGAGAGGATTTTGTCGGGCGTGAGCCTCAGCTTTCTGCAAAAATGCGCCGTGAGCTCCACCGCGTTGTCATATCGGTCGTAGAAATCCACGTACACCAAAAAGTCGTCGGGGTCATATTTTTCGCGGTCGATTTTGGTGTGTGCCGAGTCGAGATAGACAATGTTTTTCGGCTCACAGATCTCAAACCCCACGGTTTTTGCGTTGCCCTTTTTCCCAACGTGCCACGCGAGATAGTTTAGAGGCAGGGTGTGATAGGCGCCAATGTTGTCCACCATTCCGTGCACCGAGAGGGTGTCGGGACGGTTCCAACGCTTGAAAAGAGCGCCCTTATCCTTGTACCCGACCCCCGTCGAATGAACGATGATAAACTCGGGCGAGATTTTTGTGGGCGAGAGAAAGCAAGAATTTTTTTCAAGAAATTTTTTCTCTATCATCAAAAGCCCTCTCGCTGTCCACAAGTCCCTCGCCGATTATGTAGGCTATTGCGGTCGCTCCTGCCATAATGATACCCGCAATCTGTACCGTTATTTCTTCACTAACGCCAAACGCGAGTAGAAGCGGGGTTACAAAGCCTATAATCGCTGTCCAAAATTTTCTGCTAGTCAGCTTCTTTTTCCAATCTGTCTGCATATCTTCCTCCTATTTGTGATACTGTTCAAGGTCAGAAAGCCGATGGTTTATGACCTTGATTTCTTCCTCTTCGACCGCGTCCGCCTTTTCGAGAAGATAAACGCGCTCGATAACGTTGTTGTGTCGGTCGACCTTTTTTTCGAGCTGTTCGATGCGGTAGTTGGTGAGTCTTGTGTTCAACAGAATACCGCCAAAGGTGCCAACCGCGCTTCCGAGAAGCGCAATGAGTGAAACGACAATCTCAGAGCTCATATCACACCATCTGTGCGAGGAGCTTTTGCACCTGCGCCTTGAGAATGGCGGGAACGTCGTCGATGGTTTTGAGACCCTTTCGTATCAATTCCGCATAAATTTTTGCCATACTACATCACCCCTTCGTAGATTTCACAGAGCGCCAATTGTGTGTCTGTGAGTTGTGTTTCGAGCTCGGCATTTTTCTCGCTCAAAAGCGCGATATACTCGTCTTTGGTATAGCGTCTTTGGTCAAACTCATATTCGGTATAAACCGCACCGCAGAGCTCAAATTTTATCTCTCTAACGTTCAGGTTTTCCAAAACGCTCTTGCCGTCAAATACAATAGGCTCGGGACAAACCTCGCTTCTTACTGATTTGTAAAATATCATAAAACTCCTCCTTTTGTAGCCGACGGGATATACAAGAGTCTACCGCCTGCGATATACACGCTAACAGCGTGGTGATAAGAAAAATGCCAACAAAATCCGCCCGCGCCAAGAGCACCTGTCCAGCAGTTTCCACAGCACGCCACGTTGTAGCCGTTCAGGCTTGGTGAAACGACAGATGTGTCGCCAATAGGAGCGACCGAAGTTCCGCCTACCGCCGAGGCGACGAAAAGCCAGTCAAATTCCTCATCACCATAGCCCAAAGCCGACACATAGCCTGAGCGGGTGTTTGGAAGGGTAAAGCCGACCGCCTTGTAGTCGCCATCCTTCACGCCTTCTGTGAAGTTGGTTTTGCTTGTGATGTAGAGTTGACCGCCATTCATAGTGCCGTCACCCCAAACATTGATACCCTCGACAAACTTCCAGATGTTGCCATACGGGTTTTCGATTCCGCGATAGGAAATCGAGAGATTCTTGTCGGTGTAGACGGTCTCAACACCGTTAATTTCGTTTGTAGTTTCTGTGGCGACACCCGTTTTGTTGCCGAGCGAGGATGTACTGCCTGTGAGAGACGAAGCGTTGTAGGTGCCATCGTTTGTGATTTGGATGACTCCGTTGCCAATCTTCTCTTGTGTATTAAAGCATCCAAACTCAATCAGCATCAAAAGCTGGTTTGCGCTGACAGCCTGTATCGTTTCGATGTGCCAACCGTCACCGCGTGATTTTGCAAGAGACTCAAGATTTGCCCTTGTCAGCTTCTTGTACTTGCCCGAAATTGCCTTCACGCCCGAAACCGAGCAGAGTCTGTCGTTTACAAGGTCGAGCTCTGTCGAGGTGTCTGTACCGTCGTGGGCATAGTCACCCTTAGACTCATCCCACAAACTGCCCTCAAAGGCAGAATAGAGGATAAACTCAAGCTCATCGCCGTTTGAGTTAATAAACGCAGGATGAAGCTTAAAGCCCATTCTCGCGGTTTCGGAAATATAGTAGTTTGCCTTTTTGATGAGGTATCCGAGACCGCCCTCGTTCTTTTCAAGCTTCGTGGGAACAACGCGGTAGTAGAATCTCGGCTGATACACCATAACCTGTCCGTTTGTGCCGTCCTCGCGGTAGTTTTCGTCCCCATAAAAAGCGACGATTGTGCCGTTGTCCGAAACGTTACAGCGACGTCTGCCACCATACATCGAAAAGCAGTTGAAATCCTCACCCGCATTCATACCCTTTGCACCTGCAAGTCGGGTAAAGGTGTTGTTTTCAAAATCCGCCTCAAGACCGAGAATCTGTTCGTCGTCATAGCCGAGAAAAGCCTGTATGTTGTCAGCCATCTCCGTAACAATGTTTGTGGCATCGGCGATACCTGTGAGACTGTGTCTGAGCTCGGATATATCCTTTTGAGCATTCAAAACGTTAACCGAAGACTCCTGAACAGCACTCAAAACATCTGAA
This sequence comes from Oscillospiraceae bacterium, assembly GCA_045536425.1. Taxonomy (GTDB): domain Bacteria; phylum Bacillota; class Clostridia; order Oscillospirales; family Ruminococcaceae; genus UBA11540. Next base: position 2,898 of record JAZSNN010000026.1, read on the forward strand.
AGCATACCCGGATAGTCCGATTCAACCTCTTTTGTGTCGGTCAAGGGCTTTGCAATCATCAAATCGACACTGCGACTTGTAAACTCAAAAGGAACAGCGGGATTGTCAAAAGAAAACTCTATCTTCACCTTTCCGCTTCTGCAGGTCATCTCTCTGTTTATAGGGAAGAAAAAGTATACCAAACCGTCTTGTGAAAACTTTTCGGTACATACTAGATTGTACAGATAACCGTTGTCTGCTTTTAGATGAAGAGAAACTGTAGACTCAAACAAATCCACATCGTCCCACTTCTGAAGAGTACCGAGAACTATCTTCTCTATACCGTGGTCTCTCTCCACACCCAAGGAGTAGGAGTCAGGCAACAGATTTCTGTTTTGATCCATAATTATTGAAACAAAATTCATTTTTACCTCCGTAAAATTTTAGTATATTTGTCCGTCTATATAAGGCGCGGCAAACGGCAAAAATCTTGCTTGTTTTTGGTAATTTCTGGTAAATTCAAAAAAATACTTTGGCATCTCTGCCAAAGCATTTATCTGAGAAAGTATTTTGCGTTTCTTTTCAGCACCTTTTTTGCGGTACAGACTCTGGAATATACAGCCTGTGGGCTGATGCACAGCTCGTCGGCTATCTCAGCGGGTCTGAGCCCCTCTACCGAAAGCGCAAGGACCTCCCGCTGAGGCTCGGTCAGCATAAACAAAAGCTGCCGCGCGGTTTCTATAGCGACCTCGTCCTCCTCGTCGACCTGCATATATCTGTTAAACCCGAAAAAATGCTCACTTCGTTGCGTGAGCGAGGATATTGATTTGCTCATCGCTCATACCCCCTGCCAGAAGGTATTTTTTAATCATCCTCTGCCACGCGCGTGTCTGGTCAAGACAGCGCCTGAGACGGCGGATGCGGTTGTAAAATTCTGCATATTTTTGACTGCGCGAGTCGAACATCGTCTGCTCCAAAACGAGAAACTCGATTCTCTTTTCGAGCAGCTTACAGCTCTCTTCATATTCAATATAGAGCTTTTCCATAACGTTTAGGTATTCTTTAGTAGTCAACTGTATCTCCTTTTCTACACGTATTGTGTTGAGTTTGTTATAATAAATTTTAATTTTCCCCTGCAAATATAATATATCACACAATACGTGTAGTGTCAATAGTGTTTCAGAAAAAATAATTGATTTTTTACACAAATCGTGGTACAATGATACTACACGAAATGTGAAAAAGAAAGGGATGGCAAAATGTTCGGTGAAAATCTCAAGAGCCTCAGAAAAAAGACGGGATATACACAAGGCGAGTTTGCAAAAAAGCTGGGGATCAGCGCCTCTGCCGTGGGAATGTACGAGCAGGGAAGACGAGAGCCCGACCAAAAGCTGCTTTTAAAGATGGCACAGACCTTGGGCGTGTCGGTGGACAGACTTTTGGGTGACGAGGCAGGGGAGATGGAGCTCGATGAGATGATTGAGAGCGTCATCGACAAGCTGATTGTGGAATACACCCTCACACACAACGGCAAGGTGCTCGGCGAGGACGAGGTGCAGAGCGTGGTAAACGCCATAAGACTCGGAGTGCAGTTTGCCGCTTCGGATATAGAAAATAACGACTAGGAGAAAATATGCCTGAGATTAACGATAAAAAAATTCAACGTGCTGTGCTTGTCGGCATTGATTTGGGCGAGTATGATATGGATGTTTCGCTCGACGAGCTCGAAGAACTCGCAAAAACTGCGGGAGCAGAGGTTGTCGCAAGACTTGTGCAGAAGCGCCCCGAGCCTGACAAGGCGACGGGAATAGGCGAGGGAAAACTCGAGGAGCTAAAGGAAATCTGCGAGAACAACGACATCGATTTGATAATATTCGACTGTGAGCTTTCCCCCTCACAGCTCAAAAACATCGAGGATTTTGCGGATATCGACACCGTCGACCGCACGATGCTGATTCTCGATATCTTCGCTCAAAGAGCGCTCACCGCTGAGGGCAAGCTGCAGGTCGAACTCGCACAGCAGAAATATATGATGCCAAGACTTATGGGACTCGGTAAAAAGCTGTCAAGACTCGGTGGCGGAATCGGCACAAGAGGCCCCGGTGAAAGTAAGCTCGAAACCGACAGAAGACACATTCGTCAGCGCATAGAAAAACTCAAAAGCGACCTTTCGGAACTCGAAAAACGCAGAGATTTCCTGCGCTCGAGGAGAAAAAAGGACGAGGTGCTGACAGTAGCCATCGTCGGATATACAAACGTCGGAAAATCCACCCTTTTAAATACCCTCACGGGCGCGGGTGTACTCGCTGAGAACAAGCTGTTTGCAACGCTCGATTTGACCTCGAGAGGACTCGAGCTTCCCGACGGAAGAACAGCGGTGTTTATAGATACGGTTGGACTCATCAGAAGACTTCCGCACCACCTTGTCGAAGCGTTTAAATCCACTCTTGAGGAGGCGGCAAATGCCGACTTGATACTCAACGTCTGCGACGTGTCCGACCCCGAAGCCAATATTCAGTGCGAGGTCACGCAGAATCTTCTAAACGAGCTCGGTGCAAACGAGATTCCCACGATTACTGTGCTCAACAAGGTTGATGCCGCAACAGAGCACGAGTTTTTGATAGACGGTCTTGACACCGTTGCGATCTCCGCCAAAAACGGCATTGGGCTCGATACGCTTTTACAAGCGGTTTCCAAAAAGCTTCGCCAGACCCACACAAAATGCGACCTGCTCATTCCCTATAGCGAGGGCGGTCTTTTGGGCGAAATTCGCGACAGCGGAAAGCTGATTTCGGAGGAATACGACGCCGAAGGCTACAAGATAACCGCCTCGGTGGACAATAGAATTTTGTACAAGGTAGAAAAGTATAAGATATAACAAAAGCGACCGCGTTTTGCGGTCGCTTTAACTTATGTATAGCTTCTGTCAACGGTGATGACACATTGATAGGTGCTGTTTTTCTCGTTTACAGCGGTCTTTATCCTCTGTGCGATGTCCTCTGCCTCGCGGTCGGAAAAGCTGTGCGGAACGACAATATCAAAGATGAGGTTTGTCTGTCCCTCACCGCTCACCATTCTGAAATCGTGCATCGTCACTCCGCAGTCGAGCGAGGCGATAACGTCGATGACAACCTCTCTCGAGCTGTCGACCACCGCGTTGTTAACTTCGATTGGGTCCATGTGGATTACGAGGAAGATTCCCATCTCGTTTTGCACGTCACGCTCAATGCGGTCGATGGTTTCGTGTGCAAAGAGAATGTCGATGTTCGACGGCACCTCCGCGTGAATCGACGCCATAGACCTCGATGGGCCGTAGCTGTGTATAACGAGGTCGTGTGTGCCGACGATTCCGTCATAGGAGAGCACCTTTTGGACAAGCGCGTCGCAGATTTTGGGGTCGGGAGCCTCGCCCAAAAGCGGTTTCACGGTGTCTTTTATAATGTTGATGCCCGAAACGAAGATGAGTATTGCCACGATGATACCGATATATCCGTCGAGGTTAACCTCAAAGAACTCGAAGATGAGTATCGAAGCTACCGTCGCACCCGTCACCATAACGTCGTTTAGCGAGTCGGTGGCAGTAGCCTTGATGACCGAGGAGTTTGTCTTTTTCGCGAGCTTTCGGTTGAAGAACGAAAGCCACAGCTTTACAAGCATCGAGCCGACGAGAATTGCAATCGAGATATAGGAAAAATTGACCGCCTCGGGCGAGAAAATCTTTTCAAACGAGCTTTTGATGCAGGAAAGTCCAACCTCAAGGATGACAAACGCCACCAAAAGTGCCGAGATATATTCCGCCCTGCCGTGACCGAAGGGATGGTCCTTGTCGCTTGGTCTTGCCGCAATCTTCACGCCCACAAGGCTGATGACCGACGAAGCCGCATCGGACAGGTTATTGAACGCGTCTGCCATAACCGACACGCTGTTGATAACAATGCCAACCACAAGCTTTGCCAAAAACAAAAGCGCGTTACACAAGATTCCCACAACGCTCGATAGCATACCGTAGGCGGTGCGCACCTTTGCTGACTGCAGGTTTTCACAGTCGGGGACAAATTTTTTCACCAAAAATCCCGTCATTTCACACACCTCGATAGTACTTGAAGTAGATAACGATGCTTCGCTCTTTTCCCTGAATGGTGTCAAATCCGCGTATTACCGCACCGTCACCGCTCATCAGCTCACCCACCGAAACCTCGCCAAGCCGCGCGCGAAATTCCTCGTGTGCGTTGCAATGGAGCACCAGCTCGTTCTCGACAATGCAAAAACCGCCCTCTTTTCCGAGCAGATTTTCGACGTAGGTCGTGTTGTCGCGCTCGGTGATGTAGCTTATCTGCTTTTCGATTATTCTATCACAAACCTGAAGTGTTTCCTTTATCTTTTGGCTCGGTTTTTTCTTCTTTTTAAAAAACATACTCTTACCTTATCTTTCTGCATTCGAGATAGAATCTCTTGTCACACGCGTGACCCATCGAGAAGGTCTTTCTCGGCAAAGCGCCGTCGAGGATGACGGTGGGGAACAGGTCTTGCTTTTCCATCGTGCCGAGCAGAATTCCCACACAGCCCTCGCCCTTTGCGAGATTGTACACGACCTCGTCACCGTGGATGTAGTCGACCTTGCCACCAAATTTTTCGAGGTAATAATCGACAAAGCTCTGCACCGAGCCCACCGAGAGATTGGATTTTGCAGAATGTATATAAAGCTTTTCCTTTTTCTCGCCTACCACAACCTCTGCCCACTGCTTGTCGGGGGTAGTGTCTGCGCCGAGATAGCTTTTAAATTCTTTTACAAAATTCTCCGCGTCAACCTCAAACAGTACGCGGTGAATCGGCTCGAATTTGAGAGAGTCGCTGTGAAGATTTACAACCTCAGCGAGAGCAAACCTTGCGGGATGCTCTTTAGCGCCCTGCGCCTTGAGGGCTTCCCAACAGGTCTTTGCGGTAGCGAGCGAGTGGTTTCCGTCACCTACTGCATACTGCAAAACGCCCTTTTTGCTGACACCGTATTTTGCCTCGAAAACGTCCTTTTTGGAAAGCTCGAAAAGCTTTTCGTCGAGCTCGTCTGCGTTTTCGATAAGATAGCCCTTGACGTGACCGCCACCCTGCATAAGCTCGAAATCATATACCATTTTGAGCTTCATCTCTGCCAAGGGTTCGATGATATTCTTTTCCTTGTCGTCGATGAGAAGCATAACGTGCGGAAGCTCGAGAGACGCGTTTTCTCTGATTTTGACGCGCGGGGGAATTCTCTCCAGCACCGTGCCCTCTGTCGCGCGGACAAGCGACTGCGACCCCTTTGAGAAATCATATTCCTCGAGGTCGACCATACCGACAATGCCTTGACGCACAGACCCGTCAGCGAGTGTTCTTTCAAGATATATGTAGGAATTTTTATACTCATTAAAAATCTCGCGGTTTATATAATCGAGCATAGTCGCATTGATTTTTTTGATTCTCTCTGCCACACCGCCCTCTTCGAGATAGATTTCGGGCAGGGTAATCTTGAGGGTCGAAACCGCGTCACCGACCGTTTTTTCAACCTCATTCCAATACTCAGGCTCGGAGGTGTACTGGTCACACGCGACGACACTCCATTTTTGCATATCAACGTCCTTTGGGATAAGAATATCCGCTCTGTTAAAAGCCTTGTTCATAAATCTACCGCCTTTCACAGAATATTATACGAAAAAATAGCGCAGAGTGCAATATAAACTTGACTTTAATTGCCGTTTGCCGTAACATATTTCTAAAGGAGATGACCCTATGACACTGAATATCGTATTGGTAGAGCCACAGATTCCGCAGAACACGGGAAACATCGCGCGCACCTGTGCGGCAACGGGAGCGCGACTTCATATAGTAAAGCCGATGGGCTTTGAAATCGACGACAAAAAGCTCAAAAGAGCGGGACTTGATTACTGGTATCTTCTCGATATAACCTACTATGACAGCCTCGCCGACTTTTTTGAGAAGAATAAAGACGGCGAGTTTTTCTACTTCACCACAAAGGGCAAGAATATCTACTCCGACACAAAATACCCCGACAACGCCTATATCGTTTTCGGCAGGGAGGATGCGGGACTCGACGAGGCGCTTTTGCACGACAATCCCGATAGCTGTGTCAGACTGCCGATGATAGCCGAAGCGAGAAGCCTCAATCTTTCAAATACAGTAGCCATCGCGACCTACGAGGTGCTTCGCCAATGGGGCTATCCCGAGCTTCTCACAGAGGGAAAGCTCACAAAATATGAAGATTGATGTTGAAAAACCACCGCAATGTATGGTAAAATATACTGTAAACTATTTTTGAGGTGATAATACTTGTCACACGAACGCGACAATATACGAAACTTTTCGATAATCGCACATATCGACCACGGAAAATCCACCCTCGCCGACCGAATGCTCGAGCTCACGAGTGCGGTCACAACGCGCGAGATGGAGGACCAGCTTCTCGATAATATGGACCTCGAGAGAGAAAGAGGAATAACCATAAAGGCTCGCGCTGTCCGCCTTGACTATAGGGCAAAGGACGGCAAAGACTACATCTTCAATCTCATCGACACCCCCGGTCACGTCGACTTCAACTACGAGGTTTCTCGCTCCCTTGCGGCTTGTGAGGGTGCGGTGCTCGTTGTCGATGCTTCGCAGGGTATCGAGGCACAGACCCTCGCTAATACCTACCTTGCCATCGACCACGACCTCGAGATTCTGCCCGTAATAAATAAAATCGACCTGCCCTCCGCACAGCCCGATAGGGTAAAGCACGAGGTAGAGGATATAATCGGCATACCCGCAATGGACGCTCCCTGCATCTCTGCGAAAACGGGACTCAACGTGGGCGACGTGCTTGAGAGAGTGGTCACCGACGTCCCCGCACCAAAGGGTGACGAAACCGCAGCGCTTCAGGCGCTGATCTTCGACTCGTTTTACGATAGCTACAAGGGCGTTATCGTCTACGTCAGACTTGTTCAGGGCACCGTAAAGCCCGGAATGACCATCAGAATGATGGCGACGGGCGCAGAATTCACCGTTGTTGAAACGGGATATATGGGAGCGAAAAGGCTCATACCCTCCGACCGCCTCTGTGCAGGTGAGGTAGGCTATATCACCGCTTCGATAAAGAACGTGTCCGACACCCGCGTGGGCGACACCGTCACAGATGCCGAAGCACCCGCCAAGGAAGCTCTCCCCGGCTACCGAAAGGTAAATCCGATGGTCTTCTGCGGTATCTATCCCGCCGACGGCGCGAGATATCCCGACCTGAGAGATGCGCTCGAAAAACTGCAACTAAACGACGCATCGCTGTCCTTCGAGCCCGAAACCTCGATAGCGCTCGGCTTTGGCTTTAGATGCGGATTCTTGGGACTTCTTCATATGGAGGTAATCCAGGAACGACTCGAAAGAGAGTACAACCTCGACCTCATCACCACAGCGCCGAGCGTTGTGTATAAAATCACCCTCACAAACGGCGAGGTGGTGGAGATTGACAACCCCACAAACTACCCCGACCCCGCGCTGATAATGTCTGCCGAGGAGCCGATGGTCAAGGCGAGTATCTTCACTCCGACCGAGTATATCGGAAATATTATGGAGCTCTGTCAGGAGCGCCGCGGAGTGTACAAGGATACAAAATATATCGACACCGACCGCGTGGAGCTTCACTATGACCTGCCCTTAAACGAGATAGTCTACGACTTTTTCGATGCGCTTAAATCGCGCACCAAGGGCTATGCGTCCTTCGACTATGAACTCAAGGGCTATGAGCCTTCAAAGCTCGTCAAGCTCGATATTCTCCTAAACGGCGATATGGTCGATGCGCTGTCCTTTATCGTACACGCCGACAAGTCCTACGCGAGAGCGCGAAGAATGGCGGAGAAACTAAAGGAGCACATCCCGCGTCAGCTCTTTGAGGTGCCGATACAGGCGGCAATCGGCGGAAAGATTATCGCCCGCGAAACCGTAAAGGCAATGCGCAAGGACGTTCTTGCAAAGTGCTACGGCGGTGACATTACCCGAAAGAAAAAGCTTCTTGAAAAACAGAAGGAAGGTAAAAAGCGTATGCGTCAGCTCGGTACGGTCGAAGTACCGCAGGAGGCGTTTATGGCGGTCCTCAAGCTTGACTAGATTTAAAACCCAAACAAAAAAGGTGTATGGCGATTCGCCATACACCTTTTTATACTATTTTGCACCGTAGGTGCAATTCATAATGAATTGAAATCAAAGATTTCATGAATCGTTGCTCCGCAACATGAATTCAATCCTTCGGGTTCATGAATCGAAACCTGCGGTTTCATGAAGTGGCTTCGCCACGCTAAATTTGCTTTGCAAGCTATAAAAAAGGTGTACAGCAATCGCTGTACACCTTAAATTTTACTTTTCTTCGGGCATCTTGTAGGTTGGAACAACATCGTGGATAAGCTTTCTCATAGCTACCGTGTCGTCATACATATTGTCGTAGAGGTTCTGCAACTTATTGAAGAAGTCGTCCTCGTCGAGCTCGATGGGCTTTCCGATGTGGATGAGCTTGTTTTCGGTCTGGCTCATACCCTCCTCGTCCATCAAAATCTCCTCATACAGCTTCTCACCGGGGCGAAGACCTGTAAATTCGATTTTTATCTCTTCATACGGCTTGTACCCCGAAAGACGAATGAGGTTTTCCGCAAGGCTTACAATCTTGACGGGCTCGCCCATATCCAAAACAAAAATCTCGCCGCCCTTTGCAAGACTTCCTGCTTGAAGCACCAAAGAAACAGCCTCTGGAATTGTCATAAAGAAACGGATGATATCGGGGTGGGTGACGGTGACGGGACCGCCTTCTGCTATTTGACGCTTGAAGAGCGGGATAACGCTTCCGTTAGAGCCAAGGACGTTTCCGAAACGAACAGCAACAAATTCTGTTTCAGAGTGCTTGTTGAAGGTCTGTATAATCATCTCACAGATTCTCTTTGTAGCACCCATAACGTTTGTGGGGTTAACCGCCTTGTCGGTGGAGATGAGAACGAATCTCTTTACCCCGTGCTTGTCCGCCGCGCGAACGGTTTTGAGGGTTCCGAAAACATTGTTCTTTATCGCTTCGTTGGGGCTGTCCTCCATCAATGGCACGTGCTTGTGAGCAGCCGCGTGGTACACGATATCGGGCTTGTAGGTTGAGAACACAGACTCAAGTCTTTCGGTATCGCGAACAGAACCGATAAGAGCGATAACGTCAAGGCTCGGATAGTTGCGGTTTAACTCATTTAGTATATCATAGGCATTGTTTTCGTAGATATCAAAGATGATAAGCTTTTTGGGATTGTGAGCTGCGAGCTGTCTGCAAAGCTCGCTACCGATAGAACCGCCACCGCCTGTAACGAGGATGGTTTTGTTTGTAACGTAGCCCATAATTTTTTCAATGTCGATGTTAATGGGGTCTCTTCCGAGAAGGTCCTCGATGCTGATATCGCGTACAGAGGAAACATTGACAGCTCCGTTTATGTAGGTGGTAAAGCTCGGCAAAACCTTGACGTCACAACCGGTCTGTGTGCAGATGTCCAGAATCTTGGAGCGTTTGCTTTTCGGCATAGAGGGGATTGCAAAGACGATGGTTTCTATATCATATTTCTTTGCATTTTCTATGATAGACTCTCTGTCGCCAACAATTCGGACACCGCAGATGGTGTTTCCTGTTTTTTGGCGGTCATCGTCGATAACACAGCAAACCTTGCACTTGTGGGTAGCGTAGTTGTTCTGTATATCGTGGATGAGAAGACCTGCCGCGTTTCCTGCACCGATTATCATAAGGTTTCCCGAAATCTTGTGGCTGATTTTGCCTTCAGCAAGCTTCTTTTTGAGGGAACGCTTGTTGAGAATAAATCTCAATACAACCCTGAAGCCAAGCATAAGGATGAGCATCAAAATTCCACCGGTCACGTATAGACTCGGTACAAAGGAAAGCTCCGCAATGTGTCCCGCACCTGCAAACAGTATAACAGTGATAACCGCCGAAAGCGAGAGACGAAGCATATCCTTAGCCGAAGCAAACTGCCAAAGCACCTTGTGGCTGTCGGTGAGAAAGGAAGCAATAGCCGAGCAGATGACAATGAGAGGCAGTGATTTTAAATACTCAACTGTGTGGAGCGACAAAACGTCGCTGAAATTAAACTCATGTACAACAACGATAGCAACAAGCAACGAAACTGCTGCTATAAAAACGTCCAATAAAAGAAAGAAAAGCGCACGAAAAAGCTTTTTCATTTAGTTTTTACCCCCGAAACGTCATTTTTTACATTCAAAAAGCTCTATAAATGACAGAGCCTGACGTTAACTATATAATATAGTAACATTTTAGAGCACGTTTGTCAAATCAAAAAGCGCCTAGAAGGTCGATTTTTTCTTATCCTTTCCTTTTGCACGGTACTCTTTTGGGGAGATTGAGCACAGCGCCTTGAAACAGCGGTTGAAGGAGCGGGTGGAATTGTACCCCACGGCAAAGCCGACGTCAATTACCGACATATCCTTTTTGCTCAAAAGCTCACACGCTTTTTTGATGCGCATGGTGTTTATGTAGTTGCTAAAGCTGATCTTCAATTTCTTTGAGAAAAGATGTGAAACGTAGTATTTGCTAACGTGCAGGTTTTCCGCAATGCTGGCGAGCGAAATGTCCTGTGTGTAGTTTTGGGAACAGTAGGTCACAACCTGCTTTAAAATGTTGGAATCATACTTTGGAGCCGCCTCAAAGCTCATCATATTGAAAAGCTCGGACAAAACGACAAGCAAAAGCCCCCTCAGGTGCGCGTCGGCGCGGGGAGGACGAGCGGTTTCTACCTTCAAAATCGCATCAATGGCCCATTTCAGATGAGGGTTTTTCATCGCTCCCGCAACGACGGGCGAGGCGGGAATGTTGTTATCAAACACCGATTTGAATTCTCCCACGGTATCGGGGGAAAATATGATGAGAAGATGCTTCGATTTGATGCGGTCGTGGTAGAAATGAATCTGGTTCGGGAAAGCGATATAAACGTCGCCCTCCCTCAGAACTGCAGACTTCGAGTCGGCAGTAGCAAGGCTTTCGCCGCCATACATAACAACCATTTCGATTTCGTTGTGCAGGTGCGGCTGAGGAGTAAGACCGATGCCGCGAAAGGCAGAAACTGCGGTATCTCGGTTCTCAAAATAGAAATCCATTAAAAATCCCCCCAAGAGCAATATTTGTCTGGTTTTTTTGTGAATTTATCTTGAATTATACAGTATGTAGCATTAAAATACAAGTGTAAAATAAAAAACCATCCACAAACAGACAAAATTTTCACAAAACTTCAAAATAGCAATTTGGAGGTAGAATTTATGGAAAAGATTACGGTGGGACTTCAGCTCTATTCTATAAGAGATTTTCTCGAGCAGGACTTTATGGGAACACTCGAAAAGGTAGCCGAAATGGGCTATGACGCGGTGGAGCTTTGCGGACTTTATGGCTACACGGCAAAAGAGATAAAGGCAAAATGTGACGAGCTCGGACTTGCTCCGATTTCCGCGCACATTACGTTGGAGGATATGCAAAAATCGGACGTTATCGAAGCCTATGCTGAGATAGGCTGTAAATACGCTGTAATTCCGTGGTGCGATTGGCAGACTGACTTTGTAGGAGCAGACGGCTACGAGGCATACAAGCAGAACATCAAAAAGGCTGCCGAAGAATGTAAAAAACACGGCATCACCCTTCTTTATCACAACCACGATTTTGAGTTTGTGAAGATTGACGGAGAGTACAAGCTCGATATTCTTTACAACGACCTTCCCGCAGACATTTTAAAGACCGAGATTGACACCTGCTGGGCAAGAGTTGGCGGAGTTGACCCCGCAGAGTACATCCTCAAATATACAGGCAGAGCACCCCTCGTACACCTCAAGGACTACGTGGGCGAGAAATCTGCAAATATGTACGAGCTCATCGGCGACGGCAAGGTTCACGATACGGGAGCAAACGGTACAGTGCCGTTTGATTTCAGACCCGTAGGCTATGGTGTTCAGGACGTCAAGGCGCTTATTGAAGCTTCAAACAGCGCAGGTGCCGAGGCTGTAATCGTCGAGCAGGACAGACCCAGTATGGACAAAACCTCTCTCGAGTGTGCTCAGATGAGTGTTAGGTATATAAAATCTCTATTTTAATAAAAGGAGCGTGTCAATATGGCAGAGAATGTTCTCGACAGATTCAAGGAAGAAATCGTAGAAGAAAAGGAAAGAACCGGCAGAAAAATAAAGGTCGGTATCATCGGTGCAGGCTGGATAGCAGAGGCACACGCGGCTTGCTACAAGAGAATGCAAGACGTCGAGGTTGTTGCTGTTGCCGATCTCATAGAGGGCAAAGCACAGAAGTTCATCGATACCTTTGGGCTTACCGATGCAAAGGCATATTCGAGCGACGTTGGGATGCTTGAAAAGGTTAAAGACCTCGATGCAGTAAGCATCTGTACCTACAACGCAACACACGCTTCCTGTGCAATAAACGCGCTCAATGCAGGCGTGAACGTGCTTCTCGAGAAGCCCTTTACAGTAACTCTCGACGAGGCTGTTGAGGTTATGCGCGCAGAGAGAAAGAGCGGAAAAATCCTTTCCATCGGCTTCCAACCCAGAATGAGCGCAAATATGCAGATGATAAAAAAGATAGTAGACTCCGGAGAGCTCGGACAGGTCTACTATATGCAGGCGGGCGGCGGACGCCGTGACGGAATTCCCACACCCTACGGCACATCCTTCATCGCAAAGGAAACGGGTGGTATCGGTGCGGTAGGTGATATCGGCTCCTACTCTCTCGATATGCTTCTGCACGCGGTAGGCGACCCCAAACCGCTCACAGTTTCGGGCTATACCTCCGACTTCTTTGGCAAAAACCCCGAAACCTATGGAGGCCACCCCGAATATGCCGAAGTCTTTGCGGTTGACGATTTCGCGGCTGCATTCATAAGACTCGAAGGCGGAATTATCCTCGATTTCAGAATTTCCTGGGCAATGCATATGGATACCTGCGGTGACGCGCTTATCCTCGGTACAAAGGGCGGACTGAGAATTCCCTCCACAGAGTGCTGGAACGGCGAGTTTGACAAACCCCTCAAGATATACAAAAAGGTTGCAGGAAGCGAGGTTGAGGTCGAAATTCCTCTCAAGCCTATGGGAGACCTCTTCTTTGACAAGACCCGTTCCTTCATCGACGCTGTTCGCGAGGGTGGCGAGGCTACTGTTCCTTCCTCTCAGATTCTCTACAACCAGGCTATCATCGACGGTATAGTTAAATCCGCAAAGCTTGGAAAAGAGATTGAGATTGAAATTCCCGAAATATAACAGAGGCGTATTATGAAAAACACAAAGGTAGCCGTTCTCGGATACGGTGGAATGGGCTCTGCACACACAAGAATGCTCGAGAAATACGACACGGTCGAGTGTGCGGGAGTCTTCGATATCGACCCCAAAAAGAACGCTCTCGCCAGAGAAAATGGCTTGAACGTCTATGACAGCTTTGACGCTATGCTCTCTGACCCCGAGGTCGACGCAGTAACTGTGGCAGTGCCAAACGACGCGCATCTCGAGTGCTGTGTCAGGGCAATGGACGCAAAAAAACACGTGGTCTGCGAAAAGCCCGTAGCTATGAGCCACGAAGATTTGGAACAGATGATTGCCGCTTCAAAGCGCAACAACGTCATCTTCACAGTGCATCAAAACAGGCGTTGGGACAGCGACTTTAAGATAGTCCAAAAGCTCGTCGACGAAAACACCTTGGGCAAGGTTTTCTGTATCGAGTCGAGAGTTCACGGCTCGAGAGGGATCCCCGGCGACTGGAGAAACAAAAAGGAATGCGGAGGCGGAATGATACTCGACTGGGGAATACATCTCTTCGACCAGATGTTTCTCATCGCAGGGGATAGAAAGCTCAAATCCATCTATGCGACCCTTTCCTACGTTACAAACGAGGAATGTGACGACGGCTTCAAGGTCATAGCACAGTTTGAGGACGACCTGCAGTTTCACGTTGAGGTCGGAACAAGCAACTTTATTAATCTGCCCCGTTGGTATGTCCTCGGCGAAAACGGCTCTGCCCTCGTTGAGAATTGGAAGCTCGACGGAAGGATAGTTATGGTTTCCGATTGGGAAAACCGCGATGCAGTTCCCGTGGAAACTGCGGCAGGCTGGACAAAGACGATGGCTCCTCGCACAAAGGACACCATCACCGAATACCCGCTTCCCGAGGTGGAGTCAAACCTGTCCGACTTCTACCAAAACCTCGGTCGCGCAATCAAAGACGAGGAACAACAGCTCGTCAAACACTTCGAGGTTATGCGCACCATGAAGTTTATGGAAGCAGTCTTCAAATCTGCTGAGAAAAATACAGTTATCACCGAGTTTGATTTCTAAATTTGAAACACCGCACCGAGTAAAATCCGATCGGTGCGGTACTCTTTTGTAATAAATATACATAAAAGTGTATAAATAGTGTATATTTGCAGATAAATATACAAAAAATGAATAAAATTACAGAATAGTATTGACATACAAGGACTAAAGTGGTATATTTATTCACATAGAAAACAACCGATACGGAGGCATATAAAATGAACAAAAAGGACATCAAAAAGGTAGTTTTGGCATACTCGGGAGGACTTGACACCTCTATCATCATTCCGTGGCTCAAGGAAAATTATAATAACTGCGAGGTCATCGCTGTGAGCGGAAACGTCGGACAGGCTGACGAGCTCGAGGGACTCGAGGAAAAGGCGATAAAGACAGGCGCTAGCAAGTGCTATATCGAGGACTTGACCGAGGAGTTTGTAAACGAATACGTAATCCCCACCGTAAAGGCGGGCGCACTCTATGAGGAGTATATGCTCGGCACATCCTTTGCACGTCCCGTAATCGCAAAGAGAATCGTCGAGATTGCAAAGGCAGAGGGAGCAGACGCTATCTGCCACGGCTGTACGGGAAAAGGAAACGATCAGGTTCGTTTCGAGCTTGCTATAAAGGCTTTCGCACCTGATATGCCCATCATCGCTCCTTGGCGCGAGTGGACAATCAAATCCCGTGAGGAAGAGATTGCATATGCCGAGGCACACAACGTTCCTCTGAAAATAAACCGCGAAACAAACTACTCCAAGGACAAAAACCTCTGGCATTTGAGCCACGAGGGACTTGACCTCGAGGACCCCGGAAACGAGCCGATGTACGAGAAGGAGGGCTTTCTCGAGATGGGAGTATCTCCCTTGCAGGCTCCCGATGTTCCCACCTATATAACACTCGACTTTGAAAAAGGCGTTCCGGTTGCACTCAATGGCGAGAAGCTGAGCGCAAAAGAGATAATCCTAAAGCTCAACAAAATCGGTGGCGAAAACGGAATCGGACTTCTCGATATCGTCGAAAACCGCCTTGTCGGTATGAAGTGCCGTGGCGTGTACGAAACCCCCGGCGGAGCGATTTTGTACAAGGCACTCAAGGTGCTCGAGTCCATCTGCCTTGACAAATATGCCGCACACAAAAAGGCAGAGCTTGCAATCAGCTTTGCAGACCTCGTTTACAACGGACAGTGGTACACACCTCTTCGTCGCGCGCTCTCTGCTTTCGTTGACGTTATCGAGGAAAACTGCACAGGTACAGTAAAACTCAAGCTCTATAAGGGCAATATGATAAACGCGGGTGTTTGGAGTAAATACTCTCTCTATGACCCCGAAATCGCAACCTTTGATGAGGACGAGGTCTATGACCAAAAGGATTCCGCAGGATTTATCAATCTTTTCGGTCTGCCGATAAAGGTACAGGCAAAGGTCAACGAGAAGAACGGCGAACAGATGAAATATTAAATAGGATTGGGCTGACGAGGATTTCGTCAGCCCGTCCGTCGATTAAAAAGAGGATTTTCAGTATGGATAAAATGTGGGCGGGACGCTTTAGTAAGTCCCTTGACAAAGAGGCGGATGACTTCAATTCGTCGATACACTTCGACTGCAAGATGTACAAGCAGGATATAAAAGGCTCGATGGCACACGCGGCAATGCTCGGTGCACAGGGCATCATCGGCAAGGACGACGCGGATGAGATAATCACAGGGCTCGAGGGAATTCTAAATGACCTCGAGAGCGGAGCTTTGCAGTTTGACTTCGACTGCGAGGATATCCATATGTTTGTCGAAGCGGAGCTGACAAAGAGAATAGGCGACACGGGCAAAAAACTGCACACTGCCAGAAGCCGTAACGATCAGGTCGCGCTTGATATAAGAATGTATCTGCGCGACGAAACCGACGAGGTTATTGCACTCATCAAAAAGGTGCTGAAGGCTATATACGAGCAGGCGAGCGAGCACAAAACCACAATTCTTCCGGGCTACACCCACCTGCAGAGAGCACAGCCGATAACCTTTGGACATCACCTTCTTGCCTATGCGATGATGTTTGTCCGCGATATCACAAGGCTTGAGGACGCGAAAAAGAGAATGAACGTGTCTCCGATAGGCTCCTGCGCCCTCGCGGGTACGACCTACGATACCGATAGATACTTCGAGGCAAACGCGCTCGGCTTTGATGATATAACCCTAAACTCCATCGACGGCGTTTCCGACCGAGATTTCTGCCTTGAGCTTATGAACGCCTGCAGTACCGTTATGATGCACCTTTCCAGATTTTGCGAGGAGATTATTTTGTGGTCGAGCTGGGAGTTCAAGTTTGTCGAGCTCGACGATAGCTTCACCACGGGCTCGAGCATAATGCCACAGAAGAAAAATCCCGATATGGCAGAGCTCATCCGCGGAAAAACCGGCAGGGTCTACGGAAACCTCTTCGCACTCTATACAACCCTAAAGGGACTTCCTCTCGCGTATAATAAGGATATGCAGGAGGACAAGGAAGCGATTTTCGATAGCTTTGAAACGGTCAAAAAGTGCCTATCGATATTTGCTCCAATGCTCGCGACAATGAGCGTTAATAAAGAGAATATGTACAAGGCGGCACAGAGCGGATTTATCAATGCGACCGACCTTGCCGACTATCTTGTAAAGAAGGGGCTTCCCTTCAGAAGCGCGTATAAAATCGTGGGCGAGATAGTGGCACTCTGTATCGCAAAAAGCACCGTGCTCGACGAACTTTCGCTCGATGAGTACAAGAAATATAGCGACCTCTTCGACACCGATTTGTATAACGAAATAAAGCTCGAAGCCTGTGTTGAAAAACGCATCTCCGCAGGCGCAACGGGCAAAAAATCGGTCGAAACCCAGCTGGAATTTATAGAAAAATGGTTGTAAAGATAAAAGCCTCGATGAACCCATCGAGGCTTTTGTTACACATCAATCTTAAAGAAACCTTAAAATTTTCAGGTCTTTGTTCTTAAACATTTTTGAGGTAATATGTAATTGGGGTGAAAAGATGTACAATATTTTGATTTGTGATGACGAAAAGGACATAGTCTCCGCGCTGAAGATATACCTTCGCGCAGAGGGATATAACACCATAGAAGCATACAATGGACTCGAAGCGCTCGAGGCGGTAAAGCAAAACGACATACATCTCGTTTTGATGGATATAATGATGCCCGAGATGGACGGAATCTCCGCTATGGCAAAGCTTCGCGAGGAGAGCAACATCCCCGTACTGCTTCTGACCGCAAAGAGCGAGGACACCGACAAAATCCTTGGGCTCAATGTCGGTGCTGATGACTATATAACAAAACCTTTCAATCCCGTGGAGCTTCTTGCGCGTGTCCGTTCGCATCTGAGAAGGTATATGAATTTGGGCGGTAGGGTGGAAATCCCCAGCACCTACACCGTAGGCGCAATACAGTTAAACGACAAATCAAAAGAGGTTTTCGTGGATGGCGAGAAGGTCAGCCTTACCCCTACCGAATACGAGATTTTAAAGCTTCTTATGAGCAGGGTGGGCGAGGTGCTTTCTCCAAAGGATATCTACCGACTTGTGTGGAACGACACACCCTATGGGGCGGAAAGCACTGTGGCGGTACATATCAGACACATTCGCGAAAAGATAGAGATAAACCCTGCCGAGCCAAGATACCTCAAGGTAGTCTGGGCACAAGGGTATAAGATAGAAGGGGAGGAGAAATAATGCGAAAACTCACCCATAGCCTTATTGCAAAGATAATCGCAACCTTTCTCATCACCATCACTTTTTTCGGCACGATATTTATGGCGGGAAGCGTTGCGGTAGTCTACGTTACCGGCGGCTACGAGGGCACTGCCGAATATGCAAAGGAAAGAGTTGCCGAGGATTTTCTGTACAACTACGCAGGGGATATAGGAACCGTCTACCTCTCGGGACAAGACCCCTTCGAGAGATATGAAAACGCAAACTTTTGGTTTGAGGTTTTTGATGATGACGGAAAGCTCATAGGCTCCAACTACAACGGCGGAGAATACGTTGCTTTAGTAAAAACCCCCGCGGTCTATTCCTTCACGGAAAAAGTAGATGACGACGGCACAGTTCATCTCGAGGAAAGCTACGTAACGGTGACGCTCTACGCCAAAGAAACCCCGACACGCACCGACCATCTTTCCAATGCCTATTGGCTCATAAACACCGCATTCAATCTGCAATGGCTGTTTGTTCTGCTAACGGTAGTAGGCGTGATTTTGTTTTTTGCACTCGCGACCTTCCTAATGTGCTGTGCGGGTCGCTATGCGGGAGAGGAAAAACCCCGCCTGAATAACTTTGACAAATTCCCGTTTGATATACTCACCGTAGGGTATCTGTTTGTCTTTCTTGCAGAGATTGGCGTTTTAAACGTGCTGTACCATAGAAGTATAATCTTCATTTTCGGCTTTGGAATTTTCTTCTTTGTAGACTTTTTGCTTTTGCTTTTGTACGCGTATACTATTGCGGCACGGATAAAGACAGGAACGCTCTTTACGGGTACCGCTGTATACAAAATTATCAAGAAACTCGTTTACCTGCTTCGCCGCATTCCGCTTATCTGGAAAACGGCTCTGGTGGTCTCTGCAATATTTATGCTGGAATATATCTGCATCATACTTTTTCAGTTTGATACTTCTATGCAGATTTTCACTTGGTTTATCAGCCGATGCTTTATAATCCCCGCCGTGCTTTTGATAGCCATCACCTTCAAAAGAATTCAAAACGGCTCAAAGAAGATAGCAAACGGCAATATAGACTATAAAATCAACACCGACAATATGCTCTTTGATTTCAAGCAGGTCGGCGAAAACCTCAACAACATAAACAGAGGAATGAAAAAAGCGGTAGACGAACAGATGAAGAGCGAACGCTTTAAAACCGAGCTCATAACAAATGTCTCCCACGACATAAAAACACCGCTCACGTCCATAATAAACTACGTCGACCTCATCAAGAAAGAGGACTGCGAAAACGAGAAGATAAAGGAATACACCGAGGTGCTTGACAGACAGTCTTCAAGGCTCAAAAAGCTCGTCGATGACCTTGTCGAAGCGTCCAAGGCGTCGAGCGGGGTTCTCGCTGTTGATATGAAACCCTGCGAAATCGGAGTTTTGCTGTCACAAACCGCGGGTGAGTACGGGGAGAAACTCGAAAAAGCGGGACTTGAGCTTGTGCTGACAAAACCCGAAACCCCCGTCACCGTTATGGCAGACGGCAGACACTTGTGGCGAATCTTCGACAATCTGATGAATAATGTCTGTAAATATTCCCTGCCGTCTTCGAGAGTTTACCTCACCCTCGAAGAACAAAACGGCAACGCTGTAGTGACATTTAAAAACATCTCCAAAACACCGCTCAATATCACAAGCGACGAGCTTATGGAGAGGTTTGTCCGCGGCGACAGTTCGCGAAACACCGAGGGAAGCGGTCTGGGACTTTCAATAGCCAAGAGCCTCACAGAACTGCAGAAGGGTAATTTTGACCTGACGGTAGACGGCGACCTCTTCAAAGCGACCCTCACCTTCAAAACGTAAGGAGAAAAGATGGAAACTATAAAGACGGTAAACTCAATAATAGGCGTTCTGTTTATGCTCTGCTATGCCTATCAGTTTTTCTATATCGCGGTTTCGCTTTTTAGAAAAGCAAAAACCCACAAAACCGACAAACTTCACAATTTCGCGGTGCTGATTGCCGCGAGAAACGAGCAGTCGGTCATAGAAAACCTCATCCAAAGCATAAAAGCGCAGGACTACCCGAAAGAGCTTGTCACCGTCTTTGTGGTTGCCGATAACTGCACCGACTCCACCGCCGAAATTGCGAAAAGAGCGGGTGCGGTCGTGTACGAAAGGTTTAATAAACACGAGGTGGGTAAGGGCTACGCGCTGGACTTTCTGACCTCGAGGATAAAAGAGGACTATGGCGATAGATTCGATGCGTTTTTCGTGTTTGATGCCGATAACGTACTCGATAAAAACTATATTACCGAGATGAACAAAACCTTCTCGAACGGATATAAAATCGTCACCAGCTACCGCAATTCCAAAAACTACGGAGCAAACTGGATATCCGCAGGATATGCCCTCTGGTTTCTTAGAGAATCCAAGTATCTCAACAACGCGCGTATGATTTTGGGTAGTAGCTGTGCAGTTTCGGGAACGGGCTTTATGTTCAGCCGTGAGGTTTTGGAAAAATCGGGCGGATGGAAGTTTTTCCTGCTCACCGAGGATATCGAGTTTACGATAGCAAACGTGACCGACGGCGAGAAGATTGGCTACTGCACCTCTGCCCACCTCTACGACGAGCAACCCGAAAGCTTTTTGCAATCGTGGAATCAGCGTATGCGCTGGGCAAAAGGGTATCTTCAGGTCTTTTCAAAATACGGCACGAAGCTTTTGAGGGGAATCTTTTCCAAAAAAGCCTTTTCCTGCTTTGATATGACGATGTGCATAATGCCCGCGGTGGTGCTGACTCTCGCGGCAGGAATAATAAATATCACAGCGGCAGTTTTGGGAATAGCCACCCAAAATACCGCAGTGCTGATAGCGCTCTTTTCCCTTGTCCAAACCGTTTTAAACAGCTATCTTCTCCTGTGGATAGTCGGTGCGATAACCACCGTGACGGAGTGGAAAAGCATCCACACAAGCGCGGTCAAAAAGGTGCTCTATACCTTCACTTTCCCGCTTTTTATGTTCACCTATATTCCCATTTCCTTTGTGGCATTTTTCAAAAAGGTGCATTGGACACATATCGAACACAAACGCTCGATGAACCTCGAGCAGATAAAAGAAAACAGCTAAAGCGGTGCATTGCACCGCTTTTTTCACACTCCCGATATGCCGAGCTTTTTGGCTTGTTTGAGGTAGTAGGTGTACCTGCAGTTGAGGGACTTTATCTCATAGATTCCCGCGTCGATGAGGTCTTCGTCGGTTTCCAGACTGAGCGCGGTTTCCACAGCACAGATTCTGTCGAGAATGGTCGAAATCTCGCTTGTTATTTCAATCTTGTCCTCGTTATACTCCTGCCCGTCTGCGTTTCGCACAAGTTCTAATAATTTTCCCAAATCAATCAACTCCCGCCTGAATTATTGGCTTGTTTTTCCATTGTATTCAAGGAAGGATAAAAAAATAACCGCAGTTTTCACTGCGGTTATGCTTATCTAATCTGTCCGTTGCCCAAAACAACGTATTTCACAGTAGTGAGGTCGTTGAGCCCCATCGGGCCTCTTGTGTGAAGCTTCTGTGTCGAGATGCCGATTTCCGCACCCAAACCAAACTCTCCGCCGTCGGTAAATCGGGTAGACGCGTTGACATAGACTGCCGCTGCATCGATTTCCTCGACGAATTTCTTTTGGTTTTGGTAGCTGTCGGTGACGATAGCCTCGCTGTGACCTGTGGTGTATTTTCTGATGTGCGCAATAGCCTCGTCGAGCGAATCTACAACACCAATAGAAATGATATAATCGTCAAACTCTGTCGCAAAATCCTCTTCGGTAGCGGGGATAACAGAGTCACCGAGAATCTTTTTCACAGTTTTGTCACCGCGAATTTCAACCGATTTTTCAGACAGCCTTGCAAAAGCCATCGGCAAGAATTTTTCCGCCACAGCCGAGTGCACCAAGAGGGTTTCTGCCGCGTTGCAGACAGACGGACGAGAGCATTTTGCGTTGTAAATAATGTCGACCGCCATATCCAAATCTGCTGACTCGTCAACAAAAATGTGGCAGTTTCCGAGCCCCGTTTCGATAACGGGCACAGTCGCGTTTTGCACAACGCTCTTTATAAGTCCCGCACCACCGCGGGGAATGAGCACGTCGATAAGTCCGTTTGCCTTCATCATCGCGTTTGCGCTGTCACGGGAGGTGTCCTCGATAAGATTTATGCAATCGGAGGAAAGTCCAATAGAGGAAATTGCCTCGCGCATAATTTTTGCAAGTGCAATGTTGGAACGGATAGCCTCTTTTCCGCCGCGAAGTACTGCTGCGTTGCCCGATTTCAGACACAAAACCGCCGCGTCAACAGTAACGTTCGGACGTGCCTCAAAGATAATGCCGATAACACCGAGCGGAACACGCTTTTTGAGGATTTCCAAGCCGTTTGGACGTACCGTGCCATATTCCGTCTTGCCGACGGGGTCGTCGAGCGCGATAACCGTCGAAATAGCATCGGCAATGCCTTTGATTCTCTTTTCGTCGAGCATAAGACGGTCGAGCATCGAATCTTTTATGTTACCTCTTGCGTTTTCGAGGTCGATTTTGTTTTCGGAGATAATATATGCGCTGTTTTCCACAAGTGCCTTTGCGATAGCCTCAAGAGCGCGGTTTTTGAGCGCGGTACACGCCACCGCAAGCTGCCTTTGAGCAACCTTTGCGGATTCGCAGATTTTTTCTAGCATCAAAACTCCTCCTTTTTGGGAAGAAACACACTTCCGACGGGATTTCCGTCAAAGAGGTCGTATAAAAGCTCGGGCTTTTCGCCGTTGATAATCGCCATAGGGATTTTGGCCTCGGTCGCAATCTGTGCCGCGTGAATTTTGGTTATCATTCCGCCCGTACCGCGAGATGTTCCCGCATCACCCGCGAGAGCCATAATCTTTTCGTCAATATCCTCGATAACGGGGATAAGCTTTGCGCCCGTGTTCTGCCTCGGGTCGCTGTCAAAAAGTCCGTCGATATCGGACAAAAGCACAAGACAATCCGCCTTTGCAAGCACCGCAACGATAGCAGAAAGGGTGTCGTTGTCGCCAAACTCGATCTCGTCAACGCTGACGGTGTCGTTTTCGTTTATAACGGGAATAACGTTCATATCAAGAAGTCTGTCGAGGGTGTTTATAACGTTCTGCTTTCTCTTCTCCATCTCCACGACGTCGCGGGTGAGAAGAAGCTGTGCTACCGTGTGGTGATATTCCTCAAACTGCTTGTCGTACAGATACATCAGCTCACATTGACCAACTGCGGCAGCTGCCTGCTTTGAGGGGGTGTCAGAAGGTCGCGACTTGAGCCCCAATTTGCCAACGCCCACACCAATAGCACCCGAGGAAACGAGAATGATCTCTTTTCCCGAGTTTTTGAGGTCGGAAAGGGTTTTGACAAGAGCCTCGACCCTGCGGATATTGAGCATACCTGTCTCGTGGGTGAGGGTAGAGGTGCCAACCTTTATCACTATTCTTTTGCAGCTTTTCAAGTCCATATTTTGACCCCCGTCAATGTAATTAACAAGAATTATACCACTAAACCGAAAGTTTTGCAACAATGTGCAGAAAAATAATAAAAATGATTGCAATATTTACAAATCTCTGTTATAATGATATACGAGGAAATTTGGTATATTAATCTGTTTAAATGACGGAAGGAGATAAACTATGCTTACAAACAACAAACACGTTCTCCAGTGGCTTGATGAGATGGTAAAGCTCACAAGACCCGAAAAGATCGTATGGATCGACGGCAGCGAGGAGCAGCTCACCGCACTCAGAGATGAGGCTCTCGCAACAGGCGAAATGGAAAAGCTCAACGAGGAAAAGCTCCCCGGATGCCTTCTCCATCGCACAAAGGAAAACGACGTTGCTCGTGTAGAGGGAAGAACCTTCATCTGCACAAAGAAGAGCGCTGAAGACGTTGGCCCCACAAACAACTGGATGCAGTCCGACGAAGCATACGCAAAGCTCGGCAAGCTCTTTGACGGCGTTATGGAAGGCCGTACAATGTACGTTATCCCCTACTGCATGGGTCCTATCGGCTCTGAATTCTCCAAGGTAGGTATCGAGCTCACAGACTCTATCTACGTTGTACTCAATATGGATATTATGACAAGAATGGGTAAATGCGCTCTCGAGCACCTCGGCGATAGCAACGACTTCGTAAGAGGCTTGCACTCCAAGGCTGACATCGACGAGAACAACCGTTACATCTGCCACTTCCCCGAGGATAACACCATCTGGTCTATCAACTCTGCATACGGCGGAAACGTGCTTCTCGGTAAAAAGTGCTTCGCTCTTCGTATCGCTTCCTATCAGGGTAAGAACGAAGGCTGGATGGCTGAGCATATGCTCATTCTCGGTATCGAGAACCCCAAGGGCGAAGTAAAATACATCGCTGCAGCGTTCCCCTCTGCTTGCGGTAAAACCAACCTCGCAATGCTCATTCCCCCCGAGGTTTTCAAAAAGCAGGGCTATAAGGTTTGGACAGTAGGCGACGATATCGCTTGGATCAGAAAAGGCCCCGACGGAAGACTTTGGGCTATCAACCCCGAGAACGGCTTCTTCGGTGTTGCTCCCGGTACTAACGTAAACTCCAACCCCAACGCTCTCGCTTCCACAATGAAGAACACAATCTTCACAAACGTTTGCCACAACCTTGATGACAATACAGTTTGGTGGGAAGGACTCAACAAGGAGCTCCCCACAAACGCAATCGACTGGAAGGGCAATCCTTGGGATGCCTCCAAGTTTGACAAGAACGATAAGTCCACCTGCGCTGCACACCCCAACAGCCGTTTCACAGCTCCCGCTGTAAACTGCCCCTGCATCAGCAGCGAGTTTGATAGCAAGGCAGGCGTTCCGCTCTCCGCTATCGTGTTCGGTGGAAGACGTGCAAAAACTGCTCCCCTCGTATATCAGTCTCGTGACTGGAACCACGGTGTATTCGTAGGCTCCATTATGGCTTCCGAGACAACAGCAGCAGCTACAGGCGCAGTAGGCGTTGTTCGTCGCGATCCTATGGCTATGCTTCCCTTCTGCGGATACCATATGGGTGACTACTTCAAGCATTGGATCGAGATGGGTAAATCCGTTGGCGATAAGGCTCCCAAGATCTTCAACGTAAACTGGTTCAGAACAGATGACGAAGGTCACTTCATCTGGCCCGGATTCGGCGACAATATGAGAGTTCTTATGTGGATTCTCGACCGTTGCGACGGCAAGGCTGACGCTGTTGAAACAGCAATCGGCTACGAGCCCAAGCCTGAGGACATCAACGTTGAGGGACTCGAAATCGGTACAGACGTTATCGCAGACCTCCTTTCTGTTGATAAGGAGCTCTGGAAAGAGGAAACAAAGGGCATCCACGAGTTCTACGCTAAGTTCGGCGACCACATCCCCGCAGAACTCACAAAAGAGCTCGAAACCCTCGAAGCAAACCTCAACAAGTAATCAATACTTAATAACGAAGAGCCGTGTGGACACCCACACGGCTCTTTTATTACATCTCAATATATCTCTTGTTCTCTGCTGTCGAAAAGCTCGCTGTCAAAGAATTCACGGACAGTAATCTCCAGTCCGTCACAAATCTTCCTGATGGAAACAACACCTGGATTTTTGCTTTTCTCATTTAACATACTGTAAATCGTTGACGGAGCAACGCCTGAAATATTAGCAAGCGCATTGACCGCAATATTTCTTTCGTCGCAAAGCTCCAAAATCCGCTTTGCCACAGCTTCTTTTGTGGACATATTTATTGCTCCTTTCGATGTTAGGAAACAAAAATAGCCACACATAAGTGGCCATTTATGAATGAAAATTTTTACTTTTTGTTTATTATCTTATCCGAAAAAACAGAAGCCTTGATTAAGTCTGCAGGGTCAATATTTAATGCATCGGCAATATTGTAAAACACTTCTAATGAGAAAGAGTGTGCTATAGCAGGAGCTTCAATTACACTTAGCAACGACCTGCTAATACCTGCTTTTTCTGCCAACTCATCTTGTGACATACCGCGAAGTTTACGCAAAGAAGCTATTGCTATACCGAGTTGTATGAACCTATCTCGGTTGTTAAAAGATACTTCCTTGCTCATCAAATCCCCCCCAAGTTATATACTATACTAATTATACTTTTAATCCCGTCAAATTTCCGCACAATATAGAAAGCGCTTGACTATAATAGAAAGCAAAAGTACAATATTATAAGTATAGTATGGTTTTTGTAAGCAAAAAAAGGAGGAACAATGCTTAACACATTAACGGTAAGTTTTTTTGGGCACAGGTATATCGACAACGTTTTCGAGGTTAAGGACAGGGTAGAGGGATTATTGAATGAGTTGATGCGAAACAATGAGTATGTGGAGATACTTGTTGGCAGAAACGGAGAGTTTGACCTTTTGGTTGCCGCCGTTGCAAATAAACTGAAAAAGCGAAACGAAGGAGAAAACCTTTCGATTGTGTGGGTACAACCTTATGTCCAAATCGAGTACATAAAAAACACCGACAACTTTGATAAATATTACGATAGCATTGAGATATGTGAAGAATCTTTGAAAGGTCATTTTAAGTCTGCTATACAGACCCGAAACAGAAGGATGATAGAACGAAGCGATTTGGTAGTGTGCTACGTAAGAGAAAAAGGCGGAGCATATCTGAGCCGACAGTATGCAGAAACGACAGGAAAGACAATAATAGACATATAAAACCCGCCCCATAAACTTATGGAGCGGGGTTTCAGTATAATTTTATCTAATTTACATCACGTCGCCGAAGACGAAGTTGATAGAGGAGAATTTATTTCCGAAATAGACCTCGTCCATCGATCTGAGAACGCCTGACGGGTTGTCGGTTGCCTTCATCTTGATGCAAACTGTGGTAACGTCGTCCTCGACTTCGGTTTCGAGGAACATACCGTTTCTCTTGATGATTTTCTCAGCTATTCGATACTCAAACGCGTGGGCGTGGTTGTCAACGTTCTTAGAACGGTCTATAAAGCCCGTGTTGCACTGCTCGTCCGAAAGAAATTCCAAAAGCTTGGAGTTCTTTGCAATAATCTTCAAAATCAGAAAACCGCTTTCGTCCTCGGAAAGCGAGATACGGACGTTTTTCGGTGTTGCGGGCATCAGCATAACCACCGACTTTAAAAGCCTGAGGAAGCTGTTTGCAAAGTAGGCGGGGTTTCCGTTTACGTAACGGGTCGCGCCGACAAGGTTTGTGTATTTGATATTCACACCGAGAGCCGTGAGGGTCACGGTGGTAGCGGTAATCAGGTCGTGGAAATACTTGGAGAAATCGAACTTTCTGGTAGAATCTATCGAAAACGGGTCTTGGCTCTTGTGCATTACCTGCATATTACCGAGCAGATGATACATTCTGTACGCTTCGCGCTCGATGGTGTACAGGTCCTTCAAGAGAAGGTCGTCGTTGTCGAGCAGTGTGCTGTGTTCAATGCGCTCGGTAGCAGCAAAAAGGCGTTGCATAGCAATCTTGCTGTGATGCTGAAAGACGAGCATTTCGAGTCTTTTGCGTTCGTGCTCAAACTTGACGTTCTCGTCATCGACCCAAGCGGCGAGCATAAGGTGTCTTTCGCAATAGCCCGTTTCAAATACGTATATCTTCTTTCCGACTCTGTTTTTGGCGGGATATACACACGAGGTTCCGGAGCGGATAGTTTTTATAGCTACGTCGGTTTTCATTCCCAATGCATAGTCGCAAAGATGGGTAGAAAAATACTTTTTGCGCTTGAAAAACTCTTTGGCTTTATCGTTAAACCAAAGGATTTCCAGCTCCTGCGTCAGCATAGCAAGAGGATAATCAAAATCTCTGGTTATAGTAGCCAGCATATCTATGACTTCTGGTAGATTTTGCATAGTTCACCTCGTAGTCTTTTTCTATCATTTTAGCATATTAAAAAAGAAAAGTAAACGGCTTTTTACAGGACGGTATTAAAGCGTCTTATTCGTTTATACCGCAGCACTTTTTATACTTTTTACCGCTTCCGCAGGGGCAGGGGTCGTTTCTGCCGACCTTTTCGCCTTTTTTGACGGGTTCTTTTTTAACACTGCCGTCATCCGCGCCCGAGGCGGAGGTGGGCTTTAGCACCTGCTCGCGCTGAGGCTGTTCGGAATTTTGTCTTATCTGTACGGTCAAAATCATCTTTGCTGTGCTTTCGCGGATTGCCGAAATCATAGCATCGAACATATCCGAGCCCTCGACACGATACTCGACAACGGGATTTTTCTGTGCATAGGAGCGCAGGTAGATTCCGCGCTTTAACTCGTCCATATCGTCGATGTGGTCCATCCAACGCGAGTCAACGTTTCTCAAAAGTACAACGCGCTCGAGCTCGCGCATAATGTCAGAGCCAAATTTTTCTTCGCGCTCTTCATAGAGGGCACGGGCTCTGTCTTTTAGGGTGTTCTTGATGTCGTCGGTCGAAGCGTCGCCAAGCTCCTCGGGGGAGTTGTACCTGAAATCGTCTGCACTGCAAAGCCAACCGTTAAAGTATTCTCTGAGTCCTGCGAGATTCCAGTCATCGTGTGCGTCGTCAGCGTGTGCATAGTTGTCGACGGTGGAATCTATGGTACTGTCAATCATCTTGAGGATAGATTCCTTTATGTCCTCGCCGTCGAGCACCTTTGCGCGTTCCTTGTAGATGACCTCGCGCTGAGTGTTCATAACGTTGTCAAACTCGAGCACGTTTTTGCGGATGCCAAAGTTTCTGACCTCGACCTTGTGCTGAGCCGACTCGATGGAGTTGGAAAGAAGCTTTGCTTCAATGGGGGTCTTTTCGTCAATGCCCATACTCTCCATCATCATCTGCAATCTCTCACCGCCGAAAAGACGCATCAAATCGTCCTCGAGCGAGAGATAGAATCTCGATTCGCCGATGTCGCCCTGACGTCCTGCACGGCCTCTGAGCTGGTTGTCGATTCGTCTTGAATCGTGGCGCTCGGTACCGATAATGAAAAGTCCGCCCGCGTCACAAACCTTCTTTGCTTCGGGCTCGATAGCTTGCTTGTACTTTTGATTGAGAGCCTTGAAGATTTCGCGGGATTTTAGAATTTCCTCGTCGTCGGTGTCAAAAAAGCTTGTTGCGTCGAGAATCTGCACCTCGGCATAGCCCATTTTTCGCATCTCGTTTTTTGCCATAAACTCGGCATTACCGCCGAGCATAATGTCGGTACCGCGTCCTGCCATATTGGTCGCAATGGTAACCGCGCCGAGCTGACCCGCCTGTGCGACGATTTCGGCCTCTTTTTCGTGATACTTGGCGTTGAGGACCTCGTGCTTGATGCCTCTGCGCTTTAAAAGAGAGCTGAGAAGCTCGGATTTTTCAATCGAAACGGTACCAACCAAAACGGGCTGACCCTTACTGTGACACTCTGCTATCTGGTCGATAATCGCATTGTACTTGCCCATAGCGGTCTTGTACACAACGTCGGGGTGGTCGATGCGTATCATCGGCTTGTTTGTGGGAATCTCGATAACGTCAAGACCGTAAATTTCTCTAAACTCGTCCTGCTCTGTGAGGGCGGTACCGGTCATACCCGAAAGCTTGTTGTAAAGACGGAAATAGTTCTGGAATGTGATGGTCGCGAGTGTCTTTGACTCCGACTCGACCTTCACGTTTTCCTTTGCTTCAATCGCCTGATGCAATCCCTCGTTGTAACGTCTGCCGAGCATCAAACGTCCCGTGAACTCATCTACGATGATAACCTGACCGTCCTTTACGACGTAGTCGGTGTCGCGGTGCATTGTGCCGTGAGCCTTGATAGCTTGATTTATGTGATGCTGTAGGGTCGCGTTTTCGGGGTCCATAAGGTTTTCAACGTTGAAAAACTGCTCTGCTTTTTGAACACCCGACTGTGTGAGGGTAGCGGTGCGCGCCTTTTCGTCGACGATGTAATCACCACCGAGCTGGTCGTTGTCCTCTTTAGAGTCGAGCTCCTTGACCTTTATCATCTTAAGTTTTTTTGCAAAGCTGTCGGCAAGCTTGTAAAGGTCGGTGGATTTGTCGCCCTTGCCCGAAATGATGAGCGGGGTACGCGCCTCGTCGATGAGGATGGAGTCCACCTCGTCCACGATACAGAAATTGTGTCCGCGCTGAACCCTCTGCTCCTTGTAGATGACCATATTGTCGCGCAGATAGTCAAAGCCAAACTCGTTGTTTGTTCGGTAGGTGATGTCAGCGGCATATGCCTTTCTTCTCACGTCGTTGTCAAGGTCGTGAACGATAAGACCAACAGAAAGTCCCAAGAATGAATACACCTTGCCCATAAGCTCTGCGGCATATTTTGCAAGATAATCGTTTACCGTAACGATGTGCACACCCTTGCCCGAAAGCGCGTTGAGATATGCGGGAAGTGTTGCGACGAGGGTCTTACCCTCACCGGTCTTCATCTCGCTGATTCTGCCCTGATGAAGCGCGATACCGCCGATAACCTGCACTGGAAACGCCTTGAGTCCCAAAACACGCCAGCCCGCCTCTCTGCAAACGGCAAAGGCGTCAGGAAGGATGTCGTCGAGTGTTTCGCCCGAATTAAGACGAGCCTTCAGACTATCGGTCATATCGCGAAGCTCACTGTCGGAGAACGCGGCATATTTTTCCTCAAGCGCCAAAACGGCATTTGCAAGAGGATCTATTCTTTTGAGCTCTCGGGAACTGTACGTTCCGAAAAGCTTCGTAAAAAGTCCCATATAGGTAAATCTCCTTAATATAAAACATTACTTTTTTATTGTACCCTTTTTACCCCCTTTTGTCAAATTAAATAATCGTGAACAGGCATTTAATTCACACGTCGGGAATAGACTTTTAAAAAGGAGAGGACACAATGAAAAAGGCAGTATTAAACGTTAGACGATTTTTCAGAAGAAGAGGGGGTGTGAGGGTTTTGAAAAAGCTTTTGGCAGTAGCGCTGTCGCTTGCTTTGACAACGGGATTTGTCGCGTTCGGAATGAAAAACGTCCCGTCGGTGATAGGGGACTTGACCCTCGTTTCGTCGCTCTTTGCACTTCCCGAGGGGACAGGCACAAAAAAGCCGGAAACAGATGCTTCACCCGCGCCGACCCCGCCACCCGCAGAACCACCACCCACAGAAGAAACACCGCCTACAGAACAAGAAGCGGTGTCGGGCGCGATAGTAGACCCCGAAACCGAGCCACCCGCCCTGGAGGTTGCAGAAAAGGACCGCGGGACGATAATCGAGGAAAAATTTTCTTCGACTGCCGATAAAAGCGCTGTGATACATAAAAACGGCACTATAAAAAACTACACCGACCTTGCGCTTGACAAGGTCGAAAGCATACTCAAAACCGATTGGGGAGAGAAGCTTGTCAGCGATGCTCAGACGGTGCAGGTGCTCATTATGCACACCCACACCACCGAAAGCTATGAGCCCTATGACCGCGACTATTATGATATAAACTACTCGGCACGTACTCTCGACGAGGAATATAATATGGTTTGCGTGGGAAACGCCCTCGCAAAAGCCCTTTCGGAAAACGGAATCGGAGTGGTGCACGATACTACAATCCACGACTACCCGTCCTATAACGGCTCGTATGAGCGAAGCGCCGAAACTGTCAAAAGGTGGCTTGAAAAACACCCCACCATAAAGGTTGTGCTGGATATCCACCGCGATGCCATTGAGCGTACCGTTTCGGGTGAAACGGTCAGGGTGAAGCCCACCACCGAAATCGACGGCAAAAAAGCCGCACAGCTGATGCTCATTGCGGGCTGTGACGACGGCAAGATGGGAATGCCGAATTGGAAAGAAAACCTCAGGTTTGGTGCGGCTTTGCAGAATCAGCTCGAAACCGATTACAAGAGCATCACCCGACCTTTGATGTTTGACTATAGAAAATATAACCAAGACCTCACCACAGGCTCGATTCTCATCGAGGTAGGCGGTCACGCAAACTCCCTCGACGAAGCGACCTACTCCGCAGAGCTTCTCGGCAAAAGCCTTTCAAAGCTTCTAAAGACATATATGGACTGATTTTGGCAATACTAATCGCGGAAGTGATAAGATGAACCTCAGACTCTTTATCTCGTCGATGATAATAACTATAACCGTCACGACGGGAGCACTGCTGATGCCGTTTGCCGAATACAACTCCTCGCGCTTTATGACTGAGAAGCCTGAGAGAATGGCTGAAATTTCCTTCGAGGAGGATGCTCTCACCGTCGGAATTTTTGGCGAAAGGCTGTCGGTCGAAACAAAACCTGCCAAAGACGTTGTAAAGCCCTTTCTCCCAAATGCAATAAAGCTATCTCTGGAGCTTGTACAACTTTTTGAAGAATATATGGGCGAAGCGGCTATGCGCTTCGCCCTTTAAACGCCCCTCGTCTGCCTTGGGCTCTTCGCGGGAGCGGGCTCCACCCTCAGCTGAGAAACGGGACCATATTCCATTTTATGCTGCTAAAAAAACTGTGCCAACTCGCAGAAAAGAAGTCTGCGATTTTTTTATTGTTCAGCGTCTATCCCGTTGCAAATTTTGACGCTTTGTGGTATGATATGATAGATAATGTATGTTCAAGTGAAAAAGGCGGTTTTTGTGTGATATATCTTGATAATGCCGCTACCACAAGACCCTGTGAAAAGGCGATAGAGAAGGCTAGTGAGATAGCAAAAAGCTTTTGGGGAAACCCGTCCTCTCTGCATTCTCTCGGACTTTCTGCACAGCTTGAGGTAGACCGCGCGAGAGAAGCTGTTGCCGACGCGCTCGGCGCAAAACCGAAAAATATAATATTCACCTCGGGAGGCACCGAGGCCAACAACCTTGCGATAAGCTCTGCGGTAAAAATCCTTTGCCGTCGCGGAAACCGCATCGTCGCCTCTGCCTATGAGCACTCCAGCGTCCACGAAAAGCTAAAGACGCTTGAAAAGGACGGCTGGGAAGTGGTGTTCGTTTCTGCGGAGAAAAACGGCATTGTTGACCCCGTGAAACTTGCCGATGCCGTCGACGAAAAAACCGTGCTCGTCACAGTGATGATGACAAACAACGAGGTCGGTGCGGTGAACGATATCGCGCGAATTGTAAAGCTCACAAAACAGAAAAACCCAAACTGCCTTGTGCATACTGACTGCGTTGCGGCTTTTGGAAAAATCAAAATAAATGCCACAAAGCTCGGTGTTGACACCCTCACAGTTACTGCTCACAAAATTCACGGACTAAAGGGGACGGGCGCGCTGTATATAAAGGACGGCACAAGGGTCGTCGGTTATACGATTGGCGGTGAGCAGGAGAAAGCAATCCGTCCCGGAACAGAAAACACAGCGGGAATCTGCGCGTTTTGTTTGGCTGTCGAGGAGATAATGCCAAAAATTGACGAAAACTTTAAAAAAGCAACCGCCCTCAAAACCCACCTGAAAGAGCAAATCGAGAAAACCGACTTCATAAAGATAAACTGCGAAAACGACTTTCCCTACACTACGAATATATCGGTCGAGGGGCTTCGCTCCGAAACGCTTTTGCACTATCTCGAGCAAAAGGAGATTTTTATATCAAGTGGCTCTGCCTGTGCAAAGGGAGCGAGAACCCACGTTTTAGAGTCGATGGGCTTTGACCGAAAAACGCAGGACAGCGCGGTGCGAATCAGCTTTTCTGCCGAAAATACGTTCGAGGATATCGACACCCTGATAAAAGAGATAACAAACGCAAAAAACACCCTCTGCGGTACGAAATAACGGAGAAGATATGAAAGAAATTGTACTCATAAAAAACGGTGAAATTGCCCTTAAAGGACTCAACCGCTCACTCTTTGAGGATAGCCTTGTAAGGAATATAAAATTCAGAATTTCCGACCTTGGAAAATTCAAGGTGCAAAAAGCGCAGTCTGCGATTTTCGTACTGCCCGAATCCGACGTCGACCTCGATGTCGTGTGTGACAGAATTTCAAAGGTTTTTGGCATCGCTTGTTTTTCGAGAGCGGCAATGACCGAAAAGAATTTCGACGAGATTTGCGCTACCGCATGTGAATATTTGAAGGAAACGCTGGAAGACGCAAACACCTTCAAGGTCATAGCAAAGCGCGCAGACAAACGCTTCCCCTTGACCTCGCCCGAAATCTGCACCGAGCTCGGCGCAGTGCTTTTGGAAAAATTTTCGCACCTTTCGGTTGACGTGCACAACCCCGAGGTAGAGGTAATAGTCGAGATTCGCGACTTTGGCGCGTATATCCACGCGGGCAAAATCGACGGAGCGGGCGGAATGCCCGTCGGCACGAGCGGAAGAGCATCGCTTCTTCTCTCGGGCGGAATAGACAGTCCCGTCGCAGGATATATGATGGCAAAGCGTGGACTTTTGCTCGATGCGATACACTTCGAAAGCCCACCCTATACAAGCGAAAGAGCAAAGCTCAAGGTGGTCGAACTTGCAAAGAGAATGAGCGCCTACTGCGGAGGGCTCGACCTTCACGTAGTGCCCTTCACCCACGCACAAGAGGAGATAAAAAACAACTGCCCCGAGGAGCTTTTCACCATCATAATGCGAAGATTTATGATGCGCGTGGCACAAAAAATCGCGATGAAAAACGACTCTTCTGCACTCATAACGGGTGAAAGCTTGGCGCAGGTGGCAAGCCAGACCATAAAAGCGATAGCTTGTACCGAGGCTGTGTGCGATATCCCCGTGCTTCGTCCGCTCATCGGTATGGATAAGAGCGAGATTATAAAAATCTCCGAAAAGATTGATACCTACGAAATTTCGATAGAGCCCTACGAGGATTGCTGTACCGTCTTCACCCCCAAGCATCCCCGCACAAAACCCGACCTCATTGCAGTAGAAAAGGCAGAAAAACGACTCGACGTCGAAGCACTTGTAAACGAGGCGGCAGACGGAGTCGAAACCATAAAAATAACCCCTAAATTTTAAAGAGGTTTTAGATGGAAAACGTTGCAAAAATGCTTGTAGATACCCTTCGCGAGAAAAAGCTCACCGTAGCGACTGCAGAATCCTGCACGGGCGGACTTGTTTCAGCAAAAATAACCTCGGTTTCTGGCTCGTCCGAGGTCATCTCCTTTTCGATGGTGACCTACTCAAACGAGGCAAAGATTCAAAAGCTCGGTGTGAAAAGAGAAACTATAGATGCCTTTGGCGCTGTCAGCGAACAAACTGCAACCGAGATGGCAGAAAGCATCCGTAAAATTGCCGATGCCGATTTCGGTATCAGCGTCACGGGCGTTGCAGGCCCATCAACAAGCGAGGGTAAGGCTGTCGGAACGGTGTTTATCGGTCTGGCAACCGAAAAAGAAACAAGGGTAGAAAAGCTTAAAGCGGCACCCCTTACAAGAGACGAGGTACGAGAAAATGCTGCAAATAGAGCGCTCGAAATGCTCTTTGAGACGGCAAAAGAGTACCGAAAGGAGTAACCGATGCCACTAACAAAAAACGAAAAATCCGCAAAGTCGGGCAAAACGGTAGTGATCTTTGCTGTCGCCGTAATGGTGATAGCCGTGCTCGTTATTGTCGGCAGATACGGTATAAAGGCACTTGCCTCAAACCGCACAAAAACCCTCTTCGACGAACTGTTTGGTGTCTATCAGGCATCGGTCTACGTCGAGGAGAATGCCGTCGCAGATATAACCGACCCCACCTCGAGCTTCCCCGCGGACTACCTCGAGAGATTTCGCGACCTGTATATAAAGAACAAGCACGTCGCAGGATGGCTTTCGGTAGACGAAACGTCGATATATTTCCCTATAGTGCAGGGCGAGGATAACGAGTTTTATAAAACCCGAAACTTCCTTGGAGAGAGTCTCGGAGTCGGAACGCCCTATTTTGATGCTCAGACAAAGCTTGAAAACGACGAAAGCTCCACCAACAAAATCATCTGGCTTGATGGCGATACCGACGGATACATCACTACACAGCTCAGAAAATACCTCGATATATCATACTATCGCAAACACCCCACCGTCGACCTTGCGACCGTGTATGATGCGGGACAGTGGAAGATAATCTCCGCGTTTATCACCACCAATGATACAAACGCAGGTGGATTTAACTACTACGACTACCACAGCTTTTTAAACGAAGAAGAGCTGACCTACTACATAGAAGAGATCAGAAAACGCTCTGTGTTTGACACCAGAGTAAACGTCGCCTTTGGCGACGAGCTCGTCACAATATCCGCACCCACTGTGGATTTTGACGGTGCAAGACTTGTGATAGTCGCGCGTATGATTCGCGAAAACGAGACAGAGCTCGACGAAGCACAGACGGCAGCCCCCAACAAATATGCGCTTCAGGCGGACGAATGGTACCGCATCTATGGCGGAGAAAAACCCGCACAGGAAAATATGCTAAGCGCAAAGGACGTAATGACCGTTATGGACGATCAGGGCGGCTCCGATTCCTCGTTTATGGAGAATAACCCACCGCCAATCGACGACCCGATAGGCGACACCTCGAGTGAGGATGCATCGTCGGATACAAGCTCGGACGAAAGCGCTGAAACCTCGTCCGAAACAAGCTCTGAAATCTCCTCAAACACCTCGAGCGAAGCCTCTTCAAAAACAAGCTCGGAAACCTCCTCAGAGGATTCGTCAGCTACAAGCTC
Organism: Oscillospiraceae bacterium; assembly: GCA_045536425.1. GTDB lineage: Bacteria > Bacillota > Clostridia > Oscillospirales > Ruminococcaceae > UBA11540. The sequence continues at coordinate 39,515 of JAZSNN010000026.1, forward strand.
GGAGGATAGCTCTCAGACCTCAAGCGAGGAATCGTCAAAGCCTACATCGAGCGAAGCTTCCTCAAGACCCACTTCAAGTGAAGCTTCCTCACGACCCACATCAAGCACGACTTCTTCCGGCGACTCCTCATACGGCCACGTTATAGTTATACCTCCGCCGTCGTCCGACCCCTCTAGCGACTCATCGTCCGGCCACGTTATAGTTATACCTCCGCCGTCGTCCGACCCCTCTAGCGACTCATCGTCCGGCCACGTTATCGTAATACCCCCACCGTCATCGAACACCTCGAGTGAGTCGTCTTCAGGCTCGGTAATCGTAATACCGCCCACTTCTTCTAATACCTCGAGCGATACAACCTCGTCGGATACATCGAGCGAGGATAGCACAAGCTCCGAGGACACGAGCTCTGATACAAGCTCTGATACAAGCTCCTCCGACACCTCTTCGGGCGGCTCGCTTGGCACCCTCGCGAACAAGATGCTCTCGGTCTACGAAAACGGCATACTCGTCACCGACACCGCATACAACATCGTCTGCCAGATAGTCGCAAACGAGATGAACGACTCCTGCCCCGACGAAGCCCTGAAGGCACAGGCGGTAGCGGCACACACCTTCGTCGTGTTCCACAACAATATGAACTGGATTCCCGACGTTGGACTCAGAAACCCGAGCGAGAGGATAAAACGCCTTGTAAAAGAGGTCATCGAGGAGATGGTCTACTACAACGGCAAGCCCATCTATGCTGCATACTTCTCCACCTCTGCGGGATATACAAACACCGCAGGCGAGGTTTGGGGCGGAACAAACTACCCCTACACGCAGATGGTAGAGAGTAAATATGACTACCTCGTTCCAAACTATAAGGTAGTAAGGCAATACAGCTATCAATACGTCCGCGACAAGATAAAATCCGAGCTCGGAATCTACCTTTCGGGCGACCCGACAACCTGGTTTGAGGTCGTTCTCAAAACCAACGCGGGATACAATTCGCTTGTCAGCGTCGGCGGACAGACTACCTATACAAAGTCAAACGGCTCGACCGCAAAGATAACGGGAACGCTTCTCAGAGGCGTGTTCGGACTGCGTTCAAACCACTTTGACATAGTCTATAAGAACGACGAAGGACAGATATTCGAGATAACCACCCTCGGCTATGGCCACGGCGTTGGAATGAGCCAGTACGGCGCTATCCAATACGCTAATATCGAGGGCTGGGACTATAAGCAGATACTCAATCATTACTACACAGGTGTAGAGGTATACTAAATTGAATCCGAAAATAAGACAAACCGTTCTGCCGTTTATCGCGGCAACCCTTTGGGGAATATCCTTCGTTTTTCAGAAGGAAAGTACAAAGCTCCTCGGCCCTTTCACCTTCAGTGCACTCCGCACACTTTTGGGCTTTTTGGTGCTCGTGCTGTTCATACTTTTTAGGAACAAGGTGCTCAGAATGCCCGACAGCACCCCGATAAACAGCAAAAAGCTGTGGATAGGCGGAATCAGCTGCGGTACAGTGCTCTTTGTCGCGACAAACCTGCAGCAGTTCGGACTCGCAGAAACCGACGCGGGAAAAGCCGCATTCATCACCGCTCTGTACATAGTGCTCGTCCCCGTTTTTGGACTGTTCCTAAAGAAAAAGGTACTGCCAATCGTTTGGATAAGCGTTTTGGTGGCGGTAGTCGGAATGTACTTTTTGTGCATCAAAACGGGACTCACCATCGAAACGGGCGACACGTTGATACTTCTTTGTGCAATCGCCTTTGCGGTGCAGATACTCGTTGTGGATAAATACGCGAGCCTCGTCGATGGGGTAAAGCTCTCCTGCATACAGATGCTGACCTCGGGCACACTTTCGCTCATCTTCGCGCTTTTCACCGAGAGGATAGAGCTCTCCGCAGTCATCGACTGTGCGGTGCCGATACTCTACCTCGGCATCTTCTCGAGCGGTGTGGCATACACCCTGCAGGTCGTCGCGCAAAAGGGAACAAACCCCACCATCGTATCACTCATCTTGAGTCTTGAATCGGTAATCGGCGCAATCGCGAGTGCAATCGCACTGCACGAAAGACTTCTGCTGAGGGAATATATAGGCTCTGCCTTGATGCTCGTCGCAGTAGTCCTCGCCCAGCTCCCCGAAAACCTCTTCAAAAGAAAAACAAACTAACCAAACCCCGTCCGATTTTTTGGGCGGGGTTCCTTGTAAATACTGCACATAAACCGTAGTGTAAAATTGTATAAAATACCATCGGCGACGAAAATAAACTTCATCGTCTCATTTTGTCAAAAAATCCCTTGCCAAGAAAAAACGGCAAGGGTATAATGGATTACAGATAAATTAGGAAAGGAGCCGAGGAAAATGATAAAGATTTCGATACTTTTTATATCCGTCATAACAATGTTCTGCTTTATGATACCCGGCTTCGTTCTAAGAAAGCTCAAGCTTGCGGGTGACAGCTTCGCAAAAAATATGTCGGTGTTCGTGATGTGTATTGCACAGGTCTCGATGTTGATACATAGCTTCATCTTCCACTTTGACCCAAAGGTTTTTGAGGGTATCGTCTGGGTTTTCATCCTTTCACTCGTCACACATATCGTTTTCTGCGTGTTGGCGATTATGATGTTCAGAAAAGCCCCCGAAAGACTCAAAAAGGTGCTCCGCTTTGGTGTCATCTTTTCCAACGCGGGATATATGGGAATCCCCGTGATAAACGACGTTTTCGGCTCTGAGTACGTAATCTACGCGACAATATACATCGTGTGGTTTAACGTCTTTGCGTTTTCAATAGGCAGACTCATCTACACGGGCGACAAGCGATATGTTTCGATAAAACAGGCGATAGTAAACCCCGCGGTAATCCCGATTTTGATAGGACTTGTCCTCTACCTCACGGGAGTTGGCGGATGGGTGCAGAATATCGTCACGGCAGATGCGCCCGACGTTCTCAGCCAGACGGTAAAGGTCATATACAACGTTCTCGGTGTCTTCAAAAATATGGTCGCTCCTGCTTCGATGCTCGTCGTCGGCACAAGACTGTATGGCGCAAGGCTCAGCGAGCTTTTCAAGGATATAAACGCGTATAAATTCCTGTTTGTAAGACACTTTTTGTTCCCTGCGGTCTGCTGGGGAATAATGAAGATACTCTCTCTTGTCGGAGTCTTCGCCGACCCTGCGGTAATGGCGATAGTGCTGATTCTTTCCTCCACCCCCGCCGCCGCAAACACCACGATATTTGCAGAGCTCTACGGCGGCGACTCCGCCTATGCGGGAAAGCTCGTCGCACTCTCGACGGTCATTTCGGTAGTGACGATGCCAATCGTCGCACTTCTTTTGTACATCTGAATATAGCAAAAAGCGGTTGGCTTTTCGCCAACCGCTAATTTTTTTAGTCTATAACGTCAATTGTGATGTCGCCCTTGATTTCAGATTTCAAAATCTTGATGTATCTTGTGTCGGAGAGCTCGTCATATCCGCTTTCGACTTGTTTGCCGTCTACAAAGAACCTTCTCTCGCCATTACCCTCGTTCTTGTAGTTTAAAGTAACCTTCTTGCCGAGGAAGGTGACGTATACACTCGCCTCGTCGGAAATCTGAACCTTCGCGGGAGCAATGCGCAGGAACTCTGTGTCGGGAGCGATACCAAAACCGTACTTGTAGAAGGTTCTGAGCATTGTGGGGTTGCTTCCCGTGGTCCATTCAAACAGTGTGTCGCCGTCAAGGTTATACTCCTCGTTGGTGCAGTACTGGTTGCACATAACAAACGGAGTAGCGTTGAAGGATTCGTGCGTGAAGGGGAGGATTTTCTCAACCTGCTTCCAAGCCCACTCGGACTCGCCGATGGTGAAGAGAGACATATTGGCAAATACACCTGCGTGGATATAAGCACAAGCGTTCTCACCTGTTCCGGGGAGAACCATATTCAACCTTCCAACACCCTTCATATCAGGGGTAAAGGGATGGTCGAATGCCTTGAAGCCGTACTCGGAATCGAGGGCCTCGTAGGTGCGTGTCATCGCGCCCTTGAGCTCGGGAGTTTCTCTGATAAGACCGCTGATTCCCCAGAAAGCAGTGGAGATAAGACCGTGTCTGCGTTTTCCGTCCTCGTCGCAAAGACCTGCAACTTTGTAGGAAATCTTGTCGCCCCAGCCGTGAACGATCTGCTCGTCGCCCTTTTCGCCGACAACAGCGTGCTTCTTGAGTCCCGCAACAAGTTTTCTCTGACATTCCATATACCTGTCGCAGACGTCGTCATAACCGCCGATATGCTTTAGAATTTCATACATCTGGTCGAAGTTTTCGTAAAGCTGAGCCGTTGCCATAACAGAAACGCCCGAGCCGTATTTTTTGCCGTCAAGCGACTTTCCGAGTCCGTTGATAGCGTCGTTCCAGTCGCCCTTGAGAATTCTCAGGCAGAAGCTCTCATACTCTTCGTCGAGGTTACTTATAAAGTAATCCATAATGCGCAAGAGATGGTCGAGAATCGTGAACTTCTCTGTTGAGCGGGTGCCTGACCTTTCGTCATCCGAAATCGTGTAGTAGGTACACAGCTCGTCAAGGATGGAATAGTCGTCTGTAAAGCAGAGATACTGATATACGCAGGAGATTACCCACAAGCCCTGGTCAACGTACTCGTCGGGGTCGTAGCTGACGTCGCCCCAAGGAGTTCTGGGAAGACAGAACGCGCGGGGAGTTCTTCCGTTGTCAAAGAAGTAGTTGAAGTACATAACAATATTCTCTCTCGCACCCGCAGGGTCGTAGGGAATATATGCTTCGAGCTGTTGATAAACATCACGGGTACCCTGATTATCTCCGGTCCAGTCGTGGTTGTTGGCACAGAAGTTTACACTGTGCTGAACTGTGCGCAAAAACTTGTTGAGAAGCTCGTTGTTGACATTCATCTGATTGAGTTTGCCAAACTTAATTGCCATACCGTCGGTGACTTTTTCATACTTCTCTTTAGCCGCCAGAACCTCGGCATCAAGAGCGTCAACGTCAACGTCAGAGATGGAGTAGCTTTCGTCGGGAGTCTGGTTCATACCATACTCAAACTGCTGGTCGATTCTTGTGTCCTCGCCCTTTTTGAGCTTGAAGCTGTAAAGGTCGCCGAAGGTCGAGAAGTCAACAGTTGCCACCGCGGGAGCGGGGTCGGCAATTCTGCCGTATTTAAGGGTTGGGGAACAAGCAAGGTTTCTTCCGTAACCGCCGATAAAGCTCTTTCTCATAGTGGTGTGCTGCTCGTCATAGGGCTGAGCACCGTTTATAACTTGATTGAGTACACCTGTAACCGTTGTGGCACCAAGACGGCGGACCACAAGGTGCTTTCTGTCGCCGAGGTACTTGGATTTGAGAGAAAATCTGTCCCAGAAGCCGGGCGCGTTGGAGAAGTTGAGAAGAGGCTCGATGTAGGAAGCCACGTACAGCTCAAGCTCCTTGTCGGAGGTGTTGATAGCAGTAGTGGTAAAGTTGAATTTGAGGTCCTCTGTCAAGAACATTCTGACCGCAAAAATCGCATCGGGAGTCTTTGCGATAAAGATGGGGCACTCCCTTGTGAATACGCAGTATCTCACAACATCGGGCTCAAACATCTGCTTTGAAGCACCTGTGATGGAAACAGGAAGGAATGTTCCGTCGGGATTTTTGATAGAACCGTAAAAATCAACTCTTGGCTCTTCGTCTGCGCGAACGTCGTGGAATATAGCAAATCCGTGCTTTCTTGCGAACATAAAACCGGTGGAATAGACCCACATAAGAGCGCCGTCTTTAAAGTAGGGATATCTCGATTGACCGTCGGTTCTGTCCATACAAACGACCTCGTCGTCGTTTAGAAAGAACACGTTGCCGATCATGGAGTTTTCCGGAGTTTTCTTGAGTTCTTCAATTTCCTTGACAAAGTCAAGAACCTGAGCCTTAAACATATTCGTCCTCCTTGATAACACGGCCAAACGTTTTTAAAAACGTGACCGCCGGTAATTTTTAATATCTTTTGAAAATTATACCATAATACAAAACCCTTTGCAACCATAAAACAGAGCTTTTGCAGTCTTTTTTGAGCAAAAAGAAAAGGCGGTTTTTGACCGCCTTTAGATAACGTAAAACAGTATGCATACAAGCTGCGCCGTAGTGCCGAGCACCACGAAGATGTGAAAGATGGAATGGAAAAACTTGAGCTTCTTTCCAATGCCGTACAGCACCGCGCCTACTGTGTACAAAACACCGCCCAAAATGAGCCAGGTGCATCCCGAGAGGCCTATTGCCTCAAAGGTCTGCTCAATGGCAACAATAATGCACCAACCCATTGCGAGATAGCATATCATCGAAAAGACCTTGTACTTTTTAAGGTCGATGGCGTTTAGCACAATGCCGAGAATAGCCACCGCCCACACAACCGCGAAGATTATCCACCCGAGCCACACGTTGTATTCTCTCAAGGAGCAGAGCGAAATCGGGGTGTATGTTCCCGCAATCAAAAGAAAGATGGTGCAGTGGTCGATGATCTGAAAAACCTTTTTCGCCGTACCCGTGTGTAACCCGTGGTAGATGCTCGAAAAGGTGTAGAGCAGTATCATCGTCACACCGTATACAGCACCCGTTACAATGCCCCACACGTTGTGGCGCAGAGCACCGAGGATAACACACAAAGCCGTAGCGACGACACCAATGCCGCCGCCCACGATGTGAGTCACCATATTCATTATCTCCTCCGCACGGGTGTAGTCGGGGAGAACTCTGTCAGAAAGCTTGGTTCTTTTTGCCATTATTCCTCTTCTTCAACGATAGGTTCAACCTTTGCGTCAACGGTTGCGATACGCTTGTCCTCAACCAGAATGACGTTAAAGGTCGCGTTTTTGTATGCGATTTCGGGCTTTTCATCATCCTCAGGTATTCTGCCCAAGAGATGAGTCAAAAATCCGCCGAGAGTGTCATATTCGTCCTCTTCGATTTCAATATCGAGAAGCTTTGCAACCTCGTCGATGGAAACCGAGCCGTCGAAACGGTAGACGTTTTCGGAAATCTGAGAAATTTCCTCCTCCTCGTCGTCATATTCGTCCTGAATGTTGCCGACGATGGATTCGACGATGTCTTCCATAGTGACGATACCCGACGTTCCGCCGTATTCGTCAACCACGACCGCCATCTGCATCTTCTTGTCCTTGAACTGCTTGAACAGGTCACGGCAATGGATGGATTCGGGAACGTAGAGGGGAGCGCGCATGGTTTTTTCTGCATCAAAATCTCCCGTGCAGGAGGTAAACTGCAGAAGGTCTTTCACGTAGATGACACCGATGATGCTGTCGATGTCGTCTTTGTATAACGGTAAACGGGAATAGCCCGTTTCGATAGCGATAGAGATAATGTTTTCGAGTGCCGCTTCTTCCAAATCTATGCCAACTATGTCGCGTCTGTGGGTCATAACCTCGTCAACGGTACGGTCGTCAAACTCGAAAACGTTGTTTATCATTTCTTTCTGCACGTCCTCGATGACACCCTCGTCGACCATCTGTCTGATTTCCTTTTCGGTAGCAGAGGTGTCCACCTCGTTGAACTCAACGCCGAAAAGCCTTGTAAAAAGCTTTGCAGGAAGGTCAAAAAGGAAGGTGAGCGGGAACAAAATCGCAGAAACCAGTCTGTAAAACCAAAGTCCCGAAGCGCAAAATCTCTCGGGATTTTTGCGTCCCAAAACCATCGCAACAGGGCGAATGACACAAAGCCAAACGAAAAGAAGAACCGTCAGTGTGCAAAGAGCCGCCAAACCTGCGTAAAGCACAAGGTGCGGAGCGGGCAGCGCTATATAAAACAATGTTGCGAAAATCGGATAGATTGAGGTAAAACAAATAAACGCAATAACCGCATCAAAAATTGTTGCAACAGTTTTTGCTCTTTGTGAGTACTTAGATTTAGAAGCACCGATTTTTTCAAGTGCCTTTGCTTTTTTCTGGTCGACGTCTGCCATCTCTTCGATAACAGCGTCATCGAGCCTTGCAAAAGCCTCGGAAAAAGCCTTGAATACAGCGGAGAAAATCGCCGCCAAAAGAATAATAATCACGCCAAACATTATACTGTCCGGGTCCATTTGAAAATAACCTCCAAAAATTTAATCTATATAAGAATACTATAAAAACTGCAAATTGTCAAATCGCGAAAACGGAGATTTGCGCCGTTTTGACGCTGTAAAGCGCGTAATATCAAATATTTCTTGATTTTGTGAGCAAATAAGGGTAAAATAGAGATAATACAAAGCTTTAGGAGATTTTTATATGAATATCTTCAAGAAAAAAGACCTCACAAACAGAATAGGCTTTATCGACGAACTGCGCGGAGCGCTTATCATTTTGGTGGTTTTGTACCACGCGGTCTATCTTTTTTACAATACAATGCCGGTGCTGATGCCCGAGTGGCTCGAGGCGTTGCAACCGCTCGTGTATATCGGCGCGGGACTCTTCATTCTGATATCGGGCGTTTCGTGTAACTTCACGGAAAACAACTTCAAGCGCGGAATAATCTGCTTTGGAATCGCCTGTGCGATAACCGTAATATCGCTTGTCTACGATGGCGGAAGCACTCCGATACTCTGGGGAATTTTGCATCTCATCGGCTTTTCGATAATACTCTTCGACCTTTTCAGAAAGCTTCTCAAAAAGACCAAAACCGCTTGGGCACTGCCAATCTTTGCGCTTTTGTTTGTCGTCACCTTCCGCGTCAAAGACGGCTTTATCGGCATACCCTATCTTCTTGAGTATCAGTTTGTGGACTATTCCTTTGCCTACGGGATGCCACAGTTTTTGTTCCCGCTTGGAATAATCTACAAGGGCTTTAACTCCGCCGACTACTATCCGCTTCTTCCTTGGCTCTTCCTCTTCATCTGCGGAACCTATCTGGGAAGATACCTCACCGCTGACCGAGCACCCGCGTTTTTCAAGAAAACCCGCGTCAGACCCCTCGCGTTCATCGGCAGACACACGCTTGTGATATATATTCTCCACGCGCCCGTGCTCATCGGCATCTACAAGCTTTTGGCACTCATTCTCTACTAAGGAACAACTATGGAACGACACATTGAGATTGAAAGAAGTATAATCAAAAAATATAAAAAGACCATCTGGAACCGCTTTATCAGCGCCATCAACGAATATGAGCTTCTCAAAGAAGGGGATAGGGTGGCGGTCTGTATCTCGGGCGGTAAGGATTCTATGATTCTCGCAAAGTGTATCCAACACCTGCAGAAGTACAGCGACTTTCCCTTCGAGGCGGAGTATATCGTGATGGACCCCGGATATAACCCCGAAAACCGTCAGAGAATTATCGACAATGCAAAAACTCTCGATATCCCGATTCATATTTTTGAGAGCAAGATTTTCGACTTTGTCTCCACCCAAGACGACTCTCCCTGCTACCTCTGTGCGAGAATGAGAAGAGGATACCTCTACGAAGAGGCACAAAAGCTCGGCTGTAACAAAATTGCCCTCGGTCACCACTTCGACGACGTTATCGAAACGATAGTAATGAGTATGTTCTACGGAGCCGAGATAAAAACAATGATGCCCAAACTAAAAAGCACGGGTCACGAGGGAATGGAGCTCATCCGACCCTTGTATATGGTGCGCGAGAGGGATATAATCTCGTGGGTGAGATACAACGAGCTGGAGTTCATCCGCTGTGCCTGTCGTTTTACAGAGCAGTGCGCGAGCGACGACTATGAAGGTCAGTCCAAGCGCAAGGAGATAAAAGAGCTGATATATAAACTCGAGCAGGACAACAAACACGTACCGATGAATATCTTCAAGTGTATTCATAACGTAAACCTCTCCAACGTCATCGGCCATCGCGACTGCGACGGCGGAGAGCTACATAGCTTTCTCGAAAGGTACTGATTTTATGGGACAATACGACCGCACCGCTCTTCTCATAGGCGACGAAGGAATTGAAAAACTGAAAAAATCCCGCGTTGCCGTTTTCGGTATCGGCGGAGTCGGCTCGTATACCGTCGAAGCACTCGCAAGAGCGGGAGTCGGCACTATAGCCCTTTTTGACAACGATACCGTGAGTGAAAGTAATATAAACCGACAGCTCATCGCGCTTCACTCCACCGTTGGCAAAAGCAAAACTGCGGTGATGAAAGAGCGTATTTCGGACATCGACCCCACTATAAATGTGATAGCAAACGACCTTTTCTATTCTGCCGAAACCTCGGACTGCTTCAACCCCAAGGATTTCGACTACGTCGTAGACGCAATCGACACCGTTTCGTCAAAGCTTTTGCTGATTGAGAGATGCACCGAAGCAAACACCCCGATAATCTCCTGTATGGGTACGGGAAACCACCTCGACCCGAGCAAATTTGAGATAACCGATATAAACAAAACCTCTGTCTGCCCGCTCGCAAGGGTGATGCGACTGGAGCTCAAAAAAAGAGGAATAAAAAAACTAAAGGTGCTTTTCTCCACCGAGCAACCCATAAAACCCGAAACAGACGAGAAGCTTTTGGAACAAGAAAAACAAAAAGGCTCCTCAAGGCGCCAAATCCCCGCCAGCATCTCCTTCGTCCCGTCGATCGCAGGACTTATGATAGCAGGCGAGGTAATTAAAACTCTAATAAGGTGACACCAATGAAACAAGACAAAGAACTAACAAGAGAAGAATACTACGCAAAGAAAGAGCGTGAAGAAAAAATAGGAAAGATACTCGCTTGGATTATAGCGATAGTCACGATTTTCAATTCGCTGGCAAATCTGCTGGTTGCTTCGAACTCTATGCTGGATATGGTGGTTATTTTTGCCTGTATCGTCGCGAGCATCGTGCTTTTGTGCGGCTATTCGTGGGCGAGAGTATTTCTTGCGATACTCAGTGCCTGGAACGCTGTGTGGGGACTTTTCGCTGTGGTCGTAATCTTTCCCCTCGACATCTTCGCAGGTGATACACTGTCCACCGCCGAAACGGTTGTGTTTGTGATGTGTTTGATAGATTTTTTGTGGTATCTTTTCTGTGCACTGACACTCTTTCTGCACAAGGGTGTAAAGGATTATATGTACAACGCCCAAAACGGATAAAAGGAATGCTTATGGATAGTAAAAAAAGAATTACGTTGTCAACAACGCAGATAATACTGCTCAGTTTTTTGGCAACTATACTTGTCGGAAGCTTTTTGTTAGCACTTCCCGTCAGTTCTGCCGACGGTAACGCCGTGCCGTACATAGACGCCTTGTTCACCGCCACTACGTCAACCTGCGTCACGGGACTTGTAACCCTGCCGACGTTTTCTACGTGGAGCCTTTTCGGGCAGATAGTAATACTTCTGCTGATACAGATAGGCGGTCTTGGTATTATTACTATTATGTCCGGCTTTATGCTTATGATAAATCGTAAAATGAGCATCGGTGACAGACTTCTTGTTCAGGATGCGTTTAACCTTAACACAATGGCGGGACTTGCAAACTTTGTCAAAAAAATTCTGCTCGGCACGCTTGTTGTGGAATCTGTCGGTGCAGTCTTGTATATGTTTGTTTTTGTCCGTGACTTTGGACTTCGCGGAATATGGATATCCTTCTTCACGTCGGTTTCCGCGTTCTGTAATGCGGGAATTGACATTATAGGAGAAACCAGCCTTTGCGATTACGCCACAAACCCGATAATCAACCTCACCACTTCACTTTTGATAGTGTTCGGCGGTATAGGTTATATCGTTTGGTGGGACGTTTTGAGGGTAATGAAAAACCGCACGTCAAAAAACAAACGGGTTTTCCGGCATTTGACACTTCACTCTAAGATTGCAATCGTCACGACCATTTTGCTCGTTTTTGGCGGAGGACTTCTGATCTTTGCCTTTGAGTATAACAACCCTGCAACCATCGGAGAACTGTCGCTGCTTGATAAAATTCAGGTATCACTCTTCCAGTCTGTTACAACAAGAACGGCGGGATTTGCGAGTGTACCGCAGGAAAGTCTCACCGGAGCATCGACAGTAACCTCTATTATTATGATGTTCATCGGCGGTTCGCCTGTCGGCACTGCAGGCGGTGTAAAAACAGTAACTGTTGTCGTTTTGCTCTGTTCAGCAGTTGCCACCATCAGAAATAAGAGCACTGCGTCGATATTCAACCGTACAATTTCAGGCAGCTCAATCCGCAAGGCAGTTGCTGTAGTAACGACCTTCGTCGTAATTCTCTTGACTTCAACGGTGTTGTTGGCGGCTGCAACCGATGCTCCTGCTATTGACATTATATATGAAACGGTAAGTGCCGCGGCAACGGTAGGGCTTTCAAGAAACTTTACGGGAAGCCTCGATATACTTGGCAAGATAATAATCATCGTGACTATGTATTTCGGCAGAATAGGACCTATCTCTCTCGCCGTTGCACTCGGCAGCAGAAAAGAAACACAAAACGTCATTTCCGAGCCTACGGAAGACATCAGTATAGGATAAAGGAGAATGATTATGCGAAAAAAGAAAACCTACGCCGTGTTCGGACTTGGCAGATACGGAATAGCCGTTGCAAAAGAACTTGTAGACAACGGAATGGAAGTAATAGCGGTAGACACGAAGCAGAATGTTGTAAACGATGCGGCTGCATATCTTCCTGTATGTAAATGTGCCGACGTGACCGATATAGAGGTTATAAAGCGACTCGGAATCGCTGAGATTGACACGGTCGTTGTTTGTATGGCGAGCAACCTTGAGGCGAGCGTTATGGCGGTCAACCTCTGCAAAGAGGTGGGAGTAAAAACGGTAATAGCAAAATGTGCCAACGAGATGCACCAAAAGATTCTCCTTCGTGTAGGTGCGGATATGGTAGTTTTTCCCGAGAAAGAGTCGGGAATCCGCCTTGCAAAGAATATGTTGAGTGCGGGATTTATTGATATGCTTTCTTTATCCAAGGATGTTTCTATCGTTGAGATAGACGTAAAGGACGAATGGGTTGGGAAAAATCTCATAGAACTCAACCTTCGTCGAAAGTACGATTTTAACGTCGTTGCAATTCGCACGGGTGAGAAGGTGGACGTCACCATCGACCCGACACTTCCTCTTGAAAAGGAAATGGTGCTCATTGTCATTGCAAACAATAAAAAACTTTCCCGTATGAAGTGAACGTTTAACAAAAAACGGTGTGGCAATCAGCCACACCGTTTTAATTTTATTCAACCGATATAATGAAGTAGTAAACAGGCTGTCCGCCGTTGATGAGTGTGACCTCAACCTCGTCGCCGACCTTCTGTCTGACAGCTTCGGCAATCTTTTCAGCCTCTTCTTCCTTAACGTCCTCGCCGTAGAGCATTGTGATAAAGGCAGAATCACGTTTTACAAGGTCTTTTGTCAGCTTAACGACCGCTTTTGAAAGGTCTTTTTCAACAAAGCTTACCTTGCCGTTTTCCAGAGCGAGAATTTCGCCTTCCTTTATCTTGTGTCCGTCGAAGTCTGAATCTCTTGCCGCGAAGGTAACCTGTCCTGTGCCGACCTTTTCATACGCCTCTCTCATAGCGACCTGATTTGTCTTGAGGTCAGCGTCGGGGTCAAAGGAAAGCATAGCGGAAAGTCCCTGCGGAATAGTTCTTGTCTGAAGAACGATAACCTTGCGGTCTGCGAGCGGGATAGCCTGCTCTGCCGCCATAATAATGTTCTTGTTGTTGGGAAGAACGAACACAACCTTTGCGGGTACCGAGTGGATAGCCTTGAGGATATCGTCGGTAGAGGGGTTCATAGTCTGTCCACCGCTTACAACGTAGTTCGCGCCAAGGTCTTTAAACAGCTGTGTTACACCCTCACCTGCAGCAACGGAAACAAAGCCGTACTCAACCTCGGGGTCAACGGGGGCATAGTCGGGGGACTTTGCCTTTTTCTTTACAGCCTTCTGCTGTTCTGCGTGCTGCTCACGCATATTTTCTACCTTAACGGTAATAAGCTGTCCGAAGCCAAGAGCCTTCTGCAAAGCTTTTCCGGGATTGTCGGTGTGAACGTGAGTTTTTATGATTTCCTCGTCGTCAACCACAACAACGCAGTCACCGATGGTCTCGAGATAAGCGCGAAGCTTTAGGGGGTCTTCCTCGTTTTCACGCTTGATGATAAACTCTGTGCAGTATGTGAAGTTGATAACCTCGTCAAACTCGCCTGCAGCGTTTCTGAAAACGTCAACCTCTTCTTCAGGGTTTTCGGAAGCGGGGGCATTGCCCTCAGAAATCATTCCGTTTCCTTCGAATACACTCTTCATACCCTCAAAGATAACGCAAAGACCGCGTCCGCCCGCATCAACAACACCCGCTTTCTTGAGAACGGGGAGCATTTCGGGGGTCTCGTCAAGGGTTTCACAAGCGGTTTTGTAGATGAAATCGAACATCTCGTTTGTGTCTGTAATATCGGTGCGGCCCTTTGCCTTTTCAGCGGCAACACGCGCTACAGTGAGGATAGTGCCCTCTGTGGGCTTCATAACCGCCTTGTATGCGTTTTCAACACCGAGGTTGAGGGCGTTTGCAAGGTCAGTTGCATCCGCAACTTCCTTTTTAGCAAAGCTCTTTGAAAATCCTCTGAACAAAAGCGAAAGGATAACGCCCGAGTTTCCTCTGGCACCTCTGAGAAGGGCAGAGGAAGCAACCTGTGCAACCTCGCCTACCGATGCGTCATCCGAGAGCTTTTCCAACTCTTTCTTAGCGTTGGAGATGGTCATATACATATTTGTACCCGTATCACCGTCGGGAACGGGGAACACGTTTAATTCATCAACACGCTGTCTGAGATTGGAAATGTTATTTGCTCCGCTGATAATCGCGTCGCGTAAAGTCTGTCCGTTAATCACTTAAAAAGCACACTCCTAACGTACACCCAAACTAGCCTTTGGGTGCTTCGGATAGTATAGGCGCACGGAAATCCCGCGCCTGAAATAAGCCGATTATTCGGCAATCTTGTCTACGTAAACGTTTACCTTTTGAACATCAAGCCCTGTCGCTTCCTCAACGGTGTAGCGAACCTTGTGGATAATGCTCTTGACGATAGCGGAGATGTTAACTCCGTAAGAAACGATGATATGCATATCTATAACAAGTCTGCCGTCAACCGTGCGGATTCTAACGCCGCGGTTTATAGGGTCATCGCGACGCACCTTGGAGATGATACCGCCCGTAACCGAAAGGTCAGACATAGAAACAACACCAAAACAGCTGGACGCAGCACTACCGACGAGATTTGCGAGGTAGTTGTCGGAGATTGAAATAGTGCCGAGATGGTTCTCAAGATTTATCATGAGCATCCTCCTTTTCGACTTGAATTTATACCATACAGGGAATATCATACCACAAAAAAACGATTTTTTCAATGCTTTTTTAAAAAAAGAACGACCTTGACAATTTGAAGCCAAGATAGTATCATATAAAAAGCCCCTTTTTTAAAAGATATTTTCCCCCAAAAGATAAATAATATGTGCGCTTGTAGCTCAGCAGGATAGAGCATTCGCCTCCTAAGCGAAAGGCCGTGCGTTCGAATCGCGCCAGGCGCGCCAAAACTTCCGTACACGCAAGTGTGCGGAAGTTTTACTTGTTGTGCAAATCTTTGTTTTTCTCCTTTGCAGTCTTTTAAAAAATATTGAAATACAATGTAAATTATGGTACACTGATAGTGCCAAACTAATTAAATATGCAAGTGGTATTTTATCTATGGTATACTATACTCTTTTGCATAATTAGTTTGGCGACTATCGGAGTTTGCGTTTTTTGTGCAGTTACTTCGGTAGCCGCACTTTTTTATTTATAGGGGAATTCATAATGGGGAAGAAAAATAATATTGCGTACCTATATTTATGCCACAACAACCCTGAACTGATAGGGCTATGCCCGAAAATGAAGAATCCACCCTCACGGGTGGATTCTTTTATGCTTTTTTGCCCCAGGTGCTTGGAGAGAGTGCTATAATCAGCGGGAATATCTCCAGTCGTCCGAGAAGCATCGCAAAGGAAAGATCAATCTTTGCAATCGGGGAATAGGCGGAGTAGTTTGATATAGGTCCTACTCCTGCGAGACCGGGACCGATGTTGTTAAAACAAGCGGCGGAGGCGGTGATGTTTGTTTCAAGGTCAAACGGCTCGAAACAAAGGATGATAAACACCGCGACAAAGCAGAGAATGTAGATTGCAAAATAGTTGCTGACACCGCGAAGGGTGGAGTCCTCAACCTCTTTTCCCTCAAACTTAACACTCGAAACCGAGCGGGGATGAAGCATATGCTTGAATTCTTTTTTAATAAGTTTGAAAAGGATTATAACACGGCTGATTTTAAGACCTCCTGCCGTAGACCCTGCACACGCACCCGAGAACATTAACAGGAACAAAATTCCCTTTGAAAGACCGGGCCAGAGGTTAAAGTCCGTGGTAGCATAACCCGTAGTAGTGACGATGGACGAAACCTGAAAAGCAGACGTTCTGACGGCATCTGAAAAACCGTCGTAGAGAGGTAAAATATCAACGGTAATTATCGCGGTAGAAACAAGAATTATACCGAGATAGCACCACAATTCTCGGCTCTTCAGCGCAGTACCAATCTTGCCGAGAATGACGAGATAGAAAAGGTTGAAGTTTATGCCGAAAATCACCATAAACGCCATGATGACCCATTGTATATAGGGAGAATAACTCGCGATGCTGTCACCCCTGATACCGAAACCGCCCGTACCTGCAGTACCGAAAGCGTGAACGATACTATCAAAAACGGGCATATTTCCGCACAGCAGGAAGATAATCTCAATGAACGTCAAGGCAATGTATATCAAATACAATATCTTTGCAGTGTCCTTGATTTTCGGCAACAGCTTTCCGACAGTGGGACCCGGCACCTCCGCGCGCATAAGGTGAATTGAACGGTCGGAAACGTTTGGAATGATTGCCATAACGAAAACGAGAACTCCCATACCGCCGACCCAGTGGGTGAAGCTTCGCCAGAACAAAAGTCCGTGGCTCATCGACTCAACATCGGAGAGAATCGAAGCACCGGTCGTCGTGAAACCGCTGACTGTTTCGAAGAATGCATCGATATAAGAGGGAATTTCACCGCTTATATAAAAGGGCAAAGCACCCACAAGACTCATCGCAATCCAAACGAGCGAAACGGTGACAAAACCTTCTTTTGCGTAGATAACCTGATTTTTCGTTCTGCACAAAAGCATCAGCAAACCGCCCGAAACAAGCGCAATGCCGATAGTGATAAGAAACGCGGTCAGACAGGACTCACTGTATATGGCAGAAACTATAAGCGGTAACACAAGCAGAACCGCCTCGGTCACCAGCATCTGTCCGATTGTAGAGAAAACCATTTTACGATTCATACTTTCGCCTCTACTCAATAATGTCGGACAAACTGTTAAGACGTTTGCCTTCGGCAATGATAACCACTCTGTCGTCGGGGAGAATGACGTCAAAGCCCGATGGGATAATGGCTTTTCTTCCGCGGATGATACCGCCGATAAGAACGCCTTTGCGGATTTTCATATCTTTGAGCGGAACGTTGAGAATACTGCAGTCGGGACGAACGATAAACTCCAGAGCCTCGACCTCGCTGTCCATCAGCTTGTAGAGAGTTTCCACCTCGCTGTCGAGCGAGTTTTGAAGTGCTCTTGCATAACGCAGAACAACGTCGGAAACAATCTTTTTAGGTGAAATTATGGTATCGAGTCCAAGTCGCTCCGCCATCGGAGTAAACTCGTCGCGGTTGATTTTTGTGATTACCTTCGGCACCTTCTGCTCGTGAGCAAAGTAAGAGATGAGAATGTTTTGTTCGTCGGTGCCCGTCAGCGAGATGAAAGCGTCCGCCGAGCCAAGACCCTCTTCCAAGAGAAGCTCCTGCTGTGCGCCGTCACCCTGAATGATAACCGCCTCGGGAAGCACCTCGCACATCTTTTTGCAGCGCTCGTGGTTTTTTTCGATGATGGTAACCGAGTTTCCGCTGTTCAAAAGCATCTTGGTAAGGTAATATGCCGTGCGACTTGCGCCGAGAATCATAACCCGCTTTGCCTGCTTCTGTGTTTCGCCGAGCATCTTCAACAGTCTTGCGATTTCACTGCGGGTAGTGGTAACGCCGATTTTGTCGCCGCCCTTTAACACGAAGCTTCCGTCGGGGATATAGACCTCGCCCTCGCGCTTGACTGCACAGATAAGGTAGTTTGCCTTGTATTTTTTCTTGAGCTCTGCAAGCGACATACCGTCGAGCTGGGAATCGGGCTTTAAAAGAAGCTCGACAAGTTCAAAGGTTCTGCGCGAGAAGGTGTCAACCTTGACCGCAGAGGGAACCTTCAGAAGATCATAAAGCTCCTGCGCCGCCAAAAGCTCGGGATTTATCGACATCGAGAGGTTTAGATGCTGTTTCAAGAAACCGAGGCTCGAGTCGTTGTATTCGGGGTTTCTGATACGCGCAATGGTGTGACGCGCACCCATCTTCCTTGCGAGGAAGCAGGTGAGCATATTAAACTCATCCGAGCCCGTCGCCGCGATAACGAGGTTAGCCTTCTCGACACCTGCTTCGGAAAGGGTGTCGCAGTCGGTACCGTTTCCGCCAACGACCATAACGTCGTATATATTATTTATTTCGGTGGTAACAGCGGGGTCAACGTCCACAGCAGTCACGTTGTGACCCTCTGCCACAAGACTTGCAATAAGTGTAGTGCCAATCTTACCGCAGCCTACAACGATGATATTCATACAAACACTCCTTTATGGATGGATGTTTAGCCCATTGTACCACATTTATAATAAAAATTCAACAGGACAAAAAACTCGCGCGTCTGAGTTTTCAGACGCGCGAGGTGTTATATTTTTTGTTTTGATCAACGACTGCAGTCGTTTAATATCATCTTCTCGCAGAAGATGAGGAAATTGCCGTATCAAGCGTTATCAAACAGAAGCTTTGTTGAGCTTGCAAGCAAGGCTTGACTTTTTTCTGGAAGCGCAGTTCTTGGAAAGAACTCCCTTAGCGGCAGCCTTGTCAATTGTCTTAACAGCGAGCTTTACAGCATCGTTCTTGTCTGCTGCGTTAGCCTCGATAGCTGCATCAGCCTTTTTGAGAACGGTCTTGAGATTTGTTTTTACAGCCTTGTTGCGCTCGTTCTTTGTAGCGTTAACAAGAACTCTTTTCTTAGCTGATTTAATATTCGGCACAGTCACACACCTCCTTGCTTTAATGCATAGATGACGCAAAACGTCACAGTACCACCTATCATAACACTAAATTTTGAAAAAATCAAGTACTTTTTTAAATTCAGTGCAAATAGTTTTTTGTATGATAACAAAAGCTGTGCAGATAATACCTATTATATGGTGTTTGAGGGGTGATACGGTGCAAAGAATCAGCAAAAAGAGTGTTCTTTTGTGGAGAATCAGACTTTCTGTTGTCACAGTAGCAGTATCCGCGACAGCTTTTTTGCTTCTTCCCCAAAAACTCGCAACCTTTGTTTTTGCGATAGTGACGGCAGCGTTTTGCTTTTTCTTTTTCTTCTACTTTCCGAGGAAATACAAAAACGCCGCCTTTTTTCTCGAAAACGGACTGATTTGCATAAAAGGCGGGGTTATATATAAGGTGAAAAGATATATCGCGCCCGAAAATGTACAGTATATAACCTTCTTTGCCACCCCTCTCGAACGGCTTATGGAAATCTACAGCGCGAGGATTCTTGCCTCGGGCGCGACGGGACAGATTCCCTGCCTTGACAAAGAGGGGAGAAAGGCACTTTTGAGGCTTGTCAGGAGAGAATATGAACTATAAAACCACCCACCCCGCGCTGATATTCGAAGGAATCTACAAGCTCATATTCCTGCTTGTCATTCCGCTTGTGCGTGGATTTGTCGCAACGCTCGACGGTGGGCTCTATCGGTGGCTTCGCGGGGCGTGGGCAGACGTCGCGGTGCTTTTTGTGATACTCACGGTGGCGGTTTTGCGCTGGTGGCTGACACGCTATGCCTTCGACGGTAAAAACATAGCCTTTAGAGGCGGACTCTTTTTGTATACAGATAGACGGATACCGATAGAAAGGCTCACCTCCGTAAATTTCGAAGCACCTTGGTACTACCGCCCTTTTTCTGCGGTGAGGGTGCGGTTTGACACCCTTGCAAAAACGGGTCGCCACGCTGATATAAGCCTTGTCCTTTCAAAAAGCGAAGTGCAAAGGATTCTCTCCGCGCTTTTCAGCGAAAAGGAAAATCCCCCAAAAGCCTATTCACCCAAGCTCAAAAACGTCGTGATAATCTCCGCCTTTGTGTCAAACTCGCTTGTCGGAGCGGGTCTTGTCCTCGCGTTTTTCGCAAGGGTAGGGGCGGTTTTGGAAAAGGATTTACTGGGAAATTTCAAACAGATTCTCACCCTTGATTCCCGCAGAATTGTCACCGCTGTGGCGATAATAATTGCTCTGGGTTGGGTCACCGCTTTTTGCATAAATCTCGTTCGCTATACGCGCCTGACCCTTTCCAGAGACGAGGACACCCTTGTCATCCGTGGCGGAGCTGTTACCCACCGCACCGTGCTAGTCAGGGTGGATAGCATAGATTTTATAAATATGCAACAAGGACTTTTCACGCGGATTCTCGGACTTTACACCGTCTTTTGTCACAGCGCGGGTGTGGGGAAAAAGAGAGGGGATTTGACCGCCTTGACCCCCGCAGGCAACGGCGTGGAACTCGACAGGAAATTCAAAATGCTTTTCCCCGAATTTGAGCGGTCAAAAATCACCCTAAAGCCACCTAAAAAATCGCTTCTCCGCTTTGTTGCAGACCCGCTGTGGCTGTTAGCTCCCACCTTGATAGTGGCGATAATAGCGGATAAACTCAACCTAGAGGTAGTTTCTACCCTCGCATTTTTTGTCAGCATACCTGCAGTCTGGTGGCTTTTGGTAAGGGTTGCAGACCTCATCACCTCGGGAATAGGGGAAAACGAAGCCTCGCTGACCCTCAGATATTCAACCCTCTTCAAGCTGAACACCGTAATAATCCCCCGAAAAAAGATTGTAGCGGTAAAATTCAGACAAAGCCCCTTCCAACGACTTGACAAAAGGTACGATATTTTTGTATATTCAAAAGGGGAGAGACCTCACCGCCACCGCATCAGAAACGTGGACGGAAAAACCGCAAAAAAGCTTTTGAGGATGAGAAAAGATGGCTAACAAGAAAAAGAAAAAGAAGCAGTCGCTTGTCAACTGGCGCTTTGTGATAATATCGTCGATAATTCTGTCTGTCGCGGCGATAATAACGATGGCAGATTTCCTTTCCCTTCCGTCGTTTGTGCCGACGTGGGATGAGGTTGGCGACACCCTCGAGGATATAAAGCAGGATATTGCCGACAACTACGATATTCCCGAGCTTAAAAACGACAAGGAACTCAAAATACACTATATAAACGTCGGTCAGGGGGATTGTATCCTCATTCAGTACGACGGTAAAAACGCGCTGATAGATTCGGGCGATGCCGGTGCCGCAAAGAAGGTCATCACCTACCTCAACGAAGCCTCTGTGGCAGAGATTGACACCTTGGTAATAACCCACCCCGACGCCGACCATATCGGCTCGATGAGCAAAATCATCGACAACTACGACATCGGCTCGGTCTATATGCCGCCACTCGGAATCGACCTTGTTCCCACCACAAACGCGTATATAAATATGCTCACCTCAATAGCGCAAAAGGGACTGAAAATCGAGCTCAAAGAGGCAGGCGACACCATAAAATTCGGCGATCTTAGGTTTAACTGCGTGGCACCCCAAGGCGACTTCGCATCCTTGAATAACAGCTCCATCGCCTTCAAGCTCGTATACGGCGAAACCTCGTTTTTGTTCACGGGAGATATGGAAAAAGAGTCGGAAAAATCCACAATGATAAAGCACTACGACGTGTCTGCCGATGTTTTGAAGGTTGCCCACCACGGAAGCGACAGCTCAACGACAGAGGTGTTTTTGGAGGCGGTTTCTCCTAAGATAGCAGTAATCTCGGTAGGCAAAGATAATAGATACAAGCATCCTGACGAAAGCGTTTTACAGGCTCTGAACGAAAAAGGTGTCAAGGTTTACCGCACCGATCTCGAGGGAGATATAGTGATAATCTCCGACGGCAAACAGCTCGACGTAACAACCCAAAAATAACTGTTGATTTTCAACAAAACCCAAAACAAAAACAATGTGGGTTTAACACTAATTACAAAAAGCAGAATTAAAGGCAAAATTTTTAAAAGTTGTTCTTGTTTTTTTAACGAAAATAGTATAAAATAACAATGACCATTTAAAATGGGTAAATGTGGATAATAATTTTTGGAGGTATATCAATATGGCAGTAAAAGTTGCAATCAACGGATTTGGCCGTATCGGCCGTCTCGCATTCAGACAGATGTTCGGTGCAGAGGGTTACGAGATCGTAGCAATCAACGACCTCACAAGCCCCAAGATGCTCGCTCATCTTCTCAAGTATGACACAGCACAGGGCCGTTACGACGGACACACTGTAGCAGCTGACGACGAGGCTGGCACAATCACAGTTGACGGAAAGACACTCAAAATCTACGCTGAGAAGGACGCTGCAAACTGTCCTTGGGGCGAGCTTGGTGTTGATGTTGTTCTCGAGTGCACAGGTTTCTATTGCTCTACCGAGAAGTCCATGGCTCACATCAATGCAGGCGCTAAGAAGGTTGTTATCTCTGCTCCCGCAGGCAATGACCTCAAGACAATCGTTTATTCCGTAAACGAGAAGAACCTCACAACAGAAGACAAGATCATCTCTGCTGCTTCTTGTACAACAAACTGCCTTGCTCCTATGGCTAAGGCGCTCAACGACTACGCTCCTATCCAGAGCGGTATCATGACAACCGTTCACGCATATACAGGCGACCAGATGATCCTCGACGGTCCTCACAGAAAGGGCGACCTCAGAAGAGCACGTGCTGGCGCACAGAACATCGTTCCCAACTCCACAGGTGCTGCAAAGGCTATCGGCCTTGTTATCCCCGAGCTCAACGGCAAGCTCATCGGCTCTGCTCAGAGAGTTCCTACCTGCACAGGTTCTACAACAATCCTCGTTGCAGTAGTTAAGGGCAAGGACATCACAAAGGACGGCATCAACGCTGCTATGAAGGCTGCTGCTTCCGAGTCCTTCGGTTACAATGAGGATCAGATCGTTTCTTCTGACGTAATCGGCATCACCTACGGTTCTCTCTTCGATGCAACACAGACAATGGTTGCAAAGATCGACGACGACACCTATCAGGTGCAGGTTGTTTCTTGGTACGATAACGAGAACTCCTACACAAGCCAGATGGTTAGAACCATTAAGTACTTCGCTGAACTCGCGTAAGTTTAGAAAAGTTAAATTAAAATCCCAACCTCGTTTGAGGTTGGGATTTTTTGTTTATTATTCCGCCACTAAAATATCAACTATCGTGTCGTTCCATTCGTATTTTGCAAACAAACCGTTTTTTCTGTGCAAGCCGAAATTGCCGTCGTGATATGCCCACCAAGTGCAAGGAAGATTATGCTCTTTCAGAACATCTACAAGCGTTTGAATGTATAGTCCCTGATCTTCATAGGGAATAGTTTTCGGGTCGGTGTTAAATCCAAATTCGTTGAGTATGACGGGAATGCCGGTTTCTTTTTTGAAATCCGCCATAAATCCGAGCTCTTGTTTGAGTGCGGAGAGGATGTTTTCGTCGAGCTTTACAATGGTGCCCACGTTGTTCATCCAAGCCATATTTTGATGCGTAAAATCGAGAGTTGCATAGCAGTGAACCGCTACAATCACGTTGTCATAGTTCATCATCGGAGAGTTTCTGTAGGAGTTGTAGCTGTCTGCTTTGAGCGTCCACGGACCGTTCCAATCCGCAGTCGCAAAGCATATAGTGCGGTTTGGCGAAATCTCTCTGATGAAATTAGCCGTCAAGCATTGCATCAACGAAAGGGTTGTCATATCGAGATTTCCGCCATCTGTGGTGTGAGGCTCGTTGATAAGCTCAAAAATGAGCATATCATTGTGCTCGTAATTCTTGTATCGCTCGGCAACGCCTTTCCATATCTTCATAAATAGGATGTCGTCGCCCTTGACGGTGTCGAGGTTGGGCCATCCGTGGAAATCGAGGAAAACCACAAGCCCTGCATCATTCGCCAACCTGATAGCCTCGTCAACGTCCTTCATCTTAGAATCGTTGAGGTTGCCGTCCTTGTCGGAAAAATTTCTGAAATCTACGGGTAGACGTATGTGGTCAAAGCCCTTTTCGACAACATCGGCATAGGTGCTCTCCTTGTACAGAAAATCAGTCTGACGGTAAGTGTATTCAAGTGCAGACATATTGATTCCGCGACGGATTTTTGTCAGATCGACCGCAAGGTCATATTCGCTTTTGACAACCTCGCTATCCTCGTTCGAAGCAGTATCAGCCGAAGAGGCCGAATCCTCACTGCTCGTAACCGTTGTTTGGTTGCCACAACCGACAAGGCAACAAGCAATCACTATACATATAACTGATACAATAACAAAAGCTTTCAAATAAGCACCCCCAATGTTTTACATTATATTGTATCATTAAAAACAAAAAAAGCAATAATTTCCGCTTTAACTATTTGATTTTGGGAAATAATGTGATACAATATAAAAAGAGGTGATTTCGTGATACTCGTAATTGATATAGGAAATACCAATGCCGTTATCGGTGCATTTGAGGGGGACAAAAAACTCTTTTTGTCCAGAATAGCGACCGACCGTTCAAAGATGAGCGACGAATATGCGGTTACCATAAAATCCATCCTCTCGCTTTACGGAGTCGAGGAGAATAAAATCGAAGGCGTTATCATATCTTCGGTAGTGCCTCCGCTTTCCCGCGCGTTCAAGAATGCGGTAAAGAGAATCGACGAAAACCTCAAGGTTATGATGGTAGGCCCGGGAATAAAAACGGGACTCAATATAAAGATAGACAACCCCGCACAGCTCGGTGCAGATTTGGTCTGCGTTTCGGTTGCGGCACAGGAAAAATACCCCGTGCCCTCGCTCGTCATAGATATGGGCACCGCGACTACGTTTTCTGCAATCGACCGAAACCGTAACTTCCTCGGAGGCTCTATTGTCCCCGGTGTCAGAATAGGACTCGAAGCCCTCGTCGGAAAAACCGCACAGCTTCAGCAGATAAGCCTCGACGGTGACGTTGAAACCATTGGAAAAAACACCGCAGACTGTATGAAATCGGGAATAGTGCTCGGTGCAGCCTGTATGATAGACGGGCTCATCGAACGGTATAAGGAACTACTCGGAGATGACCTCACGGTTGTTATCACAGGAGGAATTTCGGGAGATATACTGCCTCATTGCAGACAGAACATCATCCAAGACCAAGACCTTCTCATCGACGGCTTGAGGATACTCTACGAGAAAAATAAATAATTTATAAGGCTTGACACCTGTCAGACCAGCGCTGTATCCCAAAAGGAACAGCAGTAAGGAGACAAAAATGAAAACAAAGACCCAAACCCTCACACGACTTGCAATTCTTTCCGCACTCATCTTTTTGTTGTGCAACCTGCCGATTAAACTCGGCATCATCGAGATTACCCTCGGTATGATACCCGTCGCAATCGGTGCAATCACAATGGGAACGACAGGCGGAATAATTTTAGGTGCAGTGTTCGGCACTGCAAGTCTTCTGCAATGCTTCGGAATTTTTATTCCCAGCCCCTTCGGACAGACAGTGCTTTCAATAAACCCATTTTTCACGGTACTCCTTTGCTATGTACCGAGAATACTTATGGGACTTTTGGTGGCGCTCATCTTCAAGGCGTTTAAAAACAAGAACGCCTTTGCATACGGCACGTCTGCACTTTCGGCGGCAGTGCTCAACACCGTGTTCTTCGTACCGCTTGCAATGCTCTTTTTCTGGAACACAGACTACTTTAAAGGTTTGTGCGAATTCTTCGGCACAGATAACTTCTTCCTTTTTGCCGCAGCGTTTGCAGGAATAAACGCGGTAGTCGAAGCTATCGTCTGCTGCATCCTCGGAGGAGCGGGAGCAAAGGCGGTTGACACCATCAATAAAAGACTCAAATAACCCCTTGCAATTATCACAAAAGTGTGCTAATATTGAATATCATAAATAGAAAAAGCAATTGTCGGGAGAAGTAATCTCGGTGCTGACAACAGAGAATGGACGTCATCGGCTGGAAGCGTCCTTGTGAGAGCCTTTATGAAATGCACCCGACAGCAGTCCGCAGGAAATGGCGGAACGGCTTATTCCCGTTACAGAATATCAGAGGTGCCTTGTGGCACAAAAACGGAGTGGAACCGTGGTATAATACCGCCTCCTGTGACTGTTGTCGCAGGAGGCTTTCTTTTTTTTGGAGGTATTTATGATAAAGAGAATAATGGAGGATGTCGAGTCGATAAAACGCCGTGACCCCGCGGCAAAAAGCTCTCTCGAGGTGCTTTTGCTCTACCCCGGAATGCACGCCTTGATATCCCACAGAATATCCCATTGGCTGTATAAAAATAATATGTTCACGATGGCAAGACTCAATTCCGAGATTTCAAAATTCTTCACGGGAATTGAGATTCACCCCGGAGCAACTATAGGAAAGGGTCTGTTTATAGACCACGGCACAGGTGTTGTCATCGGTGAAACTGCCGAGATAGGCGACGAGTGCACCATCTATCAGGGGGTCACCCTCGGCGGTACAGGCAAGGATAAAGGCAAACGTCACCCCACCTTGGGCAACAACGTGATGGTAGGCTGTGGTGCAAAGGTGCTCGGCCCCTTTAGAGTAGGGGATAACGTCAAGATTGCCGCAAATGCCGTAGTGCTGGAATCGATAGAGGACAATGCAACTGCAGTAGGCGTACCCGCAAGGGTGGTAGTAAAGGACGGAGTTAAAGTGCCTCTTCACGACCTCGACCAGGTGCACATTCCCGACCCCGTTTCCCAGGAAATGTGCAAGCTTCTCGTAAAGCTCGAAGCGCTTGAAAAACGGCTGGACGAACTTGAAAACCGCAAAGGAGAATAAAATGAAATTTTTTAATACACTCACAAGAGAAAAAGAAGAGTTTAAAACCATAAACGAGGGCGAGGTAAAGATGTATGCCTGCGGCCCTACGGTTTATAACTATATTCATATAGGAAACGCGCGCCCCATCTGTGTGTTTGATACACTTCGCCGTTACCTCGAATACAGAGGCTACAAGGTGACTTTTGTACAGAACTTCACCGACATCGACGATAAGCTCATCAAGCGCGCAAATGAAGAGAATACAACCGTCAAGGAACTCGCTGAAAAGTATATCGTAGAGTATAAAAAGGATGCCGAGGGACTTAACGTCCGTCCCGCAACAATACACCCCAAGGCCACCGAAAATGTCGACAAAATCATCGAGCTTGTCAAAACCCTCGAGGATAAAGGCTATGCCTATGCGGTAAACGGCGATGTCTACTTTAGAAGCAAAAAGTTCGAAGGCTACGGAAAGCTCTCTCATATGCCGATGGAGGAGCTTGAGGCGGGTGCCAGAATTGACGTCAACAGCAACAAAGAGGACGAGATGGACTTCGTGCTCTGGAAGGCTGCAAAGCCCGGAGAGCCCTCTTGGACATCTCCTTGGGGAGAGGGAAGACCCGGCTGGCATATCGAGTGTACCGCAATGATAATGAACTACCTCGGTGAAACCATCGACATCCACTGCGGAGGTCAGGATCTGACCTTCCCGCACCACGAAAACGAGATTGCACAGGCAGAAGCCGCAACAGGCAAGCCCTACGTAAACTATTGGCTCCACAACGGCTATATCAACGTAGATAATCGCAAGATGTCGAAATCTTTGGGCAACTTTTTCACCACCCGCGATGTTGCGGAGAAGTACGGCTATGAGCCCATAAAATTTATGATGCTCGCTTCTCACTACAGAAGCCCCATCAACTATAGCGTCGAGATTATCGAGCAGAACAAAGCCGCTCTCGAAAGACTCTATAACTGCCGTGACAATATGGACTTTGCCCTCGGTAATGCAACCGACGAGGCACAGCCAAACGACAAAGAACTCCTCGACAAACTCGAGGCAAGAAAAAATCAGTTTATCGAGGCTATGGACGATGACCTCAATACTGCCGATGCGGTAGCCGCAGTGTTCGACCTTTCCAGAGATATCAATACCGCCCTTTCCGCAGACAAGACCTATTCCAAGGACTACGTCAACGCGGCGATAAAGCTCTTTGACGAGTTGACCGACGTTCTCGGAATCGTCTACAACCGCAAGAAAGCCGACCTCGACAGCGAAATCGAGGAGCTTATTCAAAAGCGTCAGGAAGCAAGAAAGAACCGTGATTTCAAGACTGCCGATGAAATTCGCGATAGTCTAAAAGCACGCGGAATAGTCCTCGAGGACACCCCGCAAGGCGTGAAATGGCATATGGCATAACTACCGCTACGGGCAATTCGTTGCCCGTAGCAATTTTTTCACAAAAAATAAATTTTCGTGCAAATATACATATATAAAAAGTGCACAAAATCAAAATAGTACAAGACAAAAATCCATATCACAAAAACCGTATAAATAAAAGAAACCTCGCGAAATATATGTATTATTTTATCATAAAAATATAGCATATTGTGTCAGTATGCACAAAAAATATTGGTAAAAAAAATTACTTAAATCAAATTTGTGCTATTTAAAAAGCAAAAATTAGGTGTTATAATGTATAGACAAGGTAGTGTATATATGGGTGAGGTACGCCCATTTTACACCTACAATATTTCCAGAAGACCGCGCAGGGCTGGCGCGGAATCAAATAAGGAGGCAGTTTGAACATGAACCATGGCTTGAGAGTGATCAGTACTGTTGTTATGCTGGCTATGCTACTTACCGCAGTTCTGCCCTCGTTTGCTTTTGCAGATGAGGAACCGGTCAGCTCAACGACCGAATTTGCTGACAACGTCACACTGGACGTAACGTTAGCAGACCCGTCGGAAATCGTCGATGACGAAACCGCTGACGGAGAAGCAGCAGAAGGCGACTCTGCTACACCCTCTGAGGAAGTAGACGTTGACTCTGAGAAGTATCAGTACTCCAGAGATAACAACTACATCAACTTCATCAACAAATATGCGAACGAGGCATATCCTGAGGGCGAGTATATCATCCCCGCTGCAGATTTCGTATCTCAGGAGGGAGCAAATGCAGAGATTTTGGAATCCTTTGAGGGCAAGACAAACGTTCTCAAATGGGATTCTCAGGAAGGAAGCATCAGCTGGACTGTTAAGATTCCCGAGGGCAAGGGAGGACTTTACAACATCGGTATGTCCTACTATCCCGTTATGGAATCCACCCTCACAATAGCGTTCGCGATGAAGATCGACGGCAAGCTTCAGTTCAACTCTATGAAGAACTTCGAGTTCAACAGAGTTTACAAAAACAAGACCAACGAGTTTTTGCAGGATAACCGCGGAAACGAGCTTCGTCCCGAGCAGCTTCAGGTTGGAGCTTGGCAGGAGAATATCTTCAAGGATGCCGAGGGTATCTATAACGAAGGCTTCTACTTCTACCTTTCCGAAGGCGTTCACACCATCACTCTTGAAGCAGTAGGCGACGGAGCGTATATCGAGTATCTCAAGATATATCAGAAGGAAGATGCCGTTTCCTACGAGGAGTACATAAAGAACGTAACCGACGCACAGATCGAAGCATCCACCAAGGAAGCACTTGGCGAGGCTGTTGAGATCGAAGGCGAGGACACCTATACAAAATCCCATTCAATGCTGTCTCCATACAACGACAGAACAGATGCACTTTCACAGCCCTATCATGCATCAAAAATCAGAATAAACACCATCGGTGGTGCAAACTGGAGCTCTCCCGGTCAGTGGATAGATTGGCAGTTTGACGTCGAAACCGCAGGTTACTATAAGATCGGCGTCAGATATCAGCAGAACTTCCTTCGCGGAATGTTCGTCACAAGATCCATAAAGATTGATGGCGTTACACCCTTTGAAGAACTCAGCGGAACACAGTTTATGTATTCAAGAAACTGGGACTTCAAGGTTCTCGGTGAGGATGAAACCGGCGAGGCATACTACTTCTACCTCGAGCCCGGCACCCACACCATTTCGATGGAAGTAACACTCGGCGATATGGCGGAGCTTATGAACGAGATAGATGAGTGCGTATACTACCTCAACTATCTCTACAGAAAGGTAATTATGATTACCTCCACCTCTCCCGATACCTACCGTACCTACCGTCTCCACGAGAAGATTGACGACCTCATTCCCACCTTGGAAATGGTCTCCGGAATGCTCAAGGAGGTCGAGGCTGACATTATCGCAGTAACAGGCGGTAAGGGCTCCGAGGCTGCAACACTTGAAAAGGTATACGTACAGCTCGATAGCTTCATCGACGATAATGCCCGTTCACTCCACAAGCGACTCACAGAATATAAAGAGAGTATCACAACTCTCGCAGCTTGGGTTCTTTCGATGAAATCTCAGTCTCTTGCGATAGACTATATGATAGTCACCCCCGCAAACTCTGAGTTTAAGCGCACACAGTCTAATCTCTGGGAGGGCCTCGTTCACGAGTTCAACGCGTTCTTCGCTTCCTTCACAGAGGACTACAACAGTGTTGGTAACGTATCAGAGGACGGCTCACAGAAGGTCATCAAGGTATGGACCACAGTAGGCCGTGATAACGCTAATATCCTCAAGCAGATGATCGACGATATGTTCACTGCAGAAACAGGAATCGGCGTTAACCTCCAGCTCGTACAGGGAAGCTTGATTCAGGCTATCGCCGCAGGAAGAAACCCTGACGTAATCAACGTTGACCGTACAACACCTATGAATCTCGCTATCCGTGGTGCACTCGTAGACCTCAAACAGTTTGATGACTTTGACCAGTTCGTAGCGGACAACTTCACTGAAACCGCAACAACGGCATACACCATCGGAGACGCTGTATATGCGCTTCCCGAGACACAGACATTCAGTATGATGTTCTACCGTACAGATATTCTCGAAGAGTTCGGACTTGAACCTCCTCAAACCTGGGATGATCTGTATGCAATGCTCCCGATACTCCAGAGAAACAACCTCGATGTTGGTGCAAACGGTATCTTCGGCGCAATGCTCTATCAGGCAGGCGGTCAGTACTACAACGACGACCTCACCGCAACAAACCTCACATCTAAACTTTCAGTTGACGTATTTACAAAGTATACCGACCTGTTCACACAGTTCTCACTTCCCGTTAACTACGACCTGTTCAACCGTTTTAGAACAGGTGAGATGCCGATAGGCTTTACAGGCTATACCTTCTACAACCAGCTCAAGCAGGCTGCTCCCGAAATCTCGGGTCTCTGGGAGATGACACTTCTTCCCGGAACTATCAGAGAAGACGGAACAATAAGCCATGCGGACGGCGCGTCCGGCTCTGCGATCGTTGCGCTCAAGAGCGGAACAGTTCGCGAGGAGTATGCTTGGGAATACCTTAAATGGATAACAGGTACAGAGGCACAGTCCAGATACGGACGTGAGATTGAAGGACTTCTCGGTCCTACAGCCCGTATCTCCACAGCAAACCTCAAGGCGTTTGAAACACTCGACTGGCCGAAAACCGTTCGTGATGAAATCAACCGTCAGCGTGAAGAGATATTCGAGGTACCTGAGGTACCCGGCGGATACTACCTGCAGAGAAACATCAACAACGCGTTTAACCGCGTAGTTAACCAGGGCGACACACCTCGTGACGCGCTCAACGAATGGACAAAACAGACCGATAGCGAAATCGCACGTAAGCGTGCCGAGTTCGGATTAGACTAAGGAAAGGAGAGATTATCTTGACAAATACCGCAGTACTTGAAAAGGCAGCAGTAGAAAGCCCTCTCAAGAAAAAAGCAAATAAACCGGTAGATAAATTCTCCGTCTGGTACAGAATGAAAGAGAAAAAAGCCTGCTACTTTATGATGGCACCCTTCTTGATTCTCTTCTTCGTCTTTACCGTGCTTCCCGTTGTAATCTCTATCGGACTGAGCTTCACCTACTTTAATATGTTGCAGACTCCCCAATGGACAGGTCTGCTAAACTACCAAACCCTCTTTGTTGAGGACAGCATCTTCCTTATCTGCGTAAGAAACACATTAGTGTTCGGTCTTATCACAGGACCTATAAGCTACATTCTGTGCTTCGTTTTCGCTTGGATGATCAACGACCTCAACCCCAAGGTAAGAACGATTCTCACCGTAATACTGTATGCGCCGTCTATCTCGGGCGGTGTATACACCATCTGGACATACATCTTCTCCGGAGACCAGTATGGACTTGTAAACAGCTTCTTGATGCAGCTTGGTATCATCGACGACCCAATACGTTGGCTCGAAGACTCCCAATACGTTTTGACGATAGTAATTATCGTACAGCTCTGGCTGAGTCTTGGTACAGGCTTCCTTACCTTTATCGCAGGCTTCCAGTCACTCAATCAGGAATTGTTTGAGGCAGGAGCAATCGACGGAATCAAGAACAGATTCCAGCAGCTGTGGTACATCACAATTCCCCAGATGTACGGACAGATGGTACTTAGTGCGGTACTTCAGATAGGCGCTTCCTTCTCGGTTAGCTCGATATGTATAGCGCTCGCCGGTTTCCCAAGTGCCAACTACGCGGCAGAAACCATAGTAACTCACATTCACGACTACGGTAGCATACGATTTGAGATGGGTTATGCATCGGCTATCGCGGTTGTTCTGTTTGCTGCAATGGTAATATTCAACAACGCAGTTCAGAAGGTACTTCGTGGCGTAGCACACAATGATGATTAACAAAAAATAAACCGAGATGGAGGTCGATTCTTTTGGCAGAGACCAAACGTATTCACGCAAAAGGTAAAAAAAGAATTAACCGTTCACTATGGGGAGATATAGTAGTATTTATACTTCTGTTGGCGGTAGCGCTGTTTATGGCACTTCCCTTCGTGTATACAGTAATACAGGCATTCAAGCCCTTTGAGGAATTGTTTGCATTCCCCCCGAAGTTCTATGTTGTAAACCCGACATTTGACAACTTCATTGACCTGTTTATGGTAACGGCTAACTCTTGGGTTCCTTTTTCAAGATACATATTCAATAGTGCATTTGTAAGCTTGATAGGAACGTCATTGCACGTTATTTGTGCATCGCTTTGTGCATATCCTATCGCAAAGCATCAGTTCCCCGGCAAAAAGGGAATATTCAAGGTAATTCAGCTGTCCCTTCTGTTCAACGGAACAGTTACAGCACTTCCTACATTTATCATAATGTCCGAGCTCGGACTCCTCAACAACCACCTATCGCTCATTCTTCCCGCAATCGGCGGAGCATTTGGTATGTTCCTTATGAAGCAGTTTATGGAGGGTATCCCCACACCGCTTCTCGAGGCAGGACGTATCGACGGTGCAGGCGAGTGGAAGATATTCTGGAGAATCGTAATGCCCAACGTTAAACCCGCTTGGCTTACACTTGTCATCTTCTCCTTCACCGGTCTTTGGAACAATAACGGCGGCTCCTACATCTTCGACGAGCAGCTCAAGATGCTCCCCACAGCGCTTTCGCAGATTGCATCTGTCGGTATCGCGCGTATGGGTGTTGGTATGGCAGCATCCCTGCTTCTCATCATACCGCCTATATTCACCTTTATAATTTCGCAGAGCCGTGTTATCGAAACGATGTCAACGGCAGGCATTAAGTAAGGGGGGCGGGAATATGAAAAAGATAATTTCAATACTTATGGTTGCCATAGTTTTGGTAACAACAGTTGCAGTTCCAGCATCCGCACAGGTTGCATACTACGGATACAGCTATAACGCTTGGAAGAAATCCGTTCCCGCACCTACAGGATATATGCCCGATAACTACTACTCGGGCATAAGCGTCGGTGCCGGCGAGTTTTCCAAACCGCAGGATTTCTTCATCGGTCCCGATGACATTATGTACGTCACCGATACCGGTAACAACCGTATCGTAATGCTCGATGCCGATATGAACTATATCGGAGTCATCGATTCTATGACCTACAACGGTGAAACTATCACCTTCAATCAGCCCGAGGGTATGTTCGTTCATAAAAACGGAAGTATCTACGTTGCTGATACAGGAAACAAGAGAGTCATCGTTGCAAACCCCGACCTTACAGTCAGAAGCCTCATCGTAAAGCCTGAGGGCGACGAAATCTACGAGCAGACCGACGAGCTTCTCCCGATAAGAGTTTTCGCCGACAACGCAGGAATCGTCTATATCCTCAGCCGTTCTAACAATAAGGGTATTTTGACCTTCGACGAGAGTGGAAAATTCCTTTCCTACTACGGAACCGCAAAGGTACAGGTAACCGCCGAGGTTATAGCACGTGCTTTCTGGGAGAGATTCTGGTCTGACGAGATGGCTGATCAGGCTACGTCCAACACTCCTGTCGAGTACAAGAGTATGCACATCTCCAACGACGGATTTATCTATGCTACACAGTACGTAAGTACCTATAACAACGTCAACCAGCTCAAAAAGCTGAATCCTAAGGGCGTTAACATCGCAAAACAGCGCCGTAGATACTACGCTGACATCGGAAACTCCAACCTTGTTCTCGGTGACTCCGAGATTAGAATCGTCGGCGGTACACGTACAGGTAACAACTTTACCGATACCGTTACAAACAAAGACTCTACAATGCTCTTCCTTCTTGACACTGAACAGCAGAAGATCTTCGCTTATGACGGCGACTTCAACTTCCTCTACGTGTTCGGTGCAGCAGGAAAGACAAACGGACAGCAGTTCGGAACCTTCCTCAGTGCAGTAGCTGTAGAGGTAAGAGGAACTACCGTTTACGTTCTCGACTCTGAGGACGGCTCTATCACCACCTTCAAGCAGACCACCTTCGGTGAGCTCGTTGAAGAGGGTATTCAGCTCTATAACCTCGGTGAATACGAGGCAGCAATCGAGCCTTGGACAGAGGTTCTCAAGCTCGACAGTAACTATGACGTTGCATACATCAGTCTTAGCCGCGCAGCATATGAGGCAGGCGATTTTGAAAAGGCACTCGAGTATGCAGAGCTCGCATATGACCGTGACAGCTACGAAAACGCATATATTGAGGTTCGTACAGCGTTCCTCAAGAGAAACTTCGGTATTCTGTTTGCAATAGCAGCGGTAATTGTAGTCATATTGATAGCGCTCCCCGCACTCAAAAAGATAAAGATCAAAAAGAAAACCGCAGGAGGTGACAGGTAATGGAAAAGCTTAAACTTGCTTTATACACCCTCGTTCATCCCTTCGCAGGCTTTGAGGAAATCAAATGGCACAGAAAGGGCTCTATTCTCTGGGCAACAGTGTTTTTGATGCTCTACTATCTGTCCGCTATCGTTGAGTTTCAGTTCACAGGCTTCTTGTTCACAACAAACAAGCCCGAGGATCTCAACATTCTGCTTCTCGCCGTATCAAACCTCATTCCTTTCGTACTTTTCTCAGTTGCAAACTGGTCGGTATGTACATTGTTTGACGGTGAAGGACGCTTCTCCGAAATCTACGTAGCAGTAGGATACGCTCTCGTACCCTTTGCGTGCACAAGATTGATAACCACACTTCTTTCCAACTTTGTAGTAACGAGCGAATACACCTTCGTGTCTATGCTCTCTACAGTTGGACTTATGTGGTCACTTGCAGTCGGATTTATAGGTCTTAACACAGTACATCAGTACACCTTCAAAAAGACTCTGTTCTCCGTACTTGCAGCACTTCTCGGAGTATTCATCATTCTGTTCCTTTGTGTTCTTGCGGGATCACTTTGGAATCAGGTATACAGCTTTGT
Organism: Oscillospiraceae bacterium; assembly: GCA_045536425.1. Lineage (GTDB taxonomy): Bacteria > Bacillota > Clostridia > Oscillospirales > Ruminococcaceae > UBA11540. Next base: position 75,284 of record JAZSNN010000026.1, read on the forward strand.
AATGAGCCTGTACACCGAGATCACCTTTAGAACATAAGGCTAGGATAGGAGGAAACACAATGTATAATTTTAAAAAGCTTTTGTGCTTGATTCTCGCTGTGTCCACAATCCTGTCTTGCCTTTCCGTAGCGGTATACGCTGACGAGGCAGAGGGCGAAAACAATGTCCTTCTCACGGCACCCGCTGTCGATGCAACCACAGAGGACACCACCGATGCGACAACCGAAGCACCTTCCAACGAAGCAGTAGAGGACACAACTCCTTCAGTTGAAGACTTCGAGTTCATTTCTGATGAAGAAGCACTCGCATTGATGAAAAAGACGGCAACCAAGGGAGACCTCGAGCTCTACGTTGGAACCGTTGAACCCGGAAATACCAAAAACGACGATAAGTATATCAATATCGCGGTCAAGAACACAAAAACAGGCGAGATTTGGTTTACAAACCCTGTAAACGTAAAGGATGACCCCTACGTAACAGGCTCTCTCAAGCTTCAGCAGCAGGCACAGCTTTGGGTAAACTACGTTGACGCAAAGAACATCGCTGCTAACGCAAACTCACTCGTTGCCTGCGTAAACCGCGGAACCTTCGAGATAATCGAGATTGAAAACGGCGTAAAGGTCATCTATGACTTCAGCCGTGACAAAGAGGGATTTAAAATTCCTGTAGAATACACAATTTCCGATAACAACTCCTTCAAGGCAGAGGTTATCGTAAAAGAGATTGAAGAATATTCTACACAGAGAATTATGACAATCTCCCTGATACCTATGTTTGGCTCCGGCAGTATAGCTGACGAGGGATACCTCTTCGTTCCCGACGGCTCCGGTGCTATCATCAACTTCAACAACGGACAGGGACACCGTATCGAATACACCCGTCCTGTATACGGACGTGACCAGTCGGTTGTTCTCAGCGTAGACTACACAGTTATGCAGCAGCAGACACTTCCCGTTTTCGGAATTGTAAAGGATAATGCAGGATTTGTCGCTGTTATTGAGGGCTCCGATGCAGACGTCAATGCAAACTCCTCTTCTCCCAAGCGCTCCGCATTCAACAACGCATACGCAAACTTTGAAATGCGTAAAAAGGACAGCTACACAATGGGTGAAGGTAACTGGGACGCAAAGATGCTCACCCTTATCGCAACAATGCCCTTCAGCTCTACTAACTTCTCTGTAGAATACTTCTTCCTCGACCAGGACGACGTAAGCTATTCGGGAATGGCAAGAGAGTATAGACAGTACCTTGTTGACACCTACGGCTTCTCCAAGAAGACCTTTGACGAGGAAATGCCCTTGTATATGGAGGTTTACGGTGCCGTTACAAAGAACGGTAACTTCCTTGGAATCCCGATAAAAGAGACAGTTGCAATGACCACCTATGATGAGCTTGCAATGATACTCAAGGAAGCTTCCGAACTTGGAATAACCAATACGGTTGTCGAGTATAAGGGATGGCAGAAGGGCGGAACCAACACAAAGGTTCCCACAAACCTTAAGTATGAGAGTAAGCTCGGAGGAAAATCCGGATACGAAAAACTTTTGAAGACCGCAGAGGAGCTCAACGCCAAGATTTTCCCGAGCGTAGAGTTCGTAAACGTAAGCGGTGGCGGTAATGGATACTCCCAGTCTTCCTTGGTTGCAAAATCAGTCGGAAGAACACCGATACAGAAATATGCCTTTAATCTGGGCTCAGGAACCAAGGATTTGAAAGCAAGACCTTCTTTCTACGTTTCCACAAGACTCTATGACGGAATTTTCGACAAGTTCGAAAAGAACTACGCAAAGCTCGGACTGAAAAACCTTGCACTTGAGTCTATCACAAATACCGTATATTCCGACTATAGAACCGACAAATACTATGACATTGATATGCTGGTAAACACAGTTTCCGCAAACCTCAAGGAACTCAAGGAAGACGGAATTTCTATGTTGATGAATCAGCCCAACGAATACGCAATGGTTTACGCTGATTACCTTTCCAACGTAGCATCCTTCTCCAGTCAGTTTATGGTCAGCGACTATGCTGTTCCCTTTGTGCAGACAGTGCTTCACGGTTGGGTATCCTACTCATCTCCCGCAATCAGTGAGTCGGGTGATATCGACGAAGCATTCCTCAAGACCATCGAAACCGGCTCCAGCCTTATGTTCCTTATGACAGCTAAAGAGACAAGTCAGCTCAGAGATTCTGCGTATAACTTCCTCTATGCTTCTGACTATAGCATCTGGCTTGACACAGCGGCAGAGATGTACGCAGAGGTCAACGGAATACTCGGCGACCTTCAGGACGTTGAGATTCAGAATCATAGACAGGTTCAGAAGGAAGTATTCGAAACCCTCTACGCAGACGGAACTTCCATCATCGTCAACTATTCTGATTATGACGTAGACGTTGACGGACGCACAGTAAAATCTATGTCCTATGACGTGAAGAAAGGAGGAATGTGATCGTGGCAACCGAAACAATGGTAAAAACAGCTGAAACTGTAGAGCAGAAGACTAAAAAGGCAAAGAAACCGAGAAGAACGCTCGACCTCAGTCAGCAGCAGGCAAGAGCAGGTTGGCTGTTCATATCTCCTTTTATCTTCGGCGTATGTATGTTCTTCATAATTCCGATGATTAAATCTATTTGGTACAGCTTGACCGACGTTCAGTTCGTACTCGGCGGAACAATCACCAAATGGAATAACTTTGAAAACTACATCGAGGCATTCCAAGGAGACATCAACTTCCTTCCGAAGCTCGGTACAGCGCTCGGTAACATTCTGTGGCAGGTTCCCGTAATCATCATCTTCAGTATGTTCATCGCGCTGATACTCAACCAGAAGTTCAGAGGAAGAGTTTTCGCGAGAGCGGTCTTCTTCCTTCCCGTTATCGTAACTTCCGGTATCATCATCAGTATCATCAACAACGACTACTACGCAGGACAGGTAGAGCAGGGCGGACAGACCTCTTCGATGTTCTCGGTAGGAAGTATACAGACTATCCTTATGAACAGTGGTTTTAGCGATGAACTCATCGAACTGTTCGTAACAATAGCAGACAACATCTTCAACATCACGTGGAAGTCGGGCGTGCAGATACTTCTCTTCCTCGCAGGACTTCAGAGTGTGCCCGGTCAGCTCTACGAGGCTGCAAAGGTTGAGGGTGCAACCGCTTGGGAGACCTTCTGGAAGATCACCTTCCCGATGATTACTCCTCAGATTATCATCAACGTAACCTACTCGGTTATCGACTCGTTTACGGATTATCAAAACGGGGTTATGCAATACGTCTACAAACTCGGCTTCTTCGAGATGAGATACGGTTACAGCTCTGCGGTTGCTTGGATATTCTTTATATGCATTCTTGCAATTCTTGGTGTGGTAAACTTCGCACTCAATAAGATTGCATTCTATCAGGTAGACTAAGGAGGGGATAAAATGACTTATATAGCAAAAATGAAATCGCGCCTCCTTACTATCGTGAATGACTTCAAGGATCCGGAAAAGCGCAAGATAAGAATGAAGATTATCGCACAGGGTCTCATAAAGCTCTGCTGGGTGCTTTTCAGAACCTTTATCATTCTCGGAATGTCGTTCGTCCTCATCTATCCGATACTTTATATGTTCAGTATGTCGTTTAGAACTCTCGAGGATATGTATGACCCCTCGGTCGTATGGATTCCCAGACACTTCACACTCGAAAACCTCAAGGGCGCACTAAAGGCGATGGATTATTGGAATTCTCTGTGGAATACAATAACACTCGACGTAGTAAGCTCCATAATTCAGGTCTTTGTCTGTGCAATTGTCGGCTACGGCTTTGCAAGATTTAAGTTCAAGGGCAGAGGACTTATGTTTGGTTTGGTAATAATGACCATCATCGTTCCTGTTCAGACAATCCTCATTTCCCTCTACGGAACCTACCGTAACTTTGACCTTTTCGGTATTCTGAGTGTTTACAACTGGATAGGCGAGCTGGTTGCGGGTGCATCATTTGAGCCCGTATACATAAGCCTTTTGAACACCCACTGGGTATTCTACATACCGGCACTCTTCGGTACCGGTATCCGTGCGGGACTCTACATCTTCATCTACCGTCAGTTCTTCCGCGGACTTCCCAAGGAGCTCGAGGAGGCAGCTTGGATTGACGGATGCGGAAAGTTCAAGACCTTCTGGAGAGTAATGCTCCCAAACGCGACAGCCGTTTTCGTAACGGTATTCCTCTTCTCGCTCGTATGGTATTGGAACGACTATTTCAACGCGTCGATGTTTATCAACGCCGTTCCCACCATCTCCACCAAGCTTGCAGGCTTGCAGGGAGGCGGACTTGAAGGTATCGTTTCGACAACCGACCCGCTGAAGAAGGCAACCTACGTACAGGCAGGTGCGCTGATGTCCATCGCACCGATGCTCATACTGTATATCATCTTCCAGAGACAGTTTACAGAGAGTATCGAGCGTTCGGGTATCGTTGGTTAATCAAAATTTTACGGAGTGTGCTTTTGCACACTCCGTTTTTCTGTTTAAAAACGGTCGAATTTTCAAAAAAGACTTTATCTTTTGTACAGTTAGTGGTATACTGTATATCATAAGAGATTCAGAGTAGAAAAAAGCGCGTGTCCAATAGGACGAAGTGCCGCGAAAACGGGGAGTTGTTTTGCGGACGAATGGCAAAAGCCTGCGGTGCTTTTTTCGCATCCCGCTGTATCATAGTGGATAGCCTTCATTATGAACAGTGATTTGTTATGGAGGCGTTTGACTTGAAAAACATTACCGATTCTATCAAGGAACTCAAAAAACCCGCCACCCTCGCGATAACCGCGCTGATGGTAGCGGTCGGAGTAGTGCTTCACTCCTTTGGCACTGTCCCGATAAGCACAGATTTGATGTTTAAATGGGCGTTTCTGCCAATGGCGGTAGTGGGAATGCTCTATGGGGCAGTACCTGCCGCAATCTGCGGAGGACTCATCGATTTGATTTCCACCCTTATGATGCCCAAAACCAGCGGAGGCTTTTTCTTTGGAATAACACTCTGTATGGTGGCAAGCGGATTTTTGTACGGACTTTTTCTGTACAAAGCCGAAAAACTGACTACACGCATTATACTCTCTACCGCCACAAACTTTGTTTTGGTAACGATGCTTTTGACCACCGCGGTGCTGTCAATAAACTACGGCTCAGCGTTTGTGCCGATGCTGGCAGTAAGACTTTTAAAGGCTATTTTTCTGCCCGTAGAGGTACTACTTTTGATACCGGTGCTCAAAATGCTCAAAAAACGCTTGAAAAATTTCCGTCTATAATGTATTATTGATATATAACTTGAAACGGAGGTATTTATATGCAGGAACCGACCATAGCCTTTTCCATATATGAGGATAGAGAAAAAGAGATAAAGGACATTCTCACCGAGGTCTATAACGCTCTCAAGGAGAAGGGATATAACCCTATAAACCAGATTGTAGGCTACATTCTTTCCGAGGACCCGACGTATATAACTACCCACAAAAATGCAAGAAGCCTCATCAGAAAGATAGACCGTGACGAGCTTTTGCAGACACTTGTAAAAAGCTATTTGAGATAATAAACGCGCCCTGTTTCACGCAGAAGCAGGGCTTTGTTTGATTATAGGATAAACCACCCGACAACAAACGGAGGAAACAAAATGAAAAAACGCACACTGCCGATAATTATTCTCACTGCGGCTATGCTGCTCACAGGCTGTCAATTGCCGATACAACAGCCCGAGCAATCTTCACAAGAGCCCTCGATGGAATCGTCGATGCAGCTTCCTCCCGAGATAAATATACCGACAAGCAGCCAAGAGGAGGATAAATTTGTCGTGGTGGAATCGACAGAAACACTTATCAAATACCCCGAATATCCCGAGGACAAGCTACCGAGGGACTATGACTATTCTGTCAGAATAATACAGGGTGACAAGGCCATCGAGCTTCCTGTTTACAACCCCGTCTATGCCTCCGATTATTTCACAAATACGGTCAACAACTTCGACCAGCATAGACGCTATGCGGAGTTTGCGTTTACAGGCGAGCCTGTGACGGTAGAGATCACCGTGCACCTCGAGTTTGACCGCTATACCGTAATGCCAAGTTCGAAGGCGATTCCCTCTCAGATAAACGGCAATGTGATTACATATACGCTGACCGAGCCCACCACAACGGTTCTAAAGCTCAATAACGACAAGGATACTCACCTAACCATCTTTGCCGAGGCTCCCGAAACCGAGAGACCTAACGTCAACGCTGATAAGGTGGTATACTTCGAACCCGGTTATCACGATCAGGGTGGAATTATAGAAAGCTTCTCGAACAAAACACTGTACTTTGCAGCAGGCTACCACGAGCTTGAAAGCGGTGTTTTGAATCTGGGCAACAAAACAGTAGTATACCTCGAGCCCGGAGCTTTGGTAAAAGCAAGAGTTGACATTGCCGGACAGGACGTGCGCATCTACGGCAGAGGCGCCTTCGTAGAGCCCTCTCCCACAAGACAAGCTGTCAGCGGCACGTCGTATATGTGTGTTCTCAACCGCGCTTCTATGGTAAGCATCGAAGACGTCAGATTTTTGGACGCGCACACCTATAATATCGTGCTTGACAGCTGTGTAGGCATCAAGATAAACGGCGCCAAAATGCTTTGTAATCAGGTTTCTACAGACGGACTCTCCGTTTGGGGCGGCGGCGTGTACGGAATGCAGATGGATAACTGCTATTTCAATATAAGCGACAATGTCTTTGTAATAGGCGGCGGTATTCAGGACTTTTTTGTAAACGATACTATCGTCATCACCGACTACTCCTTCATCTTCCCGCAAGGAAAGCTCACGGGCGACCCGATAGTATTCAAGAATATCGACGTCCTTCGCTATAACACCTTCATCACCCACCACTATCCCAATAAGGTAGGAAATAAAATTGTCGACCTCGTGCTCGAAAACTGTACCGCGATTGATAGCGACAGAGCGGGTCATTTCATAATTTCCCGCTACGGTGGCACAGCCGAGAAGAAATACTACCTGAAAAACGTGTCGGTTCCCAGAATCGACGACCCGTGGAGCGACTATATTTCGACTACCGAAGGCTCATATCAGGGAGAAGACGTGGAAAACGTTTCAATAACCTTTGATAACGTGTGGGTAGGGGGAGAGCCGATTTCCAAAAAGCTCATCTCCCAAAAAGACACCCTTGATTACAGCAAGAATAACACCGTAACCTACCTCGATACAACCGACGAGTCAGCGGTCACAATAAAGAGAAACGATGTCATACTCGGCAAATGGGTAACTCCCTACGCCGTCTATGTCGGAAACCGTAGAATAGAGTGCAAATATCAGCCCTGCGAAAAGGACGGAAAAATCTACGTTTCCGCCTACGAAATACTGAGAGCAATGCTGTTTGAGGATATCAAGGTTGAAGACGGAAAGCTCACCTTCTCATACGCGGATAAGACCTACGAAATAGCGGTAGAGGACGAAAAGGCAATGGTGGATATCGCTACCCTTGCAGAAACAATCAACACAGGCATCGCTCTTGTAGGAAACAGAATAAGCGTAACCAATATAAAGAGAGAAGACAACCTTCTCCGTGACCCCGATTTCGAGCTCGGACTTTCGATGAACTGGGTGACAAGAAACTTCACAAAGTTCTACCTCTCGACCGACGCACAGAGCGGACAATACGCTATCCGTATGGGCGAATACACCTGGGGAAATGAAGGCGGAATCTATCAGGACATCGCCGACGTTGTCCGTCAGCACGGCACGGGCAAATACCGCGTTACCGCGTGGGTCAAAAATGCCGAAGCGGGTACAAAGGGCAACAATATGAGGATATTCCTCTCAGATAGCTGGGAGCATATCATCGATTCCAAGAATTTTGACGTCACGGACAATTGGCAGCAGGTCGAATTTGTGTTCACACAATATGACACAGTAAACCTGAAAGGCCTTATGCTCACGATCGGTCAAAGCGGCTCGACCCAAAATATCCTTGTTGATAACGTTTCGATGACAAAGCTAGATTAGTTTGTAAAAACCACTTGTAAATAAAGGCATTTATCTATATAATAGTAGGTAAAGAAACGGAGGATTTTTATGAAAATAAAGAAAATTGCAGCACTACTACTTGCACTTTCCATTTTGTTTGTCGGTTGTCAGACAACCCCGTCACAGAGCGAAGATCCGTCTGAGGACATCTCGACAGTAGAGCCTTCAACAGACGTTTCGTCAGAAGACGTGTCTGATGCTGTTTCTTCCGAGGACGTGTCAAGCGAACCCGAGGAAGAGGATGACCCCAACTACGTCCCTGTTACATACAAAGACACACTCATAAAATATCCCGAATATCCCGAGGATAAGCTTCCCAGAAACTACGACTATAAGGTCAGAATAATTCAGGGCAAGAAGAGCATCGAAATCCCTGTCTATGACCCCGTATATGCTTCGGACTACTTCAACAGACAGGTCTACAACTTTGACCAGCATAGACGCTATGCAGAATTTGCGTTTACAGGAGAGCCCGTAACCGTAGAGATTACCGTATACAAGAGCTTCTCCTCATACACCGTAATGCCGAGCTCAAAGGAGATACCCTCCAAAATCAACGGCAACGTAATTACATACACTTTGGATAAGCCCTGCACAACCGTATTAAAGCTCAACAATGATAAGGATACCCACCTCACCATCTTTGCCGAGGCTCCCGAAACCGAGAGACCTATAACAGAGGGAGATAACGTGGTCATCTTCGAGCCCGGCTTCCACGAGGAAGGCAATGGCCTGACTACCTATTCCAAAAAGATAGTCTACTTCAAGGCAGGCTATCACGAGCTGGAGCATGGCGTTTTGAACGTAGGCAGCAACGCAATAGTATACCTCGAGCCCGGCGCACTTGTAAAGGCTCGTCTTGACGTAAACGGACAAAATACCCGTATCTTCGGTAGAGGCGCGTTCCTTGAGTCCTCTCCCACAAGAGCGGCGGTCAGCGGCACATCCTATATGTGTATGCTCAACGGTTCGGCAAACCTCAGCCTTGAGGGCATAAGACTTTTGGATGCGCATAGCTTCAATATCGTCATAAGCAGCGGTATAAAGATTAGCTTCAACGGTGTAAAGGTGCTTTCCAACCAGATTTCCACCGACGGACTTTCTGTCTGGGGCGGCGGCGTGTACGGAATGCAGATGGATAACTGCTACTTCAATATAAGCGATAACGTTTTTGTAGCAAGTGGCGGTATACAGGACTTCTGTGTAAGCAATACAATAATTATGACCGACTACGCCGTCTTCTTCCCGCAAGGAAAGCTCACGGGCGAACCTATGGTGTTCAAGGATATCGACATCCTTCGCTTCGGTAACTTTATGAAGCACGAATATCCCGAAAAGCCCGGAAACAAGATGGTAAACCTCGTAATTGAGAACTGCTGTGCTATCGATAACGATAGATCGGGCGGATTCTTGAAGATAACCGATACCATCGACGCTATAAAGAGCTACTCGCTCAAAAACGTTTCTCTTCCGGCTAATTTGGCGCAGACCCTGATAAATGCCGACGAGGACGCTAAAAACGCAACACTGACCTTTGATAACGTCTGGATCGGAAATTCACCGGTAACCGCAGGACTTCTCTCCAGCCGTTCGACCCTTCCCAAATCAGGCAACGAGATAATCGTCACCGATAGAAACGACTCCTCTGACGTTTGCATCAAGCCCAATACCGTTAACCTTTCAAAGCCTGTAACGGTTAGAAACGTCTATATAGGAGACCTTCCCCTCTCGTCCAAATACCGTCCCTACGAGCAGGGTGGCAAGATCTACGTCTCTGCACTCGAGATTCTCGAAAAACTCGGATTCAAAGATATAAAGGTTTCGGGTGGCAAGCTCACCTTCAAGGATATCTATCAAAACTATGAGATAAAGGTATCGGATGAAAAGGCGATGGTAAGCACCTCCGACCTTTCAAACCTCATAAAAACACAGATAAGCACTACCGCAGACAGAATACAGGTATATAATATCGAAACAAGAGAAAACCTTCTCAAGAACCCCGGCTTCGAGGAAGGCGTAAAGATGCCTTGGACAACAAGAAGCTTCACACCTCTCGCTGAGTCCAACGATGCACACAGCGGAAATATAGCTCTCCGTGCGTATGACTATCAGGACGGAAACCCCGATGGAGGCGTATATCAGGATATCGCCGACATCATCCGTCAGCACGGTCCCGGTGTCTATGAGTTTACCGCGTGGGTCAAGAAAGCATCCTCTAAGTGCAACACCTCGAATCTGAGAATGGGCGTAGCAACCGACTGGAACTACGACAGCTATTCACAGATAAAGCTCACAAGCGAGTGGCAGCAGATAACCTATAGCTACTCCTATTGGGGCGACCCGAATAAGCTTACCGGAATGCTCATCTGCGTGGGCTACGCAGACGGCTCAGTCCGTGATATTCTCATCGACGATGTTTCAATGGTAAAGGTAGGTTAAAAATAAAGTCCGCAGTTTTTAAACACTGCGGACTTTTGTCTTGAAAAACAACCTTGCAAATGGTACAATCAATATAACAAACAGCGCACATCAATTGAAATTATAAAAAGAGCATTTTTACTTGTTTTATGCTCGTTTTCCCTGTATAATTAAAGACAGAGAATGGAGGACAACGATATGAACACTGCTACAACACTCATCAAATACCCCGAAATCCCTGCAGACAGGCTTCCGAGGGACTACGACTATACTGTTAGAATAATACAATGCGATAAAGCGATTGAAATCCCCGTCTATAACCCCGTATACGCTTCGGACTATTTTATTCGTACAGTTAATAACTGGGACCAGCATAGACGCTACGCAGAGTTTGCGTTTTCGGGCGACCCCGTAACCGTTGAAATCACAGTACATAATAACTTCAGCTCCTATACCATAATGCCGAGCTCGAAGGCGATTCCTTCCGAAATCAACGGCAACGTGATCACCTATACCGTCGATAAGCCCTGTGTAACGGTGCTAAAGCTCAATGAGGACAAGGATACCCACCTCACCATCTTTGCCGAGAAGCCCGAAGAAAATGCTCCCAACAAAAACGCCGATAACGTTGTTTATTTTGAGGCAGGATATCACGAAATAGAGGGCGGAGTGCTAAACGTAGGCGACGATACGACAGTATACCTCGAGGCAGGCGCACTCGTAAAGGCACGTCTTGACGTAAACGGAAAGAACGTGCACATCTACGGAAACGGTGCATTTATCGAATCCTCCCCCACAAGAATGAAGGTAGCTGATGCCGCATATATGTGTATGGTCAACGGCTCTGAGAATCTTCTTGTTGAGAACGTAAGGTTCTTGGACGCACACACCTTTAATATCGTTACCGTCAACGGCAAAAACCTCAAATTTGACGGCGTAAAGGTTATTTCCAACCAGATTTCCACCGACGGCTTCTCGATTTGGGATGGAGCATACGGAGTACACTTTGATAACTGCTACTTCAATATAAGCGATAATGTTTTTGTAATCGGCGGCGGATTTGTAGAGAATTTCCTCGTTAAAAATACAATCATCATCACCGACTATGCTTTCTTGTTCCCGCAGGGCAACCTCGAGGGAGACCCGCTTGTCTTCAAGAATATCGACGTTCTCCGCTACGGAAGCTTTATGAAGCACGAATTTCCCGAAAGACCGAGTAAAAAAGCGATACAGCTCGTGCTTGAAAATTGCACGGCTATAGATAGTGACAGAAGTGCAACGGTGTTCAAAATCACATATACTATCGACTCTGTAAAGAACTACGTTTTCAAAAACCTTTCGCTTCCCACGCTCAAGGGTGCTTCGCGCATCATCAACTGTGACGATGAAAGCACAAATGCGACCATAAACTTTGATAACGTTTGGGTTGGCGATGAACTGCTTGGCGAGGAGCTTTTGAAAACCCATTCTAATATGAACACCGAAAACAACACCATCAATATCGCAGATACAAACGATAAGAGCGCAGTTTGCCTTGTGCCCAATACCACAACTCTCGCAGAAGAGGTAAAGGTTTATAGAACCTTTGTTGGTGCACGCAAGCTTGAAACTAAATATCAGCCCTACGAAAAGGATGGCGCGGTATATGTTTCTGCCTATGAGATACTCGAGGCACTCGCGTTCGAGAATATCAAGGTAGCCGATAAAAAGCTCACCTTCAGCTATAACGGCAAGAGCTACGAAATCGCAGTAGCAGACGAAAAGGCAATGCTCAGCACCACTGACCTTGCAAATCTCATAGATACAACAGTTGTGGTTGACGGTAAGGACATAAAGGTAAAGAACATCGAAAGAACAGGCAATCTGCTTCGCGAAGGTGACTTTGAAAACGGACTTTCGATGAATTGGGTAACAAGAAACTTCACAAGACTTGCCCTTTCCGACGATGGACACGACTCCAAGCACGCAATCCGCGTATATGAATATCAGTGGGGTGCAGACGGCGGAATCTACCAGGATATCGCCGAAACTCTCCGTCAGTACGGAACAGGCGAGTACGAAATCACCGCGTGGGTGAAAAAGGCTTCCGCAGACTGTGACAGTACAAAGGTTGGAATCGGTGTTACAGACGAGTGGAGCGTTACCAAAAACTACACCACAAGTCCTCTCACAGACGAGTGGCAGGAGATAACCTATCTCTACAAATACGAAGGAGACCCCGAACAGCTTCTTGGTATGATACTTTGTGTTGGCTATGCCGACGGAACCAAGCGAGATATCCTTATCGACGACATTTCAATGAAGAAAATAGGCTAAAACAAAAAGCGGCGACTTCAAAAGAAGTCGCCGCTTTAATTGTGAAACAACAAGGTTTTGGGGTACCCACCCGCATTTTCAATGCGCTGGTGGGTCTTTTATCTCTTAGAACAAACCGGAAATAGTTCCGTTTTCGTCAACGTCGATGCGCTCAGCAGCAGGAACCTTGGGAAGACCGGGCATTGTCATAATGTCACCTGTGAGCACAACCACAAATCCCGCACCTGCAGAGATTTTAACGTTCTTAACAGTAACGGTAAAGTTCTCGGGAGCACCGAGCTTTGTCGGGTCGTCGGAGAAGCTGTACTGTGTCTTTGCAACACAGATAGGACACTTGCCAAAACCAAGCTCCTCGAGTCTGTCGATCTGCTTTTGTGCTGCGGGAAGAACATTCACACCGTCACCGCCGTACACTTTCTTGACAACAGCCTCAATCTTCTGGTTGAGGGTCATATCATCCTCGTAGGAGAAGGTGAAGTTTGGCTTTTCTTCCTCGCAAAGACGAACAACCTCTTTTGCAAGTTCAACACCGCCGTTGCCGCCGTCTGCCCAAACGGTAGAGAGAACAACGTTAACACCGAGCTCCTTGCACTTAGCAATGATAAACTCAATCTCGTTATCTGTATCAGTGGGGAAGCGGTTAACTGCAACAACGCAAGGAAGTCCGTAAACGTTCTTGATGTTTGCAATGTGTCTGAGAAGGTTCGGGATACCCTTTTCAAGAGCTACCAAATCCTCGTGGTCAAGCTCTTTTTTGGAAAGACCACCGTGCATCTTGAGAGCACGAACAGTAGCAACGATAACAACCGCAGAGGGAGTGAGTCCTGCCATACGGCACTTGATATCGAGGAATTTTTCTGCACCGAGGTCAGCACCAAAGCCTGCCTCTGTGATAGCATAATCTGCACACTTCATCGCGAGCTTTGTAGCGGTAACCGAGTTACAGCCGTGTGCAATGTTAGCGAAAGGACCGCCGTGAACAAACGCGGGAGTGCCCTCGAGTGTCTGTACGAGGTTGGGCTTTAGCGCGTCCTTGAGAAGAGCGGCCATAGCACCCTGCGCATTGAGCTGACCGCAGGTAACAGGCTCGTCATTGTAGGTGTAACCAACGATAATTTTCGAAAGTCTTTCCTTGAGGTCGGTGATAGAGCTGGAAAGACAAAGAACTGCCATAATCTCACTTGCAACAGTGATGTCAAATCCGTCCTCACGCGGAACGCCGTTTGCCTTTCCGCCGAGACCGTTTACAACGAATCTGAGCTGACGGTCGTTCATATCAACGCAACGCTTCCAGGTGATCTTTCTAACGTCGATGTTAAGAGCGTTGCCCTGCTGAATGTGGTTGTCGAGCATAGCAGCGAGAAGATTGTTTGCAGCACCGATAGCGTGGAAGTCACCGGTAAAATGGAGGTTAATGTCCTCCATTGGCACTACCTGTGCCCACCCGCCGCCTGCCGCACCGCCCTTGACGCCGAATACGGGGCCCAAGGAGGGCTCGCGGAGAGCAGCAACAGAATTCTTGCCAATCTTTCTGAGTCCGTCGGTAAGACCGATTGTAGTGGTGGTTTTGCCTTCACCTGCGTGGGTAGGCGTGATTGCGGTAACTAAAACGAGCTTTCCGTCCTCCTTTTTGCAATCCTTGAAGAAGGAAACATAGTCGATTTTTGCCTTGTATTTGCCGTATTGTTCAATGTATTCGTCGCCGATACCTGCGGCTTTCGCAATCTCGCCAATCGGCTTCATTTTGCACTGCTGAGCAATCTCAATGTCGGTCATATAAGCCATTGTTTTTCCCTCCGATTATTTAAAATATTTAACTGCAGCTTCGAACATCTTGATGTCATAGTCGCCCGAAACGTTCTTGTAAAGACCCTTGCCCACACGCTCGGAGTGACCCATCTTGCCGATTACACGTCCGTCGGGAGAGGTGATACCCTCGATAGCGAACATAGAATCGTTGGGGTTGAAGTGAACGTCGTCGGTAGCCTTGCCACTGAGGTCAACGTACTGTGTAGCAATCTGTCCGTTCTTTGCGAGCTCGCGGATAAGTTCCTCACTTGCCAAGAATCTTCCTTCACCGTGAGATATCGGCACGCTGTAGATGTCGCCAACGTTTGTGAGACTGAGCCAAGGAGACTTGTTAGATGCGATTCTTGTGCGAACGATTCTCGATTGGTGACGGCCGATTGTGTTGAAGGTGAGTGTAGGACAATTCTCGTCTGTGTCGATAATCTTTCCATAGGGAACAAGACCGAGCTTTATAAGCGCCTGGAATCCGTTACAGATACCGCACATAAGTCCGTCGCGGTTTTCGAGAAGATTTGTGACCTCGTCCTTGACCACCGCGTTTCTGAAGAATGCAGTAATGAACTTACCGCTTCCGTCAGGCTCGTCACCGCCCGAGAAACCGCCGGGGATGAATACCATCTGGGAGGTAGAAAGCTCTTTTGCGAAATCCTCAACGCTTCTTGCGATGCCGTCAGCGGAGAGGTTGTTGATTACCATAATCTTCGGCTCTGCACCTGCATCACGCATAGCCTTTGCACTGTCAAATTCGCAGTTTGTACCGGGGAATACGGGGATGAGCACCTTCGGCTTTGCAACCTTTATAGCGGGAGTTGCCCACTCACTTACAGAGTAGCTGAAATCCTCAACGGGAGCCGACTTGGAAGCCTTAACGTTGCAGGAGAATACGCTCTCGAGCTGGTCCTCGTAGATACCGAGAAGCTCGTCAAGAGAAACGCTCTCGCCACCGAGAGTGATAGCGCCCTTGTCGGTGATAACACCGATGGTGTTTTTGGGGTCAACGTCCTCTGTTACTTCAAGTACAAAGGAAGCGTAGTTATAACCGAAGATGTCGTTTACGGTCATTGTGTCTGCAAAATCAAAGCCAAATCCGTTACCGAAGCACATCTTCATAACTGCTTCTGCAACACCGCCGATACCGGGAGTGTAACAAGCGACAGCCTTGCCACTTCTCATAAGCTCTGTAACCTTTGCAAAAACTTCGAGAAGGGAAGAGGTAACAGGAAGTCCGTTTGCGTCAAACTCAGGAGTGAGAATGATAACACGGTTTCCTGCCTTTTTAAATTCGGGAGAAACAATGTTCTGAACTTTGTTAGTAGTAACAGCAAAGGAAACGAGTGTGGGCGGAACGTCGAGCTTTTCAAAGCTTCCGCTCATCGAGTCCTTACCGCCGATAGAACCGATTTGGAGCTCCATCTGTGCCTTGAATGCGCCGAGAAGTGCGCTGAGAGGCTTGCCCCAACGTCTCTCGTCCTTGCCGAGTCTCTCAAAGTACTCCTGGAAGGTGAGGTAAACGTCCTTAAACTCTGCGCCTGTCGCAATCAATTTGCAAACAGATTCAACAACCGCCATATAAGCGCCGTGATAGGGGCTCTGCTCTGTGATAAAGGGATTGTAGCCCCAGCTCATGAGCGAACAATCGTCGGTGTGCTTTTTCTCGACGGAAATTTTTTGTACCATTGCCTGAATGGGAGTCAACTGGTTTTTACCACCGAAAGGCATCAAAACTGTACCCGCACCGATGGTGGAGTCAAATCTCTCGGAAAGTCCGCGCTTGGAACAAACGTTTAGGTCACCTGCGAGAGCCTTGTAGTTGTCAACAAATCCGCCTTCAACCTTTTTCTCTACGAGAGCGGGTTTGGAAGCGACAACGTCGATGTGCTTGTCAGCACCGTTGGAGTTTAAAAATTCACGGCTGATATTGACGATAGCCTTGCCGTTCCAGTACATAACGAGTCTGGGCTCTGCCTGAACCTCGGCAACGGGACACGCCTGCAGGTTTTCGCTCTTTGCAAGCTCGAGGAAGCGGTCAACGTTCTCTTTCTCGATGACAACCGCCATTCTCTCCTGCGACTCACTGATAGCAAGCTCGGTGCCGTCAAGACCTTCATACTTCTTGGGAACTGCATTGAGATTTATCACAAGACCGTCAGCAAGCTCGCCGATAGCAACCGAAACACCGCCTGCGCCAAAGTCGTTGCAACGCTTTATCATTCTGCAAGCTTCTGCGTTTCTGAAAAGTCTCTGGAGCTTTCTCTCTTCGGGAGCGTTACCCTTCTGTACCTCTGCACCACAGCTTTCGAGGGATTTGAGGTTGTGGGATTTAGAAGAACCTGTCGCACCACCGCATCCGTCACGGCCTGTGCTGCCGCCGAGAAGGATTACAACGTCGCCTGCTTCAGGACGCTCGCGACGAACGTCCTCTGCAGGAGCTGCCGCAATAACCGCACCGATTTCCATTCTCTTTGCGGCATAACCCTCGTGGTAGATCTCATCAACGATACCCGTTGCAAGACCTATTTGGTTACCATAAGAGGAATAACCTGCCGCCGCAGTAGTGACAATCTTTCTCTGTGGGAGTTTACCCTCGAGAGTTTCGGAAACGTCTTTTAAAGGGTTAGCCGCACCGGTAACGCGCATAGCGCCGTAAACGTAGGATCTTCCCGAAAGCGGGTCGCGGATAGCACCGCCGATACAGGTAGCCGCACCACCAAAGGGCTCGATTTCTGTAGGATGGTTGTGTGTTTCGTTCTTGAACAAAAGGAGCCAAGGTTCGCTCACACCGTCAACCTCAACGTCAATCTTAACAGTACAAGCGTTGATTTCCTCGCTCTCGTCGAGCTTGTCGAGCTTTCCTGCCTTTTTGAGATGACGTACTGCAAGTGTTGCAATGTCCATAAGGCAAACGGGCTTTGTTCTGCCGAGAGCCTTTCTTGTGGCGATATATTCGTCGTATGTAGACTGCAAAAGCTCGTCCTCAAAATTCACGCTGTCGATAACAGTAAGGAATGTTGTGTGACGGCAGTGGTCGGACCAGTAGGTGTCGATCATACGAATTTCGGTGATAGTGGGGTCGCGGTCTTCGCTCTTGAAATATTCCTGACAGAATGTGATGTCAGCAAGGTCCATTGCAAGACCATAGTCTGCGATAAACTCCTCGAGTCCCTTTGTGTCAAGGTTTATAAATCCGTTAAGAGTTTTGACCTCTGTGGGAATTGTGAAGTTGTCCTTTAAGGTTTCGGGCTTTTCGAGCGAAGCCTCTCTCGACTCAACGGGGTTGATGACGTATTTCTTTATAGCAGAAAGCTCCGCGTCTGTCACGTCACCGTATACAAGATAAACCCTTGCAGTACGAACGGTAGGACGTTCACCCTGCGAGATAATCTGCACACACTGTGCCGCAGAGTCTGCACGTTGGTCAAACTGACCGGGGAGATACTCTACTGCAAAAATCTTTGCGTTTGCAGCGTCAACCTCGGTTGTGACGATATCAAGCTGAGGCTCGGAGAAAACTGTGCCAACTGTGTAGTCAAACAAGTCCTTCTCGATGTTCTCAACATCATAGCGGTTTAAAAGACGGATGTCAGACACCGACTTTATTCCGAGAAGATTACGAACGTCGGACAAAAGACCGCGCGCTTCGTTTGCGAGTTCTTTTTTCTTTTCAACAAAAATGCGATATACCATATTTACCTCCCAGCCTTTAGTGCCTTTGCACCAATGTCGCTTCGGCAGAAGGAATTGCCGAATGTGACCTTTTCCACCTTTTTATAAGCGGACTTTATAGCCCCTTCAAGTGTGCTGTCCACCGCAGTGACACCCAAAACTCGTCCACCTGCAGTTTTGAGTACTCCGCCGTCGAGCTTTGCACCCGCAACGTAAACGCTATCTGCAACGCTCTTATCAATAGTAAGCTCGAAGCCTGACTCATATTTCTGCGGATAACCCTTGGAAGCCATAACCACACAAGCGGCGTGCGCGTCCTTGAACTTGACTTCGGTTTTGTCGAGAGTGCCGTTTGTGACCGCCTGCATAACTGTGAGCAGGTCACTTTCAAGAAGCGGAAGCACAACCTGAGTTTCGGGGTCGCCGAAACGGCAGTTGTATTCGATAACCTTAGGCCCGTCCTCTGTGAGCATAAGACCAAAATATAAACAACCCTTAAAGCTTCTGCCCTCGCTGTTCATAGCGTTTACTGTGGGCAAAAAAATTTCTTTCATACAAATCTCTGCAATGGAGTCGGTGTAGTAGGGGTTGGGAGCAATAGTACCCATACCGCCCGTGTTAAGACCCTCGTCGTTGTCAAGAGCGCGCTTGTGGTCCATCGAAGAAATCATCGGAACAACGGTTTTTCCGTCGGTAAAGGAAAGGACAGAAACCTCAGGGCCTGTCAAAAATTCTTCGATAACGACACGGCTTCCGCTCGCGCCAAAGACCTTGTCCTCCATCATCGAAGCAACGGCATCCTTTGCCTCGTCGCGTGTCATCGCGATGATAACACCCTTGCCGAGTGCCAAACCGTCCGCCTTTATAACGGTGGGGATTGGTGCAGTTTCGAGATATTCGAGCGCCTTTTTCATATCGTCAAAGGTTTCGTACTTCGCGGTAGGAATACCGTACTTTTTCATAAGGTTTTTGGAGAAAACCTTGCTACCCTCGATGATAGCCGCCGCTTTGTTAGGGCCAAAGCAGGGAACACCCACTTCGTTTAATGCGTCAACCGCACCGAGCACCAACGGGTCGTCGGGAGCGACAACGGCATAATCTATCTTGTTTTTCACCGCAAAATCCACAATGCCCTCAATGTCGACAGCCTTAACGTCAACGCAGATAGCGTCTGCAGCAATACCGCCGTTACCGGGCAGAGCATAGATTTCGCTGATGGTTTTGTTTTCTTTCAGTTTCTTGATGATGGCGTGTTCACGACCGCCACCGCCAACTACCATTATCTTCATAAACCTTCTCCTTGCAGTCGGAGTACCGTTGCCCCAATTTCAGAGCAACGGTACGGATTTAAAATTTAAGCGTATATTGGGAATTTTTCGCAGAGAGCCTGAACTTCTTTTGTGATGCGCTCGCGGTTGCCCTCAAAGTCAACGATGATGTCTTTTATCCACTTGGCGATGAGCTTCATCTCTTCTTCCTTGAAACCACGTGTGGTAACAGCGGGAGTACCGATTCTCAGACCGCTTGTGATAAACGGACTCGCAGGGTCGTTAGGAATAGTGTTTTTGTTAGCGGTAATGTGCACTTCGTCGAGTCTGTGCTCGAGCTCTTTGCCTGTAACACCGAACTTTGTGAGATTTAAAAGCATAAGATGGTTGTCAGTACCGCCGCTAACGATGTCAATGCCCTCAGCAATAAGAGCGTCGCAAAGCACCTTTGCGTTCTTGACAATCTGCTCCTGATAAGCCTTGAACTCGTCGGTGAGAGCCTCGCCGAAGGCAACAGCCTTTGCAGCGATGATGTGCATAAGAGGTCCGCCCTGAGTACCGGGGAAAACAGCCTTGTCGATCTGTTTGCCGAGCTCCTCTTTGCAGAGGATCATACCGCCACGGGGACCGCGAAGGGTCTTGTGGGTTGTGGTAGTAACAACGTCTGCATAGGGCACAGGGGAGGGATGCACACCTGCGGCAACAAGACCTGCGATGTGCGCCATATCAACCATAAGATAAGCTCCAACCTCGTCAGCAATCTCTCTGCAACGTGCAAAATCTATAGTTCTGGAATAAGCAGAAGCACCGACAACGATGAGCTTCGGCTTGCACTCTACTGCAATTCTTCTCATCTCGTCGTAGTCAATCATTTCGGTCTCATCGTTAACACCGTAGGGAACAACGTTGAAGTATTTTCCCGAAATGTTAACAGGTGAGCCGTGAGAAAGGTGACCGCCCTGCTGGAGATTCATACCCATAACGGTGTCACCGGGGTTTAAGAGAGCAAAGAACACCGCAAGGTTAGCGTTTGCACCGCTGTGGGGCTGAACGTTGGCGTACTCTGCACCGAAGAGCTTCTTGGCTCTCTCTCGTGCAATTTCCTCAACAACGTCAACACACTGGCAACCGCCGTAGTAACGCTTTGAAGGATAACCCTCGGCATATTTGTTGGTAAGTACTCCGCCTGCGGCAAGAAGTACAGCCTTTGAAACGATGTTCTCAGAAGCGATAAGCTCGATGTTGTGCTGCTGACGCTCGAGTTCAGCGTGACAAGCAGAAGCTACTTCGCTGTCGTAGTTTTTGAGTTCTTCAAAAAAGTTCATATCAAAAATCTCCTAAATATTAGTGATGGAAGAGTCTCATGCCGGTAAATGCCATAGCGATACCATACTTGTCGCAGGTAGCGATAACCTGATCGTCACGGATAGAGCCGCCGGGCTCTGCGATGTAGGAAACACCGCTCTTATAAGCGCGTTCAATGTTGTCGCCGAAGGGGAAGAAAGCATCGGAACCGAGAGCTACACCCTTGATGGTAGCAAGATATGCGTTTGCTTCTTCTGTTGTGAGAGGCTCGGGTCTGTACTTAAAGTACTTCTGCCAGTTTCCTTCTGCACAAACGTCCTCTTCGTTTTTGTTGATATATCCGTCGATAACGTTGTCGCGCTCGGGACGACCGAGAGTGTCAAGGAAAGGAAGATTTAGAACCTTGTCATACTGACGCAAGAACCAGGTGTCAGCCTTAGAACCTGCAAGTCTTGTACAGTGGATTCTCGATTGCTGACCTGCGCCAACGCCGATAGCCTGTCCGTCAACTGCAAAGCAAACCGAGTTAGACTGTGTGTATTTGAGGGTGATGAGCGCGATGATAAGGTCGCGTTTTGCACTTTCGGGAAGGTCTTTGTTTGCGGTAACAACGTTGTTTAAAAGCTCGTTGTTGATTTCAAAATTGTTTCTGCCCTGCTCAAAGGTGATGCCGTAAACCTGCTTGTGTTCAATCTCTGCAGGAACGTAATCAGGGTCGATTTTAACGATGTTGTAGTTACCCTTGCGCTTGGATTTGAGGATTTCGAGAGCCTCGGGCTCATATCCGGGAGCGATAACACCGTCACTAACCTCGCGCTGAATGAGCTTTGCGGTAGTAACGTCACAAACGTCGGAAAGAGCAACCCAGTCACCAAAGGAGCACATACGGTCGGTACCTCTTGCTCTTGCGTAAGCACAAGCGAGGGGAGATTCGTCAAGACCCTCGATGTCGTCAACAAAACAAGCTTTTTTCAGCTTCTCGGGAAGAACAAGACCAACAGCAGCACTTGTGGGGCTGACGTGCTTGAAGGAAGTAACAGCGGGAAGTCCTGTAGCCTCTTTTATCTCTTTAACCAACTGCCAGGAGTTAAACGCGTCGAGGAAGTTGATGAATCCGGGTCTTCCGCAGAGAATTTCAATCGGAAGCTCAGAACCGTCGTGCATAAAAATCTTTGCAGGCTTCTGGTTGGGGTTACAACCGTATTTGAGTTCAAATTCTTTCATATTTCTTTCCTCCGCTTATTTGTTCTTGTTTACAATTCTGGATTCATACTTTCCTGTTTCAATGTCGATGTATCTGACAAACAAGGAAACTTTGTTGTCTTCGTTTAGGTTTGTCCAGATGAGGTCTGTCAAAGTGTCGATGTCTACATCGGGAAGCTCGAGAGTCTTGGGCTCACCCTCGAAAGAAGGAAGGGGATTGCCGTCACACTTGTAGGTGTGGATGAACTTTGCTTTTCCATTCAAGGGATTGGAATAAGCATATGTGTATCTCTGACAAGAAGAGCCGTCGCCGTCAGCGGACTTGAGGATAGAGAACGCGTAGTTCATACCGTCCTTTTCAAGACGGATGATGCCCGAAATTCTGGGAGTGAAGTTGGGAGCGTCGTCCTCAAACTCGCGGGTTCTAAGCGCCTGCTCAAAGGTCATCTGCTTGTCCATAAGGTCGTATATTGTGTCGGTCTGGTCGCCGTTTGTAACGATAGTCTTGTTTCCAAGCACCTTTACGGGAGCGTAGATAATGAGATGCGGGTCAACCATCTTTGACTCGTCAAAAGCCTGTGTGCGAATGCCCTCGCCGTCCTCAACGAAGATGCGGTTACGGCTGTTTTCGCTTCTGCCCATTATAAAATATGCTGTGACAGCCTTTTTGCCGTCAGCGGATTTGCCGATGATGATACCTCTGCCGTGATAAGCGAGAGAATTGAGTTCATTTTTGATAGTTTTTATTTCCATTTTTCTCGTCCCTTCAATCGTTTATGATAGTAACACCGTTTTCAACGGTAATCTTTCCGTCACAGAAAAGCTGTACAGCGCGGGGCAGAATCTTCCATTCTGCCTCTTCCATAATTCGTCTTTGCAGCGTTTCGGGAGTGTCGCCGTTTTTGACCTCGACCGCCTTTTGTAGAATGATAGGTCCCGCGTCACACTCTGCGGTAACAAAATGCACCGTCGCACCCGAAACCTTGACACCCTTCTCGAGAGCCGCCTCGTGAACGTGAAGTCCGTAGAAGCCCTTTCCACAAAAGCTAGGAATGAGAGCGGGGTGAACGTTTATCATCTTGTTTTCGAAAGCGTCGCAGACGTTTTCGTCAAGTATTGTCATAAATCCTGCATAAACCACAAGGTCTGCCTTTTCTTCAAGGAGAATGTCGCGCATCGCCTTGCTGTAGGACGCGATATCGGAAAAATCCTTGCGAACAAGAACACGGGTTTTTATGTCGTTTTTTTCTGCTCTTTCGAGTGCATAGGCATCAGCCTTAGAAGCGATAACGCAGGTGATTTTGCCCGAGCCCAGTTCTCCGCGCTTCTCGGCATCGATAAGCGCCTGAAGATTTGTGCCACCGCCCGAAACCAGAACACAGATGTTTTTCATCAGCAGAACACCACGCCTTCGTCACCTTTGATTATCTCGCCGATAACATAAGCGTCTTCGCCGTTTGCTCTGAGGATTTCGAGAGCCTTGTCAACTTCGTTAGGAGCGACAACAATGCTCATACCAACGCCCATATTGTAGGTGTTGTACATATCTCTTTCGGGAACATTTCCTGTTTTTGCGATAAGCTCAAAGATGGGAAGCACCTTTACTGCACTCTTTGTGATCTTTGCAGAAAGACCCTTGGGGATGGATCTCGGGATGTTTTCGTAGAATCCACCGCCTGTGATGTGGGAGATACCTTTAACCTGAACCTGCTCGAGAAGAGCGAGGACGGATTTAACGTAAATCTTTGTGGGTGTGAGAAGTGTTTCTGCAATCGACTTTCCGCCAAGCGCCTCGCAGGACTCGTAGAGAGAAGCGGGGTTGTTGTCGATGTCAAAAACCTTTCTGACAAGGGAGAATCCGTTTGAATGAACACCGGTAGAAGCAAGCGCGATAACAACGTCGCCCTCTGCCATCTTTGTGTTGTCGAGAATCTTCTTCTTGTCAACAACACCGACCGCAAAACCTGCAAGGTCATAGTCCTCAACGGGCATAAGTCCGGGATGCTCTGCGGTTTCGCCACCGATAAGAGCCGCACCCGACTGTACACAGCCCTCTGCAACACCGCCGACGATTTCTGCAATCTTTTCAGGGTAGTTCTTTCCACAAGCAATATAGTCGAGGAAGAACAACGGCTTTGCACCGCAGCAGATAATGTCGTTAACACACATAGCAACCGCATCGATACCGATTGTGTCGTGCTTGTCCATCAAAATAGCCATCTTTACTTTGGTACCGCAACCGTCAGTACCGGAAACGAGCACAGGCTCTTCCATACCGGCAACGGAAAGACCGAAGCAACCGCCAAAACCGCCAACGTCGTCAAGACAACCCTCGTTTTTGGTTCTTGCGATGTGCTTTTTCATAAGCTCAACCGATTTGTAACCAGCGGTGATATCAACACCCGCTGCTGCATAACTTTCAGACTTCGAATTTTTCATAATCTTATTCCTTTCCGTTCCAACAGTATGTGCAAAGCTTGTCGGGGTCAAGACCGATAGCCTTGATAGCACCCTCGAGTGTCTGGAATTCAAGAGAAGCGAATTTGAGCTTCTTGCAGATGGCCTTTCTCAAAGCCTTGCCTCTCTCGGTCGATGGGTCCATATATTCCTCGAGATATTTAAGTCCCTCTTCGCCCTCGAGCTTGACGATAGTGCTTCTTGTGATAAGCTCCATATCGTTTGTCGCTCTCGTGAAGTTTAGATATTTACAGCCGTACATAATCGGCGGACAAGCTGAACGCATATGTACAGACTTTGCTCCGTTTGCATAAAGAAACTCAACAGTTTCTCTCAGCTGTGTTCCGCGAACTATCGAGTCATCGACAAAGAGAAGGTCCTTCCCCTCAATGAGATCGTGAACGGGAATCATCTTCATTTTTGCGATTTTCTTTCTGTCCTTCTGCTTAGAGGAGGTAAAGCTTCTCGGCCAGGTGGGAGTATATTTGATAAACGGACGAGCAAAAGGTGTTCCGTTTTCGTTAGCATAACCGATAGCGTGGGGTGTTCCCGAATCGGGCACACCGCCGACGTAGTCAAGATGAAACTCCTTGCCACTCGCCTTGTCGTTTTCCGCGAGTATCTTTCCGTTCATATATCGCATTACCTCAACGTTGATTCCCTCATACTCGGAGTTAGGATATCCGTAGTAGGTCCAAAGGAAAGCACAGATCTTCATCTTCTTCTCGGGCTTTTTGAGTTGCTTTAATGAAGTCGCGGTGAATTCAACAATCTCACCGGGGCCGAGCTCCTTTTCATCCTCGTAGCCGAGCTTTTTATAAGCAAACGACTCAAACGATGCACAGTAGCCCTCCTCGCCCTTTCCGATGTGAAGCGGAATTCTGCCGAGCTTGTCACGAGCGGCAATTATCGCGCCGTCGTCCTTTAGGATGAGGATTGAAGCAGTACCCTCAATCGCATCCTGTGCGAACTTGATGCCCTCGATAAGAGTTTCCTTCTGGCTGATGAGTGCCGCTACCAGATCGGTAGAGTTGACTGCACCGCCCGTCATCGCACCGAAGTGACCGCCGTTTTGCAGGTACTTTTCAATCAACTCCTTGGAGTTGTTGATAAGACCGATGGTGGATATTGCAAATGTTCCCATATTTGAACGAATGATAAGCGGCTGCGGGTCGCTGTCGCTGATACAGCCGATAGCCGACCTTCCGCGCATCTCGTCGAATACATCCTCGAACTTAGTTCTGAAAGGTGAGTTTTCTATGTTGTGAATGTCTCTCTGCAAACCGATTTCATCATCAAAAGCGGCAATACCGCCGCGGCGTGTGCCGAGATGTGAGTGATAGTCTGTTCCGAAGAAAACGTCGGAAATCGCATCGGTTTTGCAGGCTGCTCCAAAAAATCCGCCCATTACAGTCCTCCGTTAGTTAAATTGCTCCTCGATGGCGCGGTTCTTGTCTAAAACCTTCTTCGCATCGTCAACACGCTTTTGGTCGAGCTTTTTCGCAAGGTCAGCGTCCTCGATAGCGAGGAACTGAACACATAATAAAGCGGCATTAACAGCACCGTCAATCGCAACCGTAGCAACAGGGATACCGGAAGGCATCTGTACGGTGGAAAGCAGTGCGTCAATACCGCTGAGTTTACCAGAATTTATCGGAATACCAACGACGGGAAGGGTGGTGTTAGCCGCAATAGCACCTGCAAGGTGTGCTGCCATACCTGCCGCCGCAATAATCGCACCAAAACCGTTTGCGCGAGCAGAGGAGCTGAATTCCTTTGCCTCGACAGGTGTGCGGTGTGCAGAAAATACGTGCACCTCTACAGGTACACCGAATGACTTTAGGGTGTCAACTGCTTTTTGAACTATCGGCAGGTCGCTGTCACTGCCCATAATGATACCGATTTTCTTCATAAAATCTTCCCCCTGACATATTAAAAAACAAAAAGGACACACTTATCCCGAATTTGATAAGAGTGCCCAGACGGTCGGCTTTTAAAGCGTTCTTTGATCCATGTGGTGCTCCACTTATCCGTCAGTCCCAAAGAACTAAAATGACAAAGTAAGTATATCATTTTTAGGGAGCTTTGTCAACGAAATACGACCGAAACTTTGTAAAATTTACAGCTACAGCACAAAACCGAGAAACCACACAGAAAAATTGTGTATTTTGCCTTTGTCTCGAAAAAAGTGGTATAATCTAAGTGAACAACAGAAGAAACGACGAAGCAACGACCGGGGGAGTCGTTGCTTCATCTACGCGTATGAAGAAAGAAATATATGATCAACAGTCTGCAACGGCTAGCGTCTAATAGAAGGGGCTTCACATAGACACCGAAACAGGCTGGGACCAACCTTTACTCTTCACCCTCGGAGCAAACCGAAAGAAGAGTGCACATCTCCTTGTTGCTGGGGCGAAAATCGGGGTCGTGCGTTTCAAGCGCCACTATTCTTGTACAGTCACTGCAAAGCTGACCGCACCCTGCGATAAACCCTTTTCTCAGCTCAATAGGAGTAGACTTGAGAATTTTTGTTCGTTTTCCGCATTGGATGCAGATTTCAAAATCCGCGGACCTGTCCGAATTATGTTCGTCAGAAATGAGCTTTTGCGTTTTCGGATTTCTGCTAATAATTTTAAACTTCACTTGAGGTCTCCTCACTGGTACTGTTCTCAAAATCTGCTTGAGAGCTTGGATTTTCGGACTCTTGCGAACTCGCGACTTCACTCTCGGTAGAGCTTACAACGTTACTCTCAGTAGAGCTTGTGACATCGCTCTCGGTAGAGCTTGTGACTTCACTCTCGGCAGAGCTTACAACTTCGCTTTCAACAGAACTTGTAACTTCACTTTCGGTAGAGCTTGTGACATCGCTCTCAATAGAGCTCGTGTTGGAGAAATCAGCCTGCTCATCGGAGCTTACGTCTTCGCTCTCTTCAGAGCTTGTGGCACTGCTAGCTTTTGGACTTTCATCGGACTTGTTTTCCTCAAGTTCGTTTTTGATTATGTTTTCTTTTTCTATGCTTGGAGGCAAAGATCCCCAAATACAAGAAATGCTGTATTTAACACCGTCTTCGATTTCAAAGGTGAAAACAAACTCTTTGCCGATCGTCAGCTGCTCGGTGTAAAACTGCTCGGTGAGAGCAGAAACATTGTCTGTGGCTTTTATGACAAGGTATCCGCCAAATTTTGTTGCAGTACCTCTAGGAGAAACAGTGATTTTATATTTTCCCGCCTCAAAGTTCTGAAGCAGACAAGCGCCTTCGAGCTTGAAGGGCGTCGCAGAGATATAATTAGTACCGTCAATAACGGCAGGAGAATTAGAAACAGAAAGAGTTGAAACAGTCGCACTCATAAGAATTTTGGAATTGACCTGCTCGTTCAAGGATAGCTTTTCTTCACCCTCAAGAGCCTCGTCCGCAGGAGTTACTTCGGCATCATCAGCCTCGTCCGTATCATCGGTCAAAGAAGCGTTGTTTGTGTCCGTGGAAACTTTTTCTATCATCACTTCCGACCAGAAGGTAGCAGAGCTTATAGAGTTTCTGCCGGAATGTGAGCTGTCCTCAAACCACGCCCAGGTGAGCGACACTAAGCACAGGCAGCAAAGAGTGATGCCTGCAATAGATGATATGATAATTTTCATAAAACTTCTGTCTGTCAGCTTTTCGTGCTTAGGCAGATAAAAAAGTGAATGAAAAAACTGTTTCAAATCAATACTCCTTTTTAAAGTGTGTGTATAGGCGTTCAAAAGGCGCAAATCTCTTAACCGTTACTTATATTACCTGTGGCAACAGCAACTTTGTGCCCTTTGAACGCCCCACTCCCGAAGGAGTGGGAAGTGTTAGCGCGGAGCTTAAAATATTAATTAAACTTTCTGAGTGGTGGGAATTACTGTTGTATTGCCATTTTCAACTACGTTGAAAGAAGTGATAGAACCGCTGGTTACAATAGCCCAACCGCACTGTGTTGCAAAAGTGTTGCCTACGGTTTCGTAGGTAGCATTATTTACAACAACATTAACCTCATTTTTAGCCTGTCTCAAAGCGTAAACGAACTCGCTTCCGAAGAAACATTTTTCAAAAGTGATAGGAGTGTAGTAGTTGAGAAGCTGGTTATACGAGCCGTTGTTAAAATCACAATCGGTAAATTTTGCGGTACCGTTCCACAAGGTGATGGCAGTACCGTTAAAATCACAGTTGTTGACAACGGTATTTGCTGCACCGCCAATATGGAGAGCGTATACTCCTTCAAAACTGCAATTCTCGATCAAAAGAGTATCGGTGTCGGTTTCGGTATCAACATCCTTACCGTTTACATAAATGCTCTTCATACCGTTAATGAATGTACAGTTGCGAATTGTTGCGGAGTCGCTATTCCACAGAGTAACACCTGCGTTATTAGTGCCTCTCATATCGAATGTGCAGTTCTCAACAGTAAGATTCTCTGCCTGAGAATAAACCATCGCACCCTGTGCACTGTTTGTTGAATCAAACACAAGATTCTTCAAGGTAACGTTATCGGAGTTTATTTTGATAGCAGCGGTACCGTCGTCAAGATCTCCATTGGAAGGCATAGCTACAGCGACTTTGGTGCCGTTTTCCGAGCCAACAATGTTTATTGCTTTGTCAATGGTAGCGGGTAGTTCGAAGTCGCCTTCAGCAAGAAGAATCGTATCGCCATCCTGAGCGTTATCAAGGGCGTTCTTTAATTCCTCTGCATTAGTTACAGGATAAGTTGCATCCTTGTCATACACACCGTCGAAGCTGTCCTCTTCGCCAATAGCCTGAGTTGCAGCAACAGTAACAGCGATGCCTTCAATGGTAAGATCCTGATATTCATTACCTGCAGCGGTATCCATCTTACCTGTAAGAACAATGGGGCCCATCTTTTCGCCGGGGGCAAGGATATATTCGCTAACATCGTAAGCAGCTCCTGTGGAGTCGTATGCTTTTCCCGTAAGAAGATCTACGTCCATAGGTGCAGTAACGGTAAAGCCACCAATTGCGTAGGTCAATTCATAATCCTCTACAACAGCAGAGAAATCGATAACTTCAAGAAGCTTAGCGTCGCCGTCGATACCTGTAACTGCAAACTTGAATTTAAGTTTGAGGTTACCTTTGTTTTCAATGTAGAATTCTTCGGTTTCATATGTACAACCGGGTTCCCAAAGAATGTCAGCCTGAGCTCTGCCGTCTTTAGCTGCCCATTCAATGATTTCACCTTCGAGAGAATTTCCTTCTGCATCGACCAACGCGATATCGAGCTTACCGGAAGTAATAACGTTGCTACCGGAAACAGCAGTATCAGTAAACCAAGCAAATGTGGTGGAGAGAAGCATTGTGAAGCAAACGAGCATAGCGACTACGCTGCCAAGCAAAGCTCTCTTAGTGGTTTTGCTGTTCATAGTGTTTTCCTCCTATTTAAAATTTTAAAATGAAATATGCAAACCGTAAAAACGGTTGGATACCCTCGGAAATCAAAGAACACAAACCCCATTTGTGCCCTTTGATTACCGCCTATCCCCGAAGGGATAGGACGGAAATTTTGTTCGTAAGAACAAATTAGAACTCTACAACGTCAGTGATAGCAACACCATCGATAGTGATGTTAGCACTGTCGCCACGAGGACCTACAGAAGTGCCCTCGCCAAATGTGCAACCGGTAAACACTCCAGTGCTCCAAATGTTGGTGTGACCATAGTTGCCGTTGCTCAAGAATGTGCAGTTGTTGAATTCAACCTTCGCCAAGTCACTGGCAAACGCATTGAAACCAATGAATGTGCAGTTATTGAAGATGAAGGTAGCACCTTTGGACTGGTCAATGTGGAAACCATAAGTGCTGTCACCTGCAAATGTGCAGTTCTCGAATACAGAAGTACCGCCCTGAGCGTAGGAATAACGAACGCCGTTAGTAGAACCGGAGAAGGTTATGTTTTTGATGGTAGTGTCTTTACCGAAGTTGCTGCCGAAACCGGTGGAAGTATTCTCGCCACCGATAACAGTACCCTCAGTACCAATCAAAGTAACACCGGTCTTACCATTCAAAGTAGGAAGGGAATACTCGCTGTCAAGGAGGATAACCTCAGCGTTATCAGTGATAGCGTTCTTCAATTCATTGCTGTCGTTAGCAACAGCGATGATTGTACCGTTATTAACAGTGCAGTCGATCTCGGTGTTGTTGTTTACAACAGTCTTGTCGGGAGTAACGTTGTTGGAAACAAAGATATCTGCTGTATTGTCAGCTGTAGTAACAGTTACGTTCTTTACAGTATTAAATTCGATAACAATTACAGCTGTGCCGGTATTAGCAGAGTTGGGCTGAGAAACGAGAGCAGAAGCGATAGAAGGTGCGCTTACAGTTACGTTTTCAACGGTGTTTCCGCTGATGACCTTGTTGTCGGAAGAAGGCTTACCGTCGTTAGCAAGATAGCCTATGAGACCGCCTGCTTCTTTTTCACCGCCTTCGGGGATGATAACGAAGCTGTCCTTAACGGTGGAGTTGATAACAGAACCGTTTCCGCCACCAAAGATACCACCAACGTACTTGGTACCGATTACGGTAGCGTTCTCAACAGTTACGTTGCTGATAACGCCTTGAGGAGAAGAACCTGCAACAGTTCCGGCTCTCTTTGCACTGCGTACAAAAGCGTTGCTGATAGTGAAATCTTTGACATAAGTTGTACCTATATCGTTACAATTGATGGAGGCAAATAGACCGCCATTTTCAGCAGCTGTATCAACGTACAGGTTCTTGATAGTGTGGCCGTTACCGTCAAATGAAACGAAATTGCTCAAGGTGATAGGAGTCCAAGCCTTATTTGCAAGGTCGATGTCGGCATTCAGTTCGATGCTGTACTGCCACTTAGAACCGTAATTGGTATAGAAATTAGGATCGTTAACAAGGGTGTCGAGGTAAGCGAAAGCCTCGGCGTCGTTGATAGAGATCAGCTTGTTTGTTGTGTCGACTAGAAGAGTCTCAGGCATCTCAGCGGGGGTTGTACCATCCCAAGTAGAAAAAGCTGCGTTAGCGTCGTACTGATCGTCGAAGCTGTCCTTCTCGTATGTAAACTGAGTAGCAAGAACATTAAGACCGAGCTTGATCTGGGGCTCAGTGCCGTTGTGGTTAGCCTCGTTACCAACGGTTTCGGGCATGAAAACAACGAGAGCAACAGTGTCTGTATCGCCTGTCTTAACCAGGTTAGCAGCTTTAGTATAGCCTGTAGAGATGATCTTTGCGTCGGTAACTGCTACGCGAGCGGCGTCACGGTCAGCATAAGCAGTTTCGGTTTCAATTACGCCAAACTGGATGTAGTTGGAGAGCTTGAAGTTGTCGCCTGCAGCGTTGACTCCAGCAGTCTCGGAAATGACGTTGATACCAAACTGATACTTGAGAGCAAGAGAACCTGCGTTCTTTACCTGAAGGTAAACAACCTCGGTGTGACCGGGTTCCCACTTCTCGCTTGAGAAGACGTTGGTGTTTTCTTCTACTTTAGACCAGTTAGCAGCATCGGTACTCCAATAGAACTCAACATCAAGGTTACCTGCTGTGATTACGTTGTTTGCGCTTACTGCAGTATCAGTAAACCAAGCAAACGTGGTGGATAGGAGCATTGTAAAGCAAACGAGCATAGCGACTACGCTGCTCAGCAAAGCTCTTTTTGTGTTTTTGCTGTTCATTGAGTTTTCCTCCTAAATAAATTTTTAAAATGATTATATGTAAACCGTCAAAGGCGGTTAAACATCTTCTGTTTCTGTAACGGCAGGCTCGATCACAAGCGGAGCATCCTTTTGTGCAAGTTGAGCCTTCAATTCTTGAAGCTCTTTCAGCATCTCTGCACTTCTTCTACGTTCTTCCTCGATTTCCTTTTTCTCAGCCTCGATTTCCTGCATCTGCTCCATTTTATATCTGCGGAAGAGCTGAATGCAGTTGAAGCCCTGCACAAGCACCAGAATGAGAAAAGGAAGGAAAATGCAGATAATATAACCGGGAGTTGTCTTCAAGAAATTGAAGAACGAGCCGATTTTGGGCAATCTGAACTGATATTTACCCAAAACGTATGCATATCCGACAGGGTATTTATCGTCGGTATCGGTGGTCGTTCCGTAGGTTGTGAAGGCAGGATCGCCGTTTTGGTCTGTGGTGAATTTTCTGATTTTATGTGTGACGGTTTCACCATAGTTATCGGGGTCTTGAGAACGAAAAGCGATAATATCGCCCTCTTTTAGTGTCGATGGGTCAACCTCTTTGACAAAAACGATGTCACCTGCATCGAAATCGGTCGCACTCATTGAGTCGGAAAGAACGATAAACGCCTTGTAGCCGAACAGATTTCTGTCTGCGCGGTCAAAGGTCGAAACCGACACAAAGGTGAAGATCATCATAGATACCGCAACGGCAACAACGCCCCACACCGCAACGGTTTTTGCAATTTGCAATACTTTCTTCATAATTTAAGCTCCTCAATCAAACAGTTTGTTTGGATTATTTTTGGTTTGTACGGCTTCTGCGCAGATGTCAAAGGAAAGAGTAAGATTCTGAGCAGAGTTTCCGGCTTCCCTGGGAAAGTAGAAGGAGATTGTCAGATCGCGGCGTTCTCCGACCTTGAGGATATCGTCTGCTGCCGCGATATTCTTTTTATTAAGCTCTTTCGGCGAGCCTTTGTACAAAACGCTGTCGCCGTCTTTTATAGTGACCTCAAGCACGTCGGAAAGACCGCCGTCAACGTTATCGAGGTACAGCCTATAATACACACTCCAAGAGCTATCATTTTTAATAAAGAAAGTTTTCTCGATAGTAGCACCCGGCTCGAAGTTGAATTCGTGTTCGTTTATAACAGGTTTCGAATCGTTGAGATTTATGTCGATAGTGCCTGTTCTAAAGACGTTCCCCTGCACCGAAACAGTGGTGTAGAACAGAGCAAATGTAGAGAGGCTCAAGCAAAAGGCAAGTATAATAATGGTCACAATACCTGCTGTGAGTTTTTTAACAGTTTTACTATTTTGCATCTTTTTCCTCCTTGCGTCGCTGTGGGCAGAGGATAATCAAACCGCACAGAGAAAAAACAGCCAAGAAAATCCAAGGGAAAGTAAACCCGCTGTCACCACCGGTAGGCGGTGCGGGCTTTAGATTTTCTATTTCACTTACGTACCAATTAAAGTCTGCAACGACAGTTTGGTTTTGATATGCATTACCAATATCTGTGGGGAGGTAAACCTCGATGATATACAGCACCTCACGTACGGTCGGCTGTGCAGAGCTTAATTTGTATTCCAAAACAGGCATATCGCTCATAGGTCCGTTGTAGAGCGGGGTAGCGTTACCGTAGACCTTAACGGAAATATGTAGAGCATCAGCAAGCATCTTTCCGCCAGTTATATCGGTATCGAAATTCAAGGTTATGCTGTCTTCAAAGCTTGCCTTGATGCAGTAATACTGCGTATAAAGGTCACCGGGGAACATATTGGAAACGTTAAACGGAGAATTATATCCGTGTACACTGCTGCTGAGTGTTATAATAGGAGCGGTTTTTGCCTCCTCCGAAGAAGACGAGGAAACAATGTCCAACGAATTAGACTCGCTAACGTCGGGAGAAGCATCGCTCACGTCGGACGACGGATAAGAGCTGTCGGTGATCAAATTATCGGGCACCTGCACAACGGCGGACTCACTGTCGGTAAGATAACGGTAGATAAGAACACCGCCAAGTGCCAGAACACTTATAATAAGCAGAATGACGAGAATAATAATGGCTTTTTTAATGCGTTCTTGCTTTTTATCAGTCACTAAAATCTCCTCCGAATGAATAATTATACACACATTAAGACACAATATTTATAGCTTGAAACGCTGTCTCAAGGTCGAAATTTCGTTTCGCAGAGTTCATCCCTCTGTCACACAGACCCCGAGAGGTCTTTATGACAGAGGGATGTTGTAATTGGTGACGGCTTTTTGTGACGATTTATCAGTACCCCGCCATAACAAGCTTTTCCATATTTGCGCGTTTTAGTTCAAGAGAGGAGTGCACATATCTTTCGAGTGTAATTTGCGGACTAGCGTGTCCGAGAATTTCGCTTAGTGACTTTATTTCAAATCCGACCTCTACACACCTCGTTGCAAAGGTGTGTCTGAGAACGTGAAAGTGCACTCCTCTGATTCCGCACTCTTTTGTGTATTTTTTGAGCTTGTTCTGCAGAGTGCGAGGCTCAATATATCTCTCCGCACTCCCGGTGAGGACAAATGCCTCGGGATTGTGCACAAAACGACCCTTGCACAGCTGTAGTGAGAGGCTTGTCAGCGGTATTATCCGCGATGAAGAGTCGCTTTTAGGGTCGCTTATGAGTACTTTTGTTTTGCCTTCATTTTGATCTGTGAGATTTTTGAGGCGTTGCATAGTGTGGGCTACACGTATAAATCGCTCTTCAAGACTTATGTCTTTCCATTTCAGCGCACACACCTCGCCTATCCTCATCCCTGTTAGAAGTGCTAAAAGCACACCGAATTTACATTCGTCAATGTTATTCGAAAGAAATTCTATAAGCACAGCTTGCTCGTCCTTTGTCAGTACGCGCATCTCTTTTTTTACGTTTTTGGGATAGACAATATCCACAACCGTGAACAAGGAAGGATAGTGCTTCATAGAGTATTTTAATATAGATCGAAGAACGGACAAAATATCCCGCACAGTCTTTGGGGATAGCATTTTTGTACACAGCAGCTCGTAGGAAAAATTCTCTACCAGTACCGTGGAAAGCGCCTTGGTTTTAAGATTTCCCAACTTTGCCTTGATGTGCTTTTCAACTATGGCGGTATATTTCACGTAGGTGGATTCGCTGACGCGGTTTCTGTTTAGCTGCAACCATTCGTCACAGTAAAAAGCAAATTTGGCTTGATTTGGAGGTTGAAATTCAACCCCTGACAACAGTTGGGCTTTTGCTTTGTTCGCCTTCTCTTTTGCTTCGGTATAGGTCTTTGCATAGCAATAACCGTATTTTGCCGTGCCGTCAGAACTGTGCCCCTTTATATATCTGGCTTCCCAACGCGAGTCCTTTCTTTTGTAGATGTTTTCACCTTTTCTTGACATAAAAACTCCTCTTCTTTCTTGCATACACGCAAAGTATATTTCAATGACGGCTTTTTGACGGCAAAAGATTTGTGCAAATGCAACAATTTATTCGCTCATAATTTGATGTAATAAACAAAAATAGGGAAAATTTGTTAATTTCAAAGATTTTTGCGGTCATTTGCCTTGCATTTTTCTTTTCATTATGTTAAAATTTTTAGCACAGAGGGATGAACTCTGCGAAAAAGTTTTGCGTGGCACAATCTCGATTTTTCAATTAAAATCGCGGTGCTTCTAAAGATTTCTGATGGTTAATAGGTTATATAAAAACAAAAAAACTGCCGAAGCGGGTTGTGCCGCTTCGGCAGTTTCATCATTTTATTCTCTTTCTTTTTTTTGATAGTGAAAGTATAAACACATATCAATTGTGACCATAGTGAAGTTTAATATGTAGAAAAACAGCACATACCAAACTGCGTTTTGCGATATAATCTTCGCGGCAATACCACAGAGATAACCAATGTCAATGAGGATCATAAAGAGAAGACTTTTGCCTTTTGTGGATTTGTTTTTGAGGGAGTTTATGATGTTGTTGGGCCAGGAAAACCCAAAAGCCAAAAGCATCAATATTTCAAGAACCTGAGCTGTCTGTTGCATAAGCTATTCCTTTCGAGATTTCATAAGAGTATAGTAAATAGGTATTGCGCAAAGCGGGAACAGCATTCCCACAAGCATACCGCACTTGAGTCCCAGCTGCTCGGGTAAAAAGCCGATACTGCCTGCAAAAGCAACGGCTTTCTCCGACGAAACCACAAGGTCTGTGATAACGCCGACCAGCTGAGGTCCCATCGATGCACCCAAATCACCGCCTGCCGCCATAAGAGCGAAGATAAACACGCCATAGGGAAACCTTTCCGAAGCGATAACAAGATTTCCGGGCCACATCATCGACACACAGAGCCCCGTGAAAGCACAGGCGAAAAGCGAGAGGATTGGTGTGTTGCACAGAGCGGCAATAAGATAACAGCAGACGGTACCGATAGCACCGAAGAAAAGAACACGGCTGATTTTTTTGCCAAATTTAGCATATAGGGTACGTCCGAGACCGAGCATCACCGCAAACATCGCAACACCGAATATGTCACCCCAAACCTTTGGGATGCCGAGCGCCTGCTCGAGGTAGCTTGATGCCCATTGTGACATCGTACACTCTGCGGCACCTCCGAAAAATATGCCAAAAAACGAAAGCCAAAGCCACTTGTTTTTAAGTAAGGGAAGAACGCCTGAAACCTTTTCCTGCGTCTGCATTTCGGGGATTTCACCGCCCAAAAACAATAGTGCGGCGGAAAGCGGGATAACCGCTAAAATCAGCATCAGCACCTGCCAATATTCCCCGCCAAAAAGAAGCAGGAATAACGTTGCAAACACGACAACGCAGACTACACCCCAAGCGAAGATTGAATGAAGAAGGCTCATCTCGCGGTCTGGGTCGTCCGAGGGGATAGCGGCAATTATGGGGCTGATAAACACCTCTGCAAGACCGCTTGCTGCAGAGAATACGATCGTACCGATAACAAGCCCTGCGTATACAAAATCCTTGAAGATAAGCGGTGAAACGGCAAAGAAAACAAAACCGAAAACCGCAATAAAGGGCATAGTTTTGATGACCTTTTGAATGTTGAATTTGTGTGAGAAAAAGGAAAAAACAAGGTCGATGCCAAGCTGAGTTATAAATCCGATAAGTACCAAAAGTCCCAAAAGTGAAAAGGAGATAGAATACATCGAACGGAAGGTCAAGAATAGAAGCGGAGGTACGGCAGACACCACACTCATAGTGACGTTTGTAGCATAGCACCCCAATTTTGTTCTGGTATATTTTTTATCCATAAAAATCCCCCTTTCACAATAAACCATTATATCATAAATAGGGTAAATAGCAACCTGTAAAACTGACGAAAACCGACTTGTAAAAAAAGGCAGGGATTGTATAAAATAAAAAAATCGCCCAAAGGCGACGAGTGAGTTATAAAATAAAATAACCCTTGACCGAGCGTTTCTTTACACGCTTTCATCGGCCAAGGGTTATTTATGTGAACTCTTGATATCTAACATCTTTTTGTCTACCTCTCTTTCTTGAAATACGCCTTCTTTTTCATCTTTCACTCTGCTACACTAATCTGTCTTTACAGCTCGAAAAGCGAGGTCTTTAATGTGCAAGGAACCTTTGAAGGCGAGGGGATTACTCCTAACCTGAAAACCAAACCCGAAACAAATCTATATATAAAGTTAAAAATTATCTATTCGGGTGGAATTACATCCTTTCCTAATAAATTGAATATCAAAAACGTTTTAAAAATTTTGGGTGAATGTTCGTACGGTTTTCGGATTTGTCAGTTTAAGAGTTTTTCAGTTTACCTGTACATCGGTACCACCTTTCCCTTTCTTCGATTTAATTGTATCACGAAAATAAGCGCAAATCAATATGTATTTTTGTACAAAGTTCACTATTACAAACTGTATAATCTGCAGATTTTGTGCATATTACCCATAATTTTTTGAAAAAATATATTGACAAACCCACCTCTTTTTTGCTATACTAAATGTGTTGGGCATCTTTAGAAAAGCCCTAGACCGTTCTGTTTTCAGGACGGTTTTTTTATGGAGTGATAAAATGAAAAGGATAATATCGGTCATACTGATACTTGTTTTAGTGTTTTGTGGCTGCGGTGAAAAGGAAATGAAAAACACCTATGAACAGATAACCCAAGAAGAAGCAAAGAGACTTATGGAAACCGAAACCGACTACGTGCTTCTCGACACCCGTACCGACGAAGAGTTTGCCGAGGGTCATATAGAGGGAGCGGTTATGATTCCCGAATATGAGATTTTGGACAGAGCCGAAACCGAAATTCCCGACAAGGACAAGCTCATACTCGTATACTGCCGAAGCGGAAGACGAAGCAAAATAGCTTCAATGCTCCTCGTTGAACTCGGCTACACCAACGTAAAAGAATTCGGCGGAATAATCGACTGGCAATACGAAATAGTAAAATAAAAAACCCTTGACTAAAGTATACTAATATGGTATACTTTAGATACATCAAAAAGAAAGGATGAAAAATATGTCAGTAATTAGTGTAAACAAGAATAATTTTGAGGATATAAAAAATAGCGATAAGCCTGTGCTTCTCGATTTCTATGCGGTATGGTGCGGTCCTTGCCAGATGGTTTCTCCGATTGTTGACGAGATTGCCGAGGAAAATCCGCAATACGTTGTCGGAAAGATAAACGTTGACGAGGAACCCGAGCTTGCAGCTGCCTTTTCAGTAGTGAGCATACCCACCCTCGTGGTGCTAAAGGGCGGCAAGATAACAAATCAGGCAGTTGGCGCTCGTCCAAAATCCGATATACTCGATATGCTCGAAGACTGATAAAAAATCTTTGCCGAAAATCTTGACGGCTGTGTGGAATATAAAGTAATATAAGTATAAGACAAATTAAAAGGAGACGTATTATGAAAAAGATACTTTACCTAGCACTAGCTTTGCTTGTAACAATTTGTGCTTTTGTTGCTTGTTCAAACGAGCCTCAGACAAACGGAGACCTCTCCGGTTCAAACGAACCCGATGTAAACTACGAAGCACCCGAAGGATTTTCGATGTATCAGAACAAGGAAATCGCTTTTGCATATCCGTCTGATTGGACGCAGATAGAGGAAAACACGTTTGCAAATGCCGATAACACCCGTAGCGTTACTGTAAAAACGGAAGAAAAGACCACCTTCTATTCGGAACTTGATACTATAAAATATAGGGATTACATTCGACCCGTGTATCAGGCAGAGGGAAAGAAGCTTATGTCTATGGTTGTGGGACAAGAAACCAAAGACGGCGTCGGCTTTACCTATATTACTGAAACCTATCAGGTAGAAGGGGTTGAGGGTGAAATCTATCAAAATATATACACTTTCAACACTAAGAATAAAACCTATGTCATCACAGTTACTCAGCCTAATGGCTTTGAACGCGACGATACGCTAGGCGGAAAAATCTACGAGACTATCATAGTAAAATAACAAAAACAGCCTCTGAGAGATAATTCTCAGAGGTTATTTTTTGACTATTCAAAGGAAAACCGCAGATACTAACCTCATATAGCTTGGAGGGATTAGAATGCAGTCAATATGGGAAAAAGGTCTGATACGGACAACCTTTGGAATGCTTGATAAAAACAAAAATACCGACGTGCTGATAGTCGGCGGTGGTATTGCGGGGATACTGTGCGCTCACAAATTAAAAAACGCGGGTGTGGATTGTCTGCTCGTCGAAGCTGACGAAATCTGTAACGGAATCACCAAGAATACCACGGCAAAGATTACCCTGCAGCACGGCTTGATTTACGGCAAAATGATAAAACGCTTCGGCGAGGACAAGGCACGGCAATACCTGAAAGCACAAACCAATGCCGTCAAGGAATATGAAAAGCTTTGCGAAAAAATTGACTGCGATTATGAAATACGGGATAACTGCGTCTATTCCTTGACCGACCGAAACAAGATTGAAAAGGAGATTTCAGCTCTTTCAAAACTCGGCTTGAATGCTGAGTTTTCGGATGCCCGCGAGCTTCCTTTTGAGGTTGCGGGTGCCGTCCGTGTCAAAAATCAGGCGCAGTTTCACCCTCTGAATTTTCTCTATGCGATTGCAAAGGACCTGCCAATCTATGAACATACTAAGGTCGTAGAACTAATGCCATATAAAGCACTCACAAATCACGGCACAATTACCTACAAAAAGCTTATCATCGCCACCCACTTCCCGATACTGAATAAACACGGCTTGTATCCGCTAAAGCTCTATCAGCACCGCTCCTACGTTTTGGCACTAAAGGGCGCGCAGAATGTGAATGGAATGTACGTGGACGACTCTGATACAGGACTCTCCTTCAGAAGCTACGGCAACCTTTTGCTCCTTGGCGGCGGCGGACACCGCACGGGCAAAAAGGGCGGATGTTGGCAGGAGCTCGAGAGATTTGCCAAGAAGCACTATAAAAATGCCGAGATAGTCGCCAGATGGGCGACGCAGGATTGTATGACGCTGGACGATGTTGCCTATATCGGACAGTATTCAAAATCCACCCCCGACGTGTTTGTTGCAACGGGGTTTAATAAGTGGGGAATGACAAACGCAATGGTTTGTGCAGATATTCTCTGTGACCTTGTTCGCGATAAGATAAATCCATATACCGAGGTCTTTTCACCCTCGCGCACTATGCTTCGTCCACAACTTGCCGTCAATGCGCTAGAATCCACTGTGGGACTCCTCACACCCACAACTCCGCGCTGTCCGCACCTTGGATGCGCTCTGAAATATAACCGCGCCGAGCATTCGTGGGACTGTCCCTGCCACGGCTCGCGCTTTACAGAGGACGGCAACCTCATCGATAACCCCGCTACCGACGACCACCCAATCTAGTCGCAGGGTCTTGAAACAGCGGGATTTCGGGAGGGGTAAAGGTGAATATAATAAACAATATTCCGATTAAACAAATTATACCAAACGCAATCCACGGCATCCCGCACTTGATTTCGCCTTTTTTGAAAAAACGCGTTTCGAGTAAAAAGGTTGCCGCCGCTGCAACAAAGAAAATCGAAATGTTAACCCAGTCGGGCGACCTGCCGAACACGCCGTTTATGGTGTAAAATAAAACGGGAATTGACAAAAGTCCCACCAAAACGCCTATCAGTTTTATACACCAAAAATTATCAAAGGTTTTGAAAAAACGGCTTTGAATCAACGCGAAGATAAAAAGCGGAAAGAACAAAAGCTTCATATGCTCCCAAGTGGACTCGTTGATAGCTGAGAATGGCGCAACCAACGCACTACCAACCGTCCAATCATATAAAAAAT
The DNA here is from genome assembly GCA_045536425.1 of Oscillospiraceae bacterium. Classification (GTDB taxonomy): domain Bacteria; phylum Bacillota; class Clostridia; order Oscillospirales; family Ruminococcaceae; genus UBA11540. The sequence continues at coordinate 116,730 of JAZSNN010000026.1, forward strand.
GAAGCAAAGACCCAAAAACCACCGCAAAAACAAACCCGCCAAACTGCCAAATCGCTAAATCCCGCTTCAAACCCCCACCACCTAAAATATGATAGTAAAATTCTATGCGGTTTGCCTTGATACTATTCTGACAGATAGAAGCTGTGTTCCAAGATGTCAAATATTTAATACACGTTCAAAAAACTAAAAGACAGATAGCGAACGCTATCTGTCTTTTGTTGGTCGGAGCGAGGTGACTCGAACACCCGGCATCTTGCTCCCAAAGAATTTGGAAGTACCGGTCTCCGCTCGTTTCTAGGCATTTCCGCCCCTTTCCGCTCGGAAACACATCCTTTCCGGCTTTTCTTTCTCCACTGTTTCCGTGTGCTCCGGTCGTGTAAATGGGATAAACTGTGGTCAAGAAAAACACCCCGAATGCAGCTCTAAGCCGCATCCGAGGTGTTTTTTGTCGTCTGTAT
>JAZSNN010000006.1:0-2107 GCA_045536425.1 Oscillospiraceae bacterium
TGTCAATTTCAAAACCTCTACGGATAATTCCATAGACAGATCCCCGAGCTTATCCTCTCTCATAACCACACCACCTTTCCAAATTTGATTATATCATACTTTCGGTTGAAAATCAACTATAAATCAGCAATCCAAGCGAACGGCCACCGCTCCGTTTGCGCGAAGCGCAACATCGTTTACGCCGCAGGCGTAACACCGTTGGGCGATAGCCCACATCATTTGCGACTTGTCGCAACCTCGTTCATTTGTGCCGCGAGCGGCAATGATGTTGAGCTGACGCTCAAATGATGTTGCGTGCAAGCACGCAAACGATGTTGTGCCTTTTGGCACAAATGAAAAAATCCTGAAAGCAAATGCTTTCAGGATTTTTTGGCTGCGGAAGAAGGATTCGCCGTACGCTTCGCGTACTGCCCGCTCGGGGACGAGCCCCTCGCGGCTTCCGCCGGAAAACAGTTCGCTGAACTGTTTTCTTTCGGCGTCAGCCTATCGGGTTCGAATCCTTTCACAAAGAAAAAAAGCAGATACCCGATTGGGTATCTGCTTTTTTTGTGTGTTCTGACCTTAATAGATGCATTGTATTTTGTTTGCTAATGTTATATCATAAATGTCTCTATGGTCAAATTTTTTCACTTTTTCCAACTTTTGCGTCAGGAGATATTTCAATATCTTCACTATACTGTACAAGATCAATGTTGCAACCTTGCCCGATAGCAATAACTCTTCCAGTTACTCTTGGACATGTGACGTATTCCAATGCTACTTCATCACCTTCTATCGAAGAATTAACGTTAACACCCTTGGTTGCGGTTTTAGCAAGAGAAGAAAAAAGCGGAAGCCTTTGAGAAACCTTAATTGTTTTTTCCGAAACTATAACTATTTTACTTCCGCCAATACTTCCGATATTCATTCCTCTATCGAATTTTATTTCAATGTTTTCGGCATTAAGAAGTCCTGCACAATTTACAGTACCACCTATTTTAACAGATTCCGATTCTATATCGCCCTCTACCTTTAATGAACCCGAAACGGTCAGTAGCTCACATTTTATACTCTTGCCACATTTTGTACTGCCTGATGTTGAAAAACTATCTTTGGCTATGAGTTCACCGTCGCAATGTAACGAACCCGAGACTTTTACATCTGCAGCTTCAATATTCCCCGAAAAGTGAGAACTTCCCGATACCTTAAAATTTTCTATACATTCTATATCCTCGCCTTTGCTTGAACCTGATGAGGAAAAGGATACGCAACGCACTTTTCCTACAAGATGTCCGCTTCCGCTAACAGATACATTATTGTATTCTCCCGAGGGGATATTTCCACTTCCCGATATACGCATATCAATATTAGTATTCATTTGTTTCCTCCCAAAATATCATTTGTTATGTCTATTTTTGTTCCGTCTCCACTATCTATGATAACAGTTTTTATTTCGCTTAAATAAAAAGTTTTTTGCCCAAAAACAGTATCGATAATAATAGACGCAGTCTTTTTTGACTCCTTTGAAAAAAGCTTTGAAAGTTCTTCAAGAGAGACGTCGTCTTTTTGCTTTTTGATAAGCTCCATACGTTCGCATATCAACTTTCGCGGAAAAAAGGTTTCCTGTCCTGTAACCGTGGATTTTTTTATAAACCAGTCTTCTGGTATCAAGCCCTTTCGTTTCCAACGGTATAGCGCACCGTAAGAGATATCATATAGTTCAAGTAGCTCCTTTTTCGAAATAAGCTCCTGTTCCATTGACCTCCACCTCCTTCGTAACATTGTTACGATGATATTATAGCATAACATTGTTACGCCGTCAATACCTTTTCGAAAAAATTTCTATATCATATTTTCAAAAGGGCAGATTCTGAGAATTTTTCGTCTCAAAATCTGCCCTAATTTTCGTTGTGCGGGGGTTCGAATCCCTGACAACCGCCGAAAACACCCATTGGCATCTATTTGTTTTAAGCTTGAATTTTTCGATAAAAAAGCCCAGAGTCCTTGTGAACTCTGGGTTTATCCGACCTGCATCTATTAAGGTCAGAAAAGGTGGCTGCGGCACTAGGATTCGAACCTAGGTAATGACGGAGTCAGAGTCCGTTGCCTTACCGCTTGGCGATGCCGC
>JAZSNN010000041.1:0-23949 GCA_045536425.1 Oscillospiraceae bacterium
AAAGATATACGAGGTTAACAGCCGGCTGTTAACTGGACAGAGCCCGACCGCTCGCGGTGCGAGATGAAGGGAGGGCGATTGTCGGAAAAAACAAGGAGAGTTGCGAACGGAATGTGAGCAAATCGACTATGTTTTTGACCGGACTATGTTCGCTCAAACTTTCGGGAAACATCTACTAGTAGGGAAAAGCCAATCCCTCCGTCTTTTGCTTCGCAAAATCCACCTCCCTTTACACAAGGGAGGCTTTAAAAAGCGACAATATTTCTGACCGAAGTTGTCGTCAGTTCGAGCCTGACAGGCAAAGCCGACGACCGCTCGCAGTGCGAGATGAAGGGAGGAGGACTTTGGCGCAGTCGTCGGCTGGATGCGGACGGAATGTGCGCAGACAGACGCTAACGACAAGAGGGACAGAATGCGACCGCTCCCGGTGGGAGAAAAAGGGAGCAATACTGTCGGAAAAAATGCAGAGCGTCACAAGGAGATTTATGGACGAAGCAAGATGACAATGTTTCTGACCGACCAATGTTCGCACAAACTTAGTTAATCACATGACCGTTCTTGATTGCGATAGTGAAAAAAGCCGTGAATTTCACGGCTTTTTATATTTCTTCATCGTCTATATATTGCATAACATCATCAACATTACATTTCAAAATTTTACAAAACACCTCTATCGTATGGGTGCTCACACTTTCATTTCTCTTTAATCGAGTGATTTGACCTGGGCTAATACTATATTTTTTAATAAGTGTGTATTGAGTAACACCTTTTTCTTTCATAGTTTGCCATAATTTGTCATATGAAATCATAATTTTTCAGCCCTCCCTATTGACATAATAACCGAATTTGGTATACAATAATATTAACCGTTATCGGTTAATATTATTGTAGGAGTTGATGGTGTTGGATAACAATATTTTGCTGTTACAGGAAGACACGGAAAATTCAGAAGTAAAAACAAACAAAGTGAAACTATTAATATCGAAAAATCTTTTCGATGTTTCTCTTTTTGGCGCATCGTGCATTTTTTCTATAGTTTTACTTATTATGTTTTTCTCTGCTGCGGAGTTGGTAAAAACAGGTGGATTAGAAGTAATGAGTATAGAATCTGTTGGAGGAAGAACTCTGGAAGAAGCGTATTATCATGCCTTGGGATATATTTACGAGGGATATTGTATCGCATTTAGAGCAATAGGTGTGTTCTGCTCTTCTATGCTTTTGCTTTTTGGAGTTTCGAGGTTAAAAAATGTCAAGTAGAAAAAAGATAACTTTATTCATAATAGTTATAGCCATTTTCATTGGATTATGCGGTTGTGATAATGAGTTTGAAAAAGCACGTGAAACGCTCGAGAACAACAAAATCTTCAGAAAAGAAGCCGAGTTGCAGATATCTGATTTTGAGGTTTTGAACGTAGAAATAGATTTTGCAGGCTCGAGTTTTTATAGCAACTATTTGGACGTTGTCGGAACTATTAAAAACAAATCTAATAAACAAGCCTCTTCAATAACATTAACACTATATTTGTACCAAAACGATAGTGTTATTCTAACAGAAAAAGATTACGTTTTTGACTTGGGACCATATGACGAAAACTCATTTGAATTTATGGTAGATAGAGTGAAATTATTTACTTGTGATGAATATGTTGTTAAGGTTACAAGCGTATTCTAAGAAGGATGAATAATATGAAAAAAGTTTTATGCATTATATTAGTATTTGTTATTATTTTAGGATTGTGCTCTTGCGGTGGTTTTTTAGGAGGAGCGAATGGTGCCGTATCGGACGAAATGTATATTGGAGTGGCGGCGCAAATAATATCCAAAAGCCTTAAAAAGCCAAGCAGTTTAGAGGTTATAGACGCGTATATATATGAAAAAGACAATTACGGCAGCGCTATAGTATATTTGGATATTGCAAGTGAGAATGGTTACGGAGGAACAGATAGGGACAAGGTGTATGTTTGTGTTATGCACTTAGAAAGTGACGGAACCTATCAGTTTCACCCAACGGCAAATTATACTGAAAATGCCGCAAACATAGGCATATTAAAATCTTTAAACGGATTTGGCGAACCAAAAGAATAGGAGAAAAACATGAAATTAGCAAATAAAGTTTTAGCGGTTGTTTTATGTACAATTATGATGATTTTTACAACAGGTTGCGGACAAAAGGAAAATCTCTTGCCCTTTGGACTTGAATTTGGAGATTCTTATGAGGAATGCGTAAAGAAATTTGACGTTGGTCCTCTTAAAGACTCCAACGCCAATGATGGTTATTTGTCTAACTGCATCCCCATTTCCGAAGAGAAAGAAATAATAAAGGTTTTAGGAACAAGTGAGGGAGTTAGCGATGTTGAGATTGCGGTAGCGTTTAATGCCGATAAACAGTTGTATGAATACTATTGCTTTTTTGTTCCAGAAATAGAAAAAGTTTCAGAAATAAACGACATAATCAAACAAAAATACAGCAAGATAGCAGGAGAACCGGAAGCGGACCCTAATGGTATAGCGTTATGGAAAAATGAGAAATATGTAATTGATTACAGCAGTACAGACCGATATGCGACTGTTTTGGGAAAAGAAGTTCCATTTGTGATTATTATTCATAGTTTTGAATATGACTTTGAGTAATACGGATTTGGCGAACCAAAAGAATAGGAGAAAAACATGAAATTAGCAAATAAGATTTTAGCAGTTGTTTTATGTACAATTACGCTGATTTTTACAGCAGGTTGCGGACAAAAGGACAAGCTTTTGCCCTTTGGGCTTGAATTTGGAGATACTTATGAGAAATGCGTAGAAAAATTGCAAAAAACAGATGGCATAAGAATAGAAGAAATAGAAAAGAATTCAGAAGCTATAAATAACTTGTATGGACAAGAAACCTTTCAATCAATGATAATTATAACAACCGATGATGCCGAACAAAAACTAAATAAAGAATATTTTGGAGTGCAAGAAGGGATAAGTGGTAACAGATACTTCTTTGTTACTTTTAATAGATATAAAGAACTGATAAAGTTTGATTTTTTTGCATTTTCTGTAGATGATTCAAATTTTGAGGGTGTAAAGGAAAAAATTGTAAACAAGTTTGAAAAGATTTTGAATGAGAAAAACTATCCGCAACATGATGAATACTATGACTATTGGGGATATTTGTCTAATGATGAATACCGGATAGCTTTATATTCCTTATTAGGAAACTATTCAAACGAGGGAATAAGTTTGATGTTATCAATAGAAAAAACAAACTAACGATATTCAATATGGAAACTATAGCTGAAAATAATTGTTTGTTTTCAGGTACATTTTTTGTGTCATCAGTTTCAAACATTCCAAACTAGCACGGACACCGAAGGTGTCCGTGCTTTTCATCGTCCTTTTAATCCAAGGCACCGTTGTGGATGAGAGGAGATATTTGTACAAAAAGGGATTTTGGGTATAAATACGCGATTTGGCTTGAAAAAGTGAGCGTTTTGTGGTACAACTGTAAGAAGAAAGCTGGTGGAACGTGTGTTTATTTCAATGTTTAACTTTTGGTACTTTTTTTGGCTGATTGTTGGTTGCGCTGGGGTGGTCGGACTTTATTTTTTGCTCAAAAACCGCTCCTACAAGACCCAGAGGACCGTTTTGTTTTTGTTTTTGGTTGTCGGCTTTTTGCTTCATTTTCTGAAAGCCTACATCCCTCCGTACAGCGTCGACGAGGCTCGAATGCTCCGCGACAGCTGGTTTATAAACATCTGTGCGGCTAATATTGCACTGTTTCCCTTTATCTTCTTTTCGAAAAACTATAAACTGAAGGACTATATGTTCTACCTCGGCATTATCAGTGGACTCGTTGCATTCGTATATCCGCAGGAGCCGATAGCAAAGATTGACCAGCTTTCAGAGCAGCTTGATATTCTGCGATTCTACTATCATCATTGGCAGTTGGCGGCAATTCCGCTTGTGAGCGTTCTGCTCGGGCACCACAAGCTGTCGTACAAGCGCGTTTGGGTGGCACCCGTCGGACTATTGGCTTTGATGCTGTTCATTATGCTAAACCAAATTTTTCAGGCAGAGCTCGGATTCGTTCCGTTGCGTTTGAGCCAAGACTTCTTCGCGGTCGGATATAAGAACACGTCTTATATCTGGGGCCCCGGAGCCAACGATGCGCTCGGCTCGTTCTTTGCGCTGTTCACACCCGAGTTTTTCAAAACCGTTCCCGTCGGACAGTATGCGGGACAGATAAAGTATTGGCCGTGGTTTTGGATCACCGTTCCGGTGTTTGTGCTCGTTACCCCCTTGGCGTTTGTGATATGTATGTTCTTTGACGGCAAGAGCTTTTGCAAGGACGTTTGCGGACTCAAGGATAAAATTCTGCAAGCGAGAGAGTTTTGCCACGCAAAGCTCAAGACAATGCGCATAAAATGACAGAAAGAGGGATTGTGATGGACGAACTAAAACTTGGCAAACTTGCCTATCTTGTAAAATATCCCGAGGGTTTTTCAAAATTGGAAAAACACCCGATACTCATATTTCTTCACGGTGCAGGCACTCGCGGAACGTCAACCGGCGCACTTCGCGAAAATCCGTTTTTCGCAAATACCGACAGCCTGAACCTTCCCTTTGTTATCGTTGCACCGCTTTGCTCGGAGAACACTTGGTTTGACCTTTTCGAGCATCTTGAGGCGCTGGTCAAAGAGATTGCAAGACTTCCCTTTGCCGACGAAAAGAGGATATATCTCACGGGAAACAGTATGGGCGGATACGGCGCGTGGCAGCTTGCGATGAGTATGCCCGAATACTTTGCCGCAATTGCTCCCGTCTGCGGCGGCGGAATGTACTGGAACGCGGGAAGACTCGTAAACGTTCCCGTTTGGGCTTTCCACGGAGCAAAAGACGGCACCGTTTTTCCAACAGAATCCGAAAAGATGGTAGATGCCGTAAATCGTGCGGGCGGAAACGCAAAGCTCACAATCTATCCCGAAGCAGGACACGACGCTTGGACACCGACATATTCAAACCCCGAGGTTTTCGCGTGGCTTCTGGAGCACGAATCAAACTGCACGGTAGAACTCAAGGACGAGTATACAGACTCAACCATATACGGATAAAATGAAAGAGGTTTTTATGTACAAGCTTGATAAAGAATATTTTTGTAATACCTTCAAAAGACTCGTTGACGTACCGAGCCCGACGGGCTACTACGTCAAGGGCAATCCCGTGCTCGTGAAAATTGCCGAGGAAATCGGCTACTCGGTGACATTCGATAACCGCAATACCGCGTATATCACCCTCGACGGAGAGGACAACTCCAAAACCGTTTTGGTTGGCGCGCATATGGACACCCTCGGACTCATCGTCAGGAGAATTGACGCAGACGGCAAAATCCGCGTCCGTCAGCTCGGCGGGGTCAACTTCCATAGCCTCGAGGGCGAAACCGTCACCGTTCACACCCGCGACGGCAGGGAATATACAGGACTTGTCGCCTGTCAGTCCCACTCGGTGCACGTCTTTGACGACGCGAGAACACTCGAGCGCGACGAGGAGCATATGATGATAATCCTCGATGAAAAGGTTTCGTCGAAAGAGGAGGTAAACGCGCTCGGCATCTACCACGGCGACGTTATCTCCATCGACCCGAGATGCCAGTTCACCGAAAACGGATTTATCAAATCCCGCTTTATAGACGACAAGGCGGCGGTTGCTTGTTGCTTTGAGGTGCTGAAATACCTCAAGGAAAACGGTATAAAACCCAAATATAGAACGATTTTTGCTTTCCCGTACTACGAGGAAATCGGACTTGGCGGAAACTTCATCCCCGAGGGTGTCAGCGAGTTTGTGGCAATCGACATCGGACTCATCGGCCCCGACTATGACGGCAACGAGTACGCGGTCAGCATCTGTGCCAAGGACAACGGCGCGATTTACGACTATGAGCTCACCATCGAGCTCGTCGAACTCGCAAAGAAGATTGGTGTGGACTACGCGACCGACATCTACTACCGCTACGGCACCGATGCAAACCAGGCGCTCCGCGCGGGCAATAATATCAGAGCGGGTGTCTTTGGAATGGCTGTCTACTGCAGTCACGGAATGGAACGCACCCACATCGACGGCATCGAAAACACCACAAGGCTTCTTGCAGGATATGTACTTGGAATATAAAAAGAAACAGCCGATAGATTTCTCTATCGGCTAGTTTTGTCTTTTTGGAGAGTTTGAAAGTTCCAGAATATAATCTACGGAAACATCATAGAGTTTTGAAAGTTTGATCAGAATATCGGTGGGAATGTCACGCTGTCCTAATTCGTAATTGCTATAAACTTGCTGTGAACAATTGAGTTTTTGAGCTACTTGTTTTTGCGTCAAGTCGTGGTCTTCCCGCAAGTCTCGTATTCTTCGAAACATCTCCTCACCGCCTTTAGATTAGTATACCCCACTGCAAAATGCAGTGTTGACAAATACCGCGTTTTGCAGTAAACTTGAAGAAAAGTCCAAGTTTATTTGTATGGATAAAAACAAAAGCACGGACTTTTGTCCGTGCTTTTTGGATGTTTTGTGGCGCTATTTCAATGGTTTTGGGTCATTTGTTAACCCTATCAAGTAGTCTGCAGAGATGTTATAATATCGGCACAGCTTTGCGAGGTCTTCGATTTTCAGCTCCGCTCTGCCCGATTCAATATGACTATATCCCTGCTGTGATTTCTGCAGTAGTTCGCCAACAGTCTTTTGCGAAAGGTCGCGGTCTTCACGAACGGCTCTGATTCTTGTGCGATAGTCCATAAAAATCCCCCTTACAGTTATATTTTTATTCTATTACACTCAAAGTATGAGTGTTGATATATACTCAAAGATTGAGTATAATATAAAAAGAAAGGGGATTATTATGAAAAGAATCGTTATAATATGTGTCGTGACTTTGCTGATGCTTTGTTCGTGCAGACAGGGTCAGAGAGCGCCTACCGTAACTTATGAAAACGCATCTGTTGCAAAACGAGAAAACATATACCTTGTTTCATACGGCAGAATCCTTGTCGAGAACGACAGCGTTGGGTCGGATTGGATAACGGGCGTAAAGCGCGAGGGGCGGGAGCTAATTGCGAACAGGGAGTTTGTTTTTGATGGTGAACAATTAGAGCTTTTGTTATATGCCGTAGAAAAAGATGACAAACGCGACGACGCAGGGGAGAAAATCATCACATTTTCTAAACTTTCGGTAGGCGAGGAAGAAACCGTAACAGAGTTAGTCGAAGTGGTGGAAAATGGCGGAGCGTATACGGGTAGTGTGGCAAAGTGGAAATTCACCGTGGCGCTAAAACGCATCTCATAACAATATTTTAATTTTTTTCAAAAACCTATTGACAAACAGTTACGACAGATGTAGAATGTAATTAGAAGTTACGACAAACTGTGAAGGTGGTTAATATGGATAAAAAAATCGTACATTTGCCAAATTCTGAATTGGAACTTATGATGATACTTTGGGAGGCGGGGGAGCCTGTTTCCCGAGCATATATTGACGAAAAACTAAAAGGCCGTCAAAACTGGGGAGTCACCACGGTTTTGAACCTTCTTGCCCGACTTGCTGACAAGGGCTTTGTGCATTCCGAGCAACAGGGCAAGGGAAAAAGCAACTTTTACTCTGCGATTATAAGCGAGGAGGAGTATCTTGAGTTTGAAAGTCAATCGGTGCTGGGCAGACTTTGTGCAAGGTCGATGACCCGTCTTGTGACCAATCTGTATAAGAACAAAAAACTCGACCAAAAGGAGCTTGACGACCTGCAGGCGTTCTTGGACGAAGCGAAGAAAGGGGAGTAGTATATGGAAAAACTGTTTCTGTCGATGTTAGAGGTAACGTTGGGCGTCGGCATTGTGGCGGTTTTGGTACTGCTTTTGCAACCGCTGACAGCAAGGTTTTTCAAACGCAAGTGGCGCTACTGGGTGTGGCTTGTCCTTGCCCTAAGACTGCTTCTGCCGATAAATCTTTCGCTTCCCTCGGTGGTAGAGGTCGAGCTTCCGCGAAACGAGATAGTTGTCACCCAACCCACACCACAACCCTCTGTCACTCCGCCCGAGATGCAGGAGGTTCCCGTCGTTCCCGAGATACCGGATGTATCCACGTCCGAGCCGATTCAAAGACCCGTTTACGTGCGCCCCGTGACCACCGTCAAGAGTGAAAACGAGAAAACCATACCGATAACACTCGTTCTCGGCACGGTTTGGATTACCGTTGCGGTCGCAATGTTCTCGTATCAGATAGTAACCCACCTTTTGTTCTTCAGAAGAACAAACCGCTTTAACCACACCGCCGACGCAGAAACGCTGGAACTGTTAAACCGCGTTTGCTCGGATATGGGGATAACACAGAAGGTCGACGTTTTCTATAACGGAAAGATTCAGTCACCGCTTTTGGTGGGCTTTTTCAAGCCGAGAATACTCCTGCCGAAGTTCCCGAACAAAACGCAGGACGTAGAGATGATTCTCCGCCACGAGCTAATGCACTTCAAACGCCACGATATATGGTATAAACTGCTTGTCCGCGCGGCGCTGTCGTTGCATTGGTTCAACCCGATGGTATGGATTATGGCAAGAGTTTCCGACGAGGATTTGGAGAAAGCGTGTGACGAGGATGTTGTAAAAAACCAAAACGAGAACTTTAGACATACCTACTGTCAGTCGATTCTGCACGTAGTTCGTATGCAAAAGACAAAAGAACCCGCGCTTGCGGCGGGATTTGCGTCAAGACCGAGCGATTTGAGAAACCGCTTTATAAGAATTTTGGATATGACCAAAAGGCGCGGAGGAAAAACCGCCCTTATAATCGTCGCGTGTATCACCGTCGCCTGCACTGTGTTCATCGGCTGTGAACTCGGCGGAGTGATTGACGTGTCCTCAAACATCGGCCCGTCCGACACCTCGTCACAGCCCGACGAAACCTCGCCATATGACGTCGAAGCACTTGTCAAAAAGGCGCTCGAAACCACACTTTCTGAGGACGAAGAGCTGCTGCTTGAACTCAAAAACTATATGAATTTGAACTATGTTCCCAACGGAGCTCTTTTGGAGGACGTTCGTGCGATTAAAACCGAGTTCGTTTACAACGCATATTATGATTCTTATACCGATATAGTAAAAACCTCTCTTTTCTTGGAGGAAAATGAGCTGGTTTTGGTGGAATCAGCGTTCACCTACTACTCCAGAGACGGACTTCTGACATCGAAAACTATAGATGTGCTATCTTTCTGCAGTATGTCAATGGATGAAACACTTTCTGCTGAGGATTTAAACGGAGCAGAGCTCGTGTTTATAGAGAATACCCGTACCTGTGGTGTGTACCTGCCGTCAAGAAACAGTATGCTCAACCCTCTCGGCTTTGATTTAGTTGAAGTAACAAACGTTGATAAAAACGCTCCAACCCTGATAGATTACAGCATAAGAGGAGAACTGAACGTTCATAAAAAGGCTGAGAAGGACGCTTTTGTGGCGGTCAGAAGTGCAGACGACAAGATACACCTTGAATATTACGACGCTCAAAGCCGTTCCTTGATAAGACTTTCCGACTACGAAATGTCATCGGTATATAGCTCTTTCTGCGATATAGGCAGCGGAAGGGTTGCGATAGCCTTTATAGACGCACTTGCAGTCTACGACTTCACTACAAACGACCCGTTCACACCCATTTCCGTTATCACAAAAGAGGGCATGGGAGTCGAGCACTTCGACCCGATGTGGCATCCCGTTGCAGACAGAAACAACGACAAGCGTTTCCTTATGCTCTTTACTGACAGGGACGAAAATCTCGGTTTTGTGGCGTTTGACTATGACGGAAATCTCTCTAACAGCTTTGTCACCGACCTTTCTATGAAGAACAATACTGACGTTTTCATACCCTCTTATGTTAGCAATATAGCATACTTCAGCCACAATACAGACGAATATCTGAGAAGAGCTTTTCGCAAATATGCCGTAGACGTCCGCAAGGGCAGAAGCAATGTCCCGCAACTGCAAGAGGAGTCCTTCCTTGTTATGTCAAACATAACTCCCGACGAGTTCAGATATGACGTTTCGGCAGAAGCCTATCCGTTTATTCTGGGCTCATACGAAAAGGTGATGGCAAATGACGGCGAGGCCGTTTCGGTGGGGAGCGGTGCCGGGCTGGAAGCAAGCTACTTTTTCTACGGAACATCCTATGACGCAGAAAGCGGAAGAATAGAAGCCTATGCTATGCCTCCGGATTACAGCCAGGCTAAACCCTATATAAAAGGCAAGCTTTCTGTTGAAGGCGACGGAGTATACCTGCTTCCCTACAATATCGACCTCATACCTATTCCTGCAAAAACCAACACGGGATTTGTGAAGCTGAAGATTGACACGAATGACCTTGCGGGACTCAAAAATTACGTTTCAACCTTTGATAAAGAAAACGTTGTGATCTGTGTTGAGGGTATGAAGATAACTCGAGAAAACGGAGAGCTTTCCTATCTTGTAGAGATATCCGAGATGTTCAACGGCGACTATGATTACATCGCTCGTAAAAATAAGGCGTTAGAAATCGTAAAAACCTATGGAGTATTTGGCGAGGGCAAGTACGAAGTAGTGCCGAGTCAATACAGTGCCTTCGACACCAACATAGCAGAGCCCTCTCTATACATTGCTCCGCTTTCGCCTATAACACTCCAGAGCTTCAAGAGAACAGACACCCTGTTGGATTGGTACGTGCTATATAAAAACCGCGACGAAATCAATGCGAAGACTCACGGCGACGTGTTAAATGAGATGCAGGTAAAGTTCACTAAGGAATGGACCTTCGATGGCGCTGAGCTTGAAAAAACCGTCACACAATACTTTGACGTGACGGAAGAATTCTTGCGAGAAAGTGACCTCTACGACCCAACTACAAAGACCTACACCTACAGCTGTCAGCCGATAATACGCTCAATAAGCCTGAGAATTTATGAGTTTTTACAAAACGGCGATACGGCGCAGATTGTGTTCTATTCGCCGGAACTCAGACAATACTACCGATTGACAGTACAGCTTGACGGCGATAGCTTCCGTTTTATCGCAATCGAAAACACCCAAAGCCACGAAGTTCCGTCGGTTTTCGTGACAAATCTTCTCCCCGAAAGATAAAAAGAGAAGCCACCGCGTGTGGCTTCTCTTTTTTCTCTCGACAAAGGGGGAGAGGTGTGATAGAATGGGAGTGGTAACAAATGTGACGTCAGTCGCGATTCATAAAGATGAAGTCTTTAATTCGTGGCGAAGCCAATTCATGTTGCACAGCAACAATTCATAATTATTAAAGTGAATTGAAATCAGAGATTTCATGAATAGTCCTAGCGGACATGAATTGAGCCAAAGGCTCGTGAATCGTTGCCTACGGCAACGTGAGAAAAGGAGCACGGTATGGGATATCTTGGAGAAGAAATCAAAAAACTCGGGTTTGGACTAATGCGTCTGCCGAAAAAGGATGGCGGAATCGATATCGAGCAAACAAAGGAGATGGTAGACCTCTTTATGCAAAAGGGCTTTACCTACTTTGACACCGCCTACGTCTACGACGACGGAAAGAGCGAGGAGGCAATCTGCGAAGCGCTTGTAAAGCGCTATCCCCGCGAGAGCTTTCAGCTCGCGACAAAGCTTCCTATCTGGGACAGAAAAAACACCCCCGAGGAGATAAAGGGGCGTTTTTACACCTCGCTCGAAAGAACTCAGGCGGGATATTTCGACTACTACCTTTTGCATTGTCTCAATAACAGCAACCGCGATATCCACGAGGACTACGGCACGTGGGAATTTGTCCGCGAACTCAAGGAAAAGGGGCTTGTCCGTCACTACGGCTTTTCTTTCCACGATACAGCCGAAGTGTTAGACGAGATTTTGACAGCGCACCCCGATGCAGAGTTTGTGCAGCTGCAGATAAACTACGTCGACTGGGAAAGCGAAAAGATTCAGTCGAGAAAATGCTATGAGGTGGCGAGAAAGCACAATAAACCCGTCATCATAATGGAGCCCGTCAAGGGCGGAGCGCTGGCAACTTTGCCCGACGACTGCGCCGAGCTGTTAAAAGAAATCCGCCCCGAAATGTCGATAGCCTCTTGGGCGGTGAGATACTGCGCGTCGCTTGACAACATCATCACCGTTTTGTCGGGAATGTCGAATATCGAGCAGATGCAGGACAACCTTTCCTATATGGAAAACCTCGAGAAGTTAAACGATACCGAGAAAAAAGCGCTCGACGAGGTGGCAGAACGACTCGAAAAAATCCCGCAGATTCCCTGCACAAACTGCAAATACTGCATAAAGGGCTGTCCGCAGGAGATTCCGATAAACAGAATCTTCTCCGCGCTCAACTTCTACGATAAATACAACAATCTCGATTCTGCAAAATGGCGCTACAAGGAAGCGGTTGAGGACAAGGCGGGAGCCGATATGTGCATCGGTTGCGGACAATGTGAAAGCATCTGTCCCCAGCATATAGAAATCACCGACCATCTGCAGAGAGCGTCAGAAATCTTGAAATAAAAGTACGTTGCGCGGGGCAAACTGCCCCGCGCTTTTTGTTGACTTGCAAGGGATTTTGTGCTAAAATATATCTCACGCAAGGAGGCGATAAAGGTGCAGTTTTTAAAGGACCTTTTGTCAGCAACCGCGTGGGAGATGGAAATTCCCCCTGCATACGGTGCATTTCATATCAGTTTCGTGCTCATTGGGTTTTTAGTGTGCTTTTCTCTGGCATATCTTTTGAGAAACCTGTCCGAGAAAGGCAACAAAATTTTGTTTCTTTCCGTCGGCGCATTTTTGCTTGTCACCGAGATTTACAAACAGCTGATGTACAAGCTGGTTATCTCGCCCGACGAGCTGTATCGCTGGGGCGTGTTCCCGTTTCATCTGTGCAGTATGCCGCTCTATCTCTGCCTTATCATCCCGTTTCTAAAAAAGGGCATTTTAAAGCAGACGATGTACGATTTTTTGATAACCTACAACCTTTTGAGCGGGTTTATCGCATTTTTCGAGCCGTCGGGACTTCTGCACCGACACGTCACAATGACCGCACATTCGCTCGTTTGGCATATGCTTCTCGTCTTTCTCGGCGCATACGTTGCGTTTTCAAAGCGAGGCGGTGTCGAGAAAAAGAACTTCAAACGCGCTACGGTTATGTGGCTCGTGCTATGTGTGACAGCCTTTACAATCAACTGCATACATTGGAACGTGTCCGAGGGCGCGATAAACAACTTTTTTGTAGGCCCAAGAAACTCCTCGCTCATTGTTTTCAAACAGATTTCCGAGGCGTTTGGTTGGTACGTTTCCACAGCACTCTACATACCTGCGACCGCTCTCGGAGCAGGAGTTGTGTTTACGATTATAAAACTTCTCAGAAAAACAAAAGGCAAACCCCCGCAGGAAACTGCGACCAGAAAGGCGACCACAGTATGAATATGAATCTCATCACAAGACTTCCCGACGCGAGCGAGGTTACCGCACAGTATCCGCTGAGCGATGAACTCAAAAGGACCGTCGCTCAGAGAAACCGCGAAATCACAAAGGTTTTCACGGGCGAGTCAAAGAAATTTCTTCTCATCATCGGGCCCTGCTCTGCAGACAAAGAGGAGAGTGTGCTCGATTACATCTCCCGTCTTCGCAGAGTGCAGGACGAGGTCGAGGACAAAATTCTCATAATCCCGAGAATCTACACCAACAAACCGCGCACCACGGGCGACGGATACAAGGGAATGCTCCATCAGCCAAACCCCAACGAAAAGCCCGATATGCTAAAGGGTGTCATCGCGATTCGAGACCTGCACACAAAGGCGCTCAAGGAAACGGGCTTTACCTGTGCTGACGAGATGCTATATCCCGAAAACTACCGCTACCTCGACGACCTTCTCGGCTACGTTGCAATCGGCGCGCGTTCTGTAGAAAACCAACAGCACCGCCTCACCGCGAGCGGAATTTCG
The DNA here is from genome assembly GCA_045536425.1 of Oscillospiraceae bacterium. Classification (GTDB taxonomy): domain Bacteria; phylum Bacillota; class Clostridia; order Oscillospirales; family Ruminococcaceae; genus UBA11540. Next base: position 13,944 of record JAZSNN010000041.1, read on the forward strand.
ATTCCCGTCGGTATGAAAAACCCCACGAGCGGTGATATTTCGGTAATGATGAACTCCATCACAGCCGCCCAGCACAAGCACACCTTTATTTACAGCGGATGGGAAGCGCAGACACACGGCAACCCCTATGCCCACGCGATACTTCGCGGCTACGTTGACAAGCGCGGACAGTCCCACCCCAACTATCACTATGAGGATTTGGCTCATCTCTATGAGATATACTCAAAGTCGGGACTTCTAAACCCCGCTATCATCGTCGATGCCAACCACGCAAACTCCGGCAAACAGTACCTCGAGCAGATCAGAATTTCCAAAGAGGTGCTTCACAGTATGCGTCACCACGACGGTATCGGCAGTATGGTAAAGGGACTTATGATAGAAAGCTATATCGAGGACGGCGCACAGAAGGTTGACGAATGTGTCTACGGAAAATCCATCACCGATCCCTGCTTGGGTTGGGAAAAGACCGAAAGACTCGTTTTTGATATTGCAGAGCAGCTTTGATTAAAGAAAAGAGTATGAAAAACATCGCAGTGAAAACAGCGACGCTCCTGCTGTTCGTAACGCTCATCGGCGGTGAGGCGGCAGAGTATCTCACCGTTGGTATCGGTGCAGACTGGCGCGATTCGTCAGAAAAGCCCCTTCAGGTGTTTGCGGGATACAAGCACGCGGTAACAAACGAGCCTACAGTAGTTGCGGGTCACAACGTCCCGCTGAGCAAATGGGATGAGGTAGTCGGCAACGAATCCGAAAAGATACAAAAGATAATCGGCTTGAAACAACCTGAAAAGAGCAAGGAAAACCTTGCTCTTTTTTGTTGCACAAGACAGGGTAGTGTGTTAAAATAGACGAGAGGTGATATGATGATACGCTTTAACAATGACTACAACCGCTCGGCACATCAAAAGGTGCTCGAAGCGTTGGCTAATACCGCCACAGAAAGCTTTGGCGGATACGGAATCGACCCTTGGTGTGAGAAAGCGGAGCGGGAGATAAAAAAATATCTCGACTGTGACAAGGCGAAGGTGCATTTCCTCGTCGGTGGCACACAGGCAAACTTCACGGTGATTGCATCGGCTCTCAGACCCTACCAGAGCGTGATTTCTGCCGATACAGGTCACATCCACGCACACGAAACGGGCGCTGTCGAGAACACGGGCCACAAAATCCACACCCTGAAAGCGACCGACGGCAAGATTTCTGCAAAACAGATAGCTGACGAAGCACAGCTCTATGCAGAAAGCGGAATAAAAGAGCACATCACCCAACCCAAGATGGTGTATCTGTCCTATCCCACCGAGCTCGGCACGGTCTATACGCTAAAGGAACTCGAGGAAATCTCTGCAGTGTGCAAAGAATATTCGATGTACCTCTTTGTCGACGGTGCAAGAATGGGCTATGGCCTCGGCTGCGACGGCTGTGACGTGACACCGAAGGACCTCGCAAGACTCTGCGACGTGTTCTACTTTGGCGGAACAAAATGCGGAGCGATGTTTGGCGAAGCGGTGGTCATCACAAATCCCGATTTACAGACCGATTTTAGAAGTTACATAAAACAAAACGGCGCGATGCTTGCAAAGGGTTGGCTTTTGGGACTTCAGTTCGCGACGCTTTTCGAGGACGGACTGTATTTTGAGATAACAAAGAACGCCGTCGATTTGGCACTAAAGATAAAAGACGTCTTTGTCAAAAAGGGCATACCGCTCTTTGTCGACAGCCCCACAAATCAGCAGTTTGTGGTTTTGAGCGAGGCGCAGATGGAAGCCCTTTCCCAAAAATATGTCTTTGAGTATGAGCAGAGGGTGGACGACACCCACCATTGTGTGCGCTTCTGTACAGGTTGGAGCACAAAGCCCGAGGAGGTCGACGCGCTTATAAAGGACATTGAGGAGCTTTGATATGGAAAAAGGAATCAAAAACAAAAAGACGATAACAGTCACCGCCGAAAAAACAGCCGAGGCGATGGGAAGCGGAATACTCCCCGTTTTCGCGACACCTGCGATGGTGGCATTGATGGAAAACACCGCCGCCGAAAGCGTTGAGGCGCTTCTGCCCGAGGGTTCGACCTCGGTTGGCACACTTATAAACGTGAAACACCTTTCTGCCGACCCCGTTGGAGCCGAGGTCAACTGCGAAAGCGAACTGACCGAAATCGACGGCAGAAAACTCACCTTCGAGATAAAGGTCTTCGACCGCGAGGGAGTAGTCGGCGAGGCATACCACGAGCGCTTTGTGGTAGACAAGGCGAGATTTATGGACAAGGTGCAGAAAAAGCTGTGAGGCACAACATCCTCGCAGGACAAATCAAAACCAACACAAAAAAGAGCAGGATTTTTCCTGCTCTTTTCAATGTCGCTTTGCGACAATTCATGTTGTGCAACAACAATTCATGAAACCAAAGGTTTCGATTCATGATGTGAAACATCGATTCATTTTTATGAATTGCCTTCGGCATGAATTGGGCTTTGCCCATGAATAGACACTTCGTGTCATGAATCGGCTTTGCCATTAAAAAAACCCCACTCGGTTGAGTGGGGTTTTATCATCAGTTACAGATTGTCTTCTCTGTGTCTTTGTCGAAGAGGTGGATTCTGTTGAGGTCGATACCAACCTTGATAACGTCGCCGGGTCTAGCCATAGAGCGAGCAGCAACTCTTGCGATGAAGTTGTTCTCTTCGCAGGAGAGGTAGAGGTAGGTCTCAGAGCCCATCATTTCGGTTACTTCAACGTTGCACTCGATAACGCCTGCAGCAGCGGTGGAGAGGAACATCTCTTCGTCGTGCATATTCTCAGGACGGATACCGAGGATGATTTCCTTGTCAACGTACTCATCGAAGTTAGGAGCCTTTGTCTTGGACTCAGGAAGCTCGATGGAGTATGTACGGCGATATTCGTCACCGCCGAACTCGATGAAGTACTTGCCGTCCTTCTTAGCGAGTGTAACGGTAAAGAAGTTCATTTGAGGAGATCCGATAAATCCTGCTACGAATACGTTGCAGGGCTTGTCGTAGAGGTGTTGAGGAGTATCAACCTGCTGAATGAAACCGTCTTTCATAACAACGATTCTGTCAGCCATTGTCATAGCCTCTGTCTGGTCATGTGTAACGTAGATAAATGTAGTCTGGAGTCTCTGATGGAGCTTGGAGAGCTCGGTTCTCATCTGTGCACGGAGCTTAGCGTCGAGGTTGGACAACGGCTCGTCGAGAAGGAATACTTTAGGCTCACGAACGATAGCACGACCGAGAGCAACACGCTGACGCTGACCGCCGGAGAGAGCCTTCGGCTTTCTGTCGAGAAGGTGTTCGATGTCGAGGATACGTGCAGCCTCGTCAACTCTACGCTTGATTTCCTCCTTAGGAGTCTTGCGGAGCTTGAGTCCGAATGCCATATTCTCGAATACAGTCATGTGAGGATAAAGAGCGTAGTTCTGGAAAACCATCGCGATATCTCTGTCCTTAGGAGCAACGTCGTTTACAAGACGGTTGCCGATGTAGAGTTCACCGTCAGAGATTTCCTCAAGACCTGCAATCATACGCAGAGTGGTGGACTTACCGCATCCGGAAGGACCAACGAGGATGATGAATTCCTTGTCGGCAATTTCCAGACAAAAATCCGAAACAGCAGTAACGCCGCCGGGATACTTTTTGTAGATGTTTTTGAGTGATAGGCTTGCCATATCTGGACCTCCATATATAATTTGGGATTTTAAACATAATTGTCTACATATTATAGTACCAAAACGGGTGTAAAATAGCAAGTATCTATATATCCAAACTTTTTGCCATCCAATTGTGCAATTTAATGAAAATGCCAAATCATTTTAAAATTATGTGAAAAAACTTTGAATGTTTTTGTCTATTTTGTCATACAAATGAGCCCCAGATCCTCTTTTGACAGCTCGCGGTATTCTCCTCGCTTGAGAGCGGGGTCGAGGAAAAGAGAACCCATCTTGACTCGTTCCAGCGAAACGACGGTGCGTCCGCAGGACGCAAACATTCTCTTTATCTGATGGTACATTCCCTCGCAGATTACCACCTCGCAGAGCGTCTTTTGGTTGTTGAGAAACCGAAGTTCCGCTTTTAAGCAGACCGTGCCGTCAGAAAGCCTTGCGCCTTCCTCGAAAACTCGTATCACCTCGTCGTCACACGGCTTGTCCACCTGTGCAATATAGGTTTTCGGCACGTGGTTTTTTGGCGAGAGGATTCTGTGTGCGAAATCTCCGTCGTCGGTAAGAAGCACAAACCCCACTGTGTCCTTGTCGAGCCTTCCTGCAGGGAAGAGAGCGCGGTGTGAAAACTCCTCGCCGATAAGGTCGAGCACCGTTTTTTCCTTGCGGTCCTCGGTGGAGCTGACGTAGCCCTCGGGCTTGTTGAGCATAAGGTATACAAATTTTCTGTATTCGATTTTTGTTCCGCAAACTGCGACCTCGTCTTTTTCGGGGTCGATTTTTGTGTCAGCTGTGCGAACAGGGACGGAGTTTACAAAAACCCCGCCCTTTTGTATCAGCTTTTTGATCTGGCTTCTCGAAAAGCCCGAATTGTCGCAGATGAATTTGTCGAGTCGTGTCACTTTTCAACATTCCTTCTGGCTTCAAGTCCAATAATAAATCCGTCGAGCCTCGGCGAATAGATGTCTCCGCCGATGACCTTGCCGTCGAGGACAAGTAGGTCTGCCTTTATTATATCATCTTTTTCGGCAGATGGGTAGTTCAAAATTTGATAGGTATACTTTTTCACGGTTTTTCCCTTGTAATCTTCAAGGTCAAACCCCGCTTTTTTCTGTAGCGCGTTGTAGCTTTCAAAAATCTCGTCAAAGGTTTCGGGGATTATAACGTCCCTTTCGCTTTCGCTTTCGGGGTCTGCTTCCCACCCGAGCTTTGCGATAAATGAGAGTCTCTCCTCAGCGGTATTAACGAGCGGGGCACTCTCGGAAGAAAAGCCCCCCAACGCCCATATCGCAACCAGTACCAAAACAACCAATCCCGCCAACGCCACAAGCGCTTTTTTGACAGTCCATTTCATAGAAAAAATCAGCACAGCCGTCACCTCGAAGTAATAGTAGTAATGTATATAACGAAACTTTCCAGATTATGATTTTTCTGCAAAACCGCGAAAATTCTATTGCTTTAACGAGGTTTGTGTGGTAAAATTTAGTTAAAATCAAGGAGGGGCTTAAAGTGAAAAAGATACTTTCAATTATTGCAATTGTAATGTGCTTTGTACTTGTGCTCTCCGCTTGTGGTGACACATCCACAGCTTCGTCCGAAACAAGCTCTTTTGATATTGCTTCAGAGGACGTAACCACAAGTGAGGACACAACCTCTAGCGAGACTCCCGTTTCAAGCGAGGAGCCCGTTTCCAGCGAGGAGCCCGTCGTTAGCGAAGAGCCCAAAGAAGAGCCCAAAGAAGAGCCCAAGATAGAAGACCATCCTAACTACACTAAGGAGTACACTGTGGTACAGAAACCTCTTTCAGAAAGAAACAACCTTAAGAGAGCAAAGGTTCTCGTGATGGGTGACTCCTATACATCAGGTGACGGCACCGCGAGTGCATACCGCCACGCCTTGTTCTGCACACTCCAAGAAGAAGGCGCATTCTTCGAGTTTGTCGGCGACCAAAAGAGCGGCGACCTCAGACTTTCGCCTCTTTATCTGCAGCATATGGCTCAGGGCGGAAGAACCACCCCACAGCTCACCTCAACCTATAAGAGTGCGGCTGCAGGCGGGAAAATCGACTATGACATAGCGCTCATCCTCATCGGCGGTAACGATTTCTACGGCGGAATGACACCCGAAGCACTTGCAGAGGAATTCAAAAAGCTCATCGACACAATGATTGCAGACCGTCCCGACGCGCTCATCTTCTTCTCCGAGATGTGCTACTACGGAAATATTTCAACCTCCAAGATAGACGAAGTAAACGGACTTCTCAAGGATATGATCGACGGATATAAGGCGGACGGCAAGAACGTCGAGTATGTTGACCTTGATAAATACGTTACCTTCACCTCAAAAGACGACCTTATGAACGCGCCTCCGAGCGGCGCACATCCCAATCAGCAGGGTAACTGGAAGCTCGGCTACGCCTACGGTATGGCTCTAAAGGATGCCGTTCTCAAGATAAACGAGAAGAGCGCTCCCAACGAGCAGAGTATGTTTGTTGACCCCGTTTCGATGACCATTTCCAAGAACGAAATAAAACTCAAAACAAACGAGCAGGGCTCGGTATACTATACAATCTCACCCGCAGATTCCGACGTTAGAACAGCGCTTTGGTCGTCCTCTAATCCGTACGTTGCGAGCGTAAATGAATATGGCGTTGTTACCGCTCACAAGGCGGGCGAGGCAACCCTCACCGCACGTGTTGTCGGCACTAATATCATACAGACCTGCAAGGTAACAGTAACTGACGAAAAATTCAAGCTCGAATATCTGCTCGACAACGAGCTCTACTATGAGCCCTTCACAAGAACTGATAGATGGCAGGGCGACGTTGGCAATATGACAGGCGGAAGCCTTAAAAAATATTGGACAACATCTGTTTCCCTCACCTCTCTTGACAAGATAACGGCAGACACAAAAAACACTGCAATCACCTTCTTGATGCTCACGTCAAATCATATGGGAGCAACCTCAAAAGGTCGCTCCGAGGTTTCTTTTGGCAAATACTCGATCGTCAGCCACGGCAATATGCGAACCATCGAGCTCTGCTACGACGGCTCTGTAATCGGCAGCTTCAAGGGCGACCCCTACACCTTCCCGAAGGATAGGTTCACCCTCAGATTCATTGATGACGTCGCATATCTCTACCGTAACAACGAGCTTATCATCACCGCAAATGCGGTTGGCGATGTAGATGGCATTATCACTATTTACAACGATGGACACGGCACCTTCTACTTGGATGAGATAGTAGTGAGCACAGCCAACTGACTATAAAAGGAGACCCTTTAAATGATGCAGATTAAACTTCTCGAAAACGAATATTGGTGGGGCGCAAATGCCGGCAGAGGCTATAAAATGCCCTTTTCTTCAAAGACGGATATTTCCTTTCATATGGGCGACAACCCCGAGGGAAGCGACCAATACGCACCGCTTCTTCTCTCTTCAAAGGGAAGATACGTCTGGAGCGAAAAGCCCTTCATCACCGTTTTCAAGGACGGCGTTTTGACGGTTGATACCGAATATGAGGTAACGCTCGAGGAGGGACACGAAACCCTCAAGGGTGCGTATCTCGATGCGATGAAAAAGCACTTCCCGTTCTCGGGCAAAACCCCCGACAAGCTGTTCTTCACAGCACCACAGTATAACACCTGGATGGAGCTCGGAGTCGAGCAGACCACCGAGGGAATCTTGAAATATGCAAACAGCATCGTCGACAACGGACTCGATGCGGGTGTGCTGATGATAGACGGCGGATGGCAGGAGGACTACGGAATGTACGTCCAGAACTACCGCAAGATTCCCGATATGAAATACCTGATGGACGAGCTTCATAAATTGGGCTTCAAGGTTATGGTTTGGGTTTCTCCGATAGTCAGCTCGGCAGGCTTTAACTACAAGATGCTCCGCGACAGAGGCTTCCTCGTTCGCAATGCAAAGGGCGAAATCGCCGTAAGACAGTGGTGGAGCGGATACTCTGCGGTTTTGGATCTCACAAACCCCGAGGCTGTTGAGTGGGTGAGAAGCGAGTATCAAAAGCTGATGGATATCGGTGTTGACGGCTTCAAGATTGACGCAGGCGACGAGAGCTTCTACTGCGACGACGACAAGCTCTATCAGCCAATGCTCGCGAGAGAGCACACCACAGCGTTCAACGAGCTAGGTGCTCCATATCCCTTTAATGAGTATAGAGCCGCATATAAATTCGGCGGAAGAGAAATCGTTGCCCGCCTTCACGACAAGCACCCCTCCTGGGGCGAGAAGATTGGAATCAACTCCCTCATCCCCAACACCATAGCACAGGGACTTCTCGGCTATGCCTACTGCTGTCCCGATATGGTGGGTGGCGGACAGATTGACGCGAAAAAGGGCGACAGCCTCATCGGCGGAATCGACGAGGAGCTGTTTATCCGTTGGACACAGGCAAATGCACTGATGGGAATGATGCAGCTTTCCATCGGCCCTTGGAGAATCCTCTCCAAAGAAAGCTGGGAGATTGTAAAGAGGTATATCCAGCTCCACAAGGAGTTTGGCGAACACTTTTGGGCTCTCGCACAGAATTCCGCAAAAACAGGCGAGCCCATCGTTCGCAGTATGGAGTATCAGTTTGCGGGTAACGGCTATGAGGAGATAGTCGACCAGTTCGTGCTCGGTGACGATATCATCGTCGCTCCCGTGATAAACAAGGGTCAGCGCGAAAGAGAGGTACACCTCCCCGAAGGTAGATGGCTCTCCGACGAGGGCGTCGAATATGACGGTAAAACCGTTATAACCGAAAAGGTTCCGCTTGATAGACTCTGCTGGTACAAGAAGATTGACTAACAAAATAATCGCCACGGCAACGCCGTGGCGGTTATTATTTATGATGCGGGTCGTATTTAATTTCTCTGAAAAAAGGCTCTTTTGCTTTAGTGACTTTTTCGGCATTAATCCTGACACAAAAAACTGTTTGGCATCTTCCGAGCTCATCTATTACAGGCTTTTTGTGAGTACACGCGCCATCGCGCTCAAACATACAAAGAATACAGTTGCAGGTCATAGCTCCACCTCATTAACTGGTAACGGCTCTTGATTGTCCAAGGCGTATTTGCAACACTGCAAAACAAGCAGATTAAACGAGATTCCGGCTTTCGCGGCGGTTTCGTTCAATCTATCAAACAACGTTTCGGTAAATCTCACAGAACGTAAAACGTTGGCGTTTTTGAATTCATTTTCAACCTTGAACATAGCATCAACTCCCACTACAAGTCTACACCTAAAAGCCTCTCGATAATATAACCGTTTTTATACCCGAAGATGTACGCACAAATGATATGATAAGTATATCAAGGATTCACTATGGAGATTATTCCAAAGATGACTATCAGCTCTATTTACTTTTTTCATCAGATGTGCTAAGATAACAGTAACGTATATTGTGTTAGGAGAAAGATAAATGAAAACAACGCTAGTAGTTTTAGCTGCCGGAATGGGCTCGCGCTACGGGGGACTCAAGCAGATTGAGCCGGTGGGGCCAAACGGAGAAGCAATACTTGATTATTCTGTATACGATGCGCTTGAAGCAGGCTTTGACAAGGTGGTTTGTATCATCAAAAAGGCAATCGACAAGGATTTTCGCGCGATTGTCGGCAAGCGTCTTGAAAAGATGGGAAAGGTAGAATATGCTTATCAGGAGCTTGATATGCTTCCCGATTTCTACACCCCCGACCCCAATCGTACAAAGCCCTATGGCACAGGTCACGCGCTACTCTGCGCACTGCCGCTCATAGACGGCCCCTGCTGCATCGTCAATGCTGACGACTACTACGGAAAAAAGGGCTTTAGGCTCATCTACGACCATCTGACAACCGAAAACACACCTTGTATGGCAGGCTTTTTGCTCCACAACACCCTAACTGAAAACGGAACGGTTGCAAGAGGCGTTTGCGAGGTTGAAAACGGCTATCTCAAAAAGGTCACCGAGCACACCGCAATCGCAAAGGACAACGATTTCCCAAAAGATACGGTAGTATCTATGAATATGTGGGGCTTTGACAGAGCTTCGCTCGATATGCTGAAGGAGGGCTTTGAGGAGTTCCTAAAAGGCGACCACGATAAACTCAAGGGCGAGTATTACATCCCGATTTTTGTAAACACACTCATCGCGTCGGGCAAGGCACCCAAGGTATACCCCACCGATGATAAGTGGTACGGTGTCACCTATAAAGAGGACACCGATTCGGTCAAAAAGGCACTCAAGGAGATGACCGACAAGGGTCTCTACCGATGACCTTCGACCCACCCAAAAACGACCGCAACAAATCACAAAAACCGGCGCGATGAAGTCGGATCGTAGCCATGTCGTTC
>JAZSNN010000022.1:0-25053 GCA_045536425.1 Oscillospiraceae bacterium
CTTAAAACGGAGTGCATTTACCGCACAAAATTACAGACCTATGATGAGGCTCGCCTCCTCATAGGAGAGTACATACATTTCTACAACCACCAACGAATTCAATTGAAAACAAAACTGACACCACTCGAAAAGCGATGTCAGTATGTTGCTTAAAATTAAAGATTTGCTACCATAGGGGGCGTTTTTGTACTGTCCGCACAAATTGGAGCGGTACAGAGCAGGTGGTTTTTTCATATATTTTGAGGGTGCTCTCTCCCACCGAAATTTGATAGGGCTTGCCGTCTATCTTCAGCGTATACGGTGCGTTTGAGGTGACCTTACAGGTGCCGTTTTCGGCTATAATATCGGTGACGATATCGGCAAAGCGGAGATTTTTTATTCCCACTTTCTTCTCAAAGGTCTTAGGTTTTGCCCATTCGACAACGCGGTCAAAGCCGTTTATTGTGTGAAATCCCAGCACATTTTCTATATATATTGATATGGGGCCGAGCGCTGACCATCCGCAAAAGTCCTTTCGGACAATTCCCTTTCCGTCAGCGGTGGTGGCGGGTTTATATTCCGTTGGCGAATAGCACTCCCAAATTGTGTGAGGGTCATACTCGAGATAGGTCAAAAGCATATGGTCGAGGATTTTTTTGCCGACTGTGTGCGCCTCATCATAGAGGTCGTATTCACACAAGCCCTTTAATGTGACAAACGCGGTGGGGAGCCACAACGCTCCTCTCCAATATCCTCCCGTTGAAACAAAGTCTGCATCATTTCTCGCGAGGGAAACAGCGGGTACCTTTCCCCCGAGGATATTCTCGTCGAAGAGTTTTTCGGAAAGTTTCTCGGCTTGTTCCTTTGTGGCGATTTTTGCGACTAGTGTCCAAAACGCTGCAGGGGTTACCACTTTATAAAACTCGTGGGTTTTTGAGTCTATATCATAATAGAAGCCGTCTTTTTCGTCCCAATAGAGCTCGTTGACAATATCCCTTTTTTCGAGATATCTTTCTTCCCATTTTTTATGATTTTCTCGGTCGTTTGTGATTTCAAAAAGATTTGCTATCATTTTTGCAGAGAGGGCCTGCTGACAGATTGCATCGAGCCAAAGCATATCGGGGTTGTTGGGACGCTCAGATTCTGCCCTATTTCCCCTTCTTCCGCGCGGGGTGTTATCCATTCCCGAGCGTCCGCCTTCCCATTTATAGCCGTGTTTTTCAGCTTTCAGGCAGGTTTCACAATGGACGTTCTCGGGAGTTTGTTGTTCCTTGAGATTTTCCATCCATTCATAGTGCTTTTGCAGAAATTGAGTATCATACAACAGATACTTGATGCGGTTTATATCAGCGCTAAAAAGCGCATTTTCATATTCCGCCCACGCAAAAAGCGGAGGGTTATCGGCAATATGCACCTCAATATTCTTTGGTACTCCGAAAACAGCGTGGGTCCATTCGGGCTCGTTTTCGGTGGGGATTATTGCGGGAAGTTTTTTGCCGTTGTATAAAACTTCATAGAAGTTATCCAGACTTTCAACTCCCGGAAAGATTTCTCTTGCGAATTTGCAGAACATCGACATAAAACAGGTATCCCATATCCATATCTGCGTATCACAAAACGCTTCGTCCATATAGGGAGTTTGAGGCATACCTTCGATTTCTTTGATATGCTCAAAAGCTAGTTCCCACGCCTTTTGATACAGAAGGTCGTACTGCGGGTAGTCCTTGCATATGGGCTTCGGTATATGGTTTTTCCAGTTTTTATTGTCCATATCTTCCTCGCAAAAACATTTCTTTTTTCTATCATATCACAACCAAAGAAAACTGACAACAAAAAACTCACGGAAATTACTTTCCGTGAGAGTTTTTAATGTGTTTATTCTATCGGTTCACCTTCGCCAAAATCAAAAAATATTCCGTCGTAGGTTACCAAATCTCCCGTTTGGTAGATTTCGCATTTTTCGAAAATCTCTTGTGTGACTCGATACTCCCTTGTTTCGCCATCATCAGTCAAGAACGATACAAAAAATACAATTTCGTGGTTAGGACTTTTTACAGAGCCGGTTGAAGCGACAGCTGTTCTTTTATCCGTAACTCTTGCACCGATTATCTCGGGAGGGATTTCCTCGATAGGTTCGTTAAAGGTTTTTTCAAGTTGTTTTTTACTCGGGAAAAACGCTTGTTTTATAGATAGAACTGCCACAGCAACCATAACCGCAACACCTATTAACAAGATGCCTAACGGGGATAAAAACTCGGCAATGTCGTGAATTATCAATGTCATTGTTTACTCCTTTTCAACGCATTGTAGCAAACCTCTGCCGCTTCGGGAGAGATATTGCAGTGCATACAGTATGCGGGAGTGGCAGACACGAGCTTATCGAGAAGGTCGAGCGTGATTTCCGCCTTTTTTATATCAACCGGAAGAATAACTTGTTTTATTATTCTTCTCACCGTTTCGTCTGCGGACTGTTTTTCGATAAAGTTATCCTCGCTGCGTTCGATAAAGCAGAGGGCGTTGATTGTGGTTTTGGTATTTGTATTGAAGCCTTCTTTTCCACACCAAGGAGTGCCGTATGCGTAGAATCTGCCATCTACAAGTCGCACTATAGGTTTGTCACCGTTGACAATGGTGAGTCTATCGCCGAGCATCGCCTGCCACAAGCGTGTGTGGGTGGACTTTCCGACTCCGCTTCGTGCCAAAAATGCGTAGCCCTTGCCGTCTACGTCTACCACCGCTGCGTGAAGAAGTATTGCATCGTAGGAAAGAACGTCAAGGCAGATCCTTCGATAGATACAGACCGATTCTGCATATCCCCTATCGGTGATGTCGTTTACCGAGAGTTCTTTTTCTATCTCCTCTTCGGTGACAGAAACCGAAAAGTCGGGGGCATCATCCCCGTCGTAGAGGTAGTTTTTGCAAAGCTTGTCGGTGTAGTCATATTTATTTTTCAGTTCAACAATGAAATCGGCTATCTTGTAGGTCGCCATAGCTGCCTCCTGAAAAATTATTGGTCGTTGAGCTTTTTAAATCCTTCTCCCGCAATCTCACTTGCTTCGGAAACTATCATAAACGCCATTGGGTCAACGGTTTTTACGAGTCTTTTCAGTTTATAGAACTGACTCGGTCTGACCGCGGTCATTATGACGTTTTTGTCATCCTTTTTATAGGCGCCCGAAGCCTTTAGGAAGGTGGCTCCTCTGCCTATCTTTTCGAGGATGTTTTTAACAATCTCTTCGCTGTTGTTGGAAACTATCAGCACGAGTTTTCCTTTATCTCCGCCATAGACGATAGTGTCTATTCCCTTTGAGGTAACAAACATCGAGATGAACGCGAAAAACGCAGACTCGATATTTCCGTATACCACTGCAGACACTGCAACTACCACAAGGTCAACCGCAAAAAGCATTTTGCCCGTAGAAAGAAAGGGGAATTTTAGTCTGATGAGCGAGGATATAATATCTGTACCACCTGTTGTAAATCCTCTTGCGAAAACCATTCCAAGTCCCGCTCCGTTTAATATTCCGCCGAATATCGCAGCGAGCATTCTTGCCTGTTCACCGCCCGTATACACGGGTATAAAGGGAGTCACGTAGTCGGTGAAGATTGTAAACAGAAGGATAGAAACGAGTGTTTTTAGGCAGAAGTTCTTTCCAATAAACTTCCACGCCAAAAGAAGTATCGGCACATTCATCAAAAGAGATGCAAAACCGATGTTTATATCAAAAAGGTAGTTGAGCATAGTTGCGACACCCGTTACTCCACCGGGCGCGATGTTGTTGGGTGCGGTGAAGCAATGGGTTGCAAGAGCGTATAAAAACGTTCCTACAACAAGAAAAGCGAGGTCAAGTATCAGTTCCCTACTAATCTCAATCTTCTTCATCTTTCTCTCCATTCTCTTTGATTGCCTTTGCCATAATGTCAAAGAGCTCTCTTATCCTTTCCTGTTTGTCGGTGAGGTAGAGGTATCCAAAAAGCGCCTCGACAGCCGTCGCTTTTCTATAATCACAAGGGTCGGCGTGTTTTGGAACCTTACTTGAGGTGCTGTTTCTTCCGCGCTTGTAGATAGCCTCCTCGTCCTCGCTGAGAAGGGGCAGAATTGCATCTGCGCCTATTGACTGTGCCTCAGCACACACAAACTTCACAGAGGTTTTGTGAAGCATATATGCAGGCATTGAGCCATTTTCTGCCACTACCATCGAGCGAACAAGAAGCTCGTATATTCCGTCGCCGATATATGCAAGCGTCACGGGGTTTAGAAGCTTTGGATTTTTTGCGGTTTCTTCCTGCGCTATCGTAAAAAACACCTCTTACTTAACGTAATCAAAATCAAAGTCGAGAATGCTGACGGTATCACCCTCCTGCACTCCCATCTTCTCGAGTCTATCGATAATTCCGCTGGAGCGGAGGACTCTCTGGAAGTACTGCAAGGATTCGTAGTCGTCGGGATTTATATTTCCGAACACCGACATCAGCCAATCGGCTTCTACTATATAAACGCCATCCTCGACGGTTATTTCAAATTTCTTGAGTCTATTGTCGTTTTCGTCGGTCATAGGCGCTGCCTCGGGCTCGTATACTCTAATGGGCGGAAGCTTGTCGAGCTCCTTTGCCATTATGTTCACGATATTTTGTGTACCCGTTACGGTTGCAGCGGACATCTGTGCAAACTGATAACCCTGCTCCTCAATAAACTCTTTAAACTCTGCTATCTGCTCCTCAGTTGCGAGGTCACATTTGTTTGCAACGACAATCTGAGGACGGTTTGAAAGCTCCTCGTTGAAGTTTTTGAGCTCTCTGTTTATTGCAACAAAGTCTTCCTTTGGGTCTCTTCCCTCGCATCCCGAAACATCAACTATATGCACGATAAGTCGGCATCTTTCAACGTGTCTTAAAAACTCGTGGCCGAGACCTATTCCCTCACTTGCGCCCTCGATAAGACCGGGAATATCAGCGACGACAAAGGATTTCTCATCTGCAATTCTGACAACTCCCAAAACAGGGGTGAGGGTTGTGAAGTGATAGTTTGCAATTTTGGGCTTTGCTTGGCTTATCACCGAGATAAATGTGGATTTTCCTACGTTTGGGAAACCAACGAGTCCCACGTCTGCAAGAAGCTTGAGCTCAAGCTCAACGTCAAACTTCTCGCCCGAAAGACCGGGTTTTGCAAACTTTGGTATCTGTCTTGTGGGGGTTGCAAAGTGGGTGTTACCCCATCCACCGCGACCGCCCTTTGCGATTATTACGGGCTCGTCCGTGGAGATATCAGCAAGAAGTCTACCCGTATTAGCGTCGCGCACAAGTGTTCCCATAGGAACACGGATAACAAGGTCCTCACCTTTTTTACCAAAGCAACGCTTGGACCTTCCGGGCTCGCCGGGCTGTGCCGAGTAGTTCTTTTTATACTTGAAATCTATGAGTGTTGAAATATTTGTATCAGCCTTGAAAACGACATTACCGCCGTTTCCGCCGTCACCGCCGTCGGGTCCGCCCGATGCTACATATTTTTCTCTGTGAAAGGAAACCGCTCCGTTTCCTCCGTCACCTGCTTTGACGGTAATCCTAGCCTTGTCTACAAACATTGTGCTCACCTCTTTAATATTGTACCATTAGTGCCAAAAAAAATCCCGAGGGACCTCGGGATTTTATGTTTGGATTATTCAGCTACCTCTACGATGCGAACTCTCTTGCGGTCGCGTCCCATACGCTCGAACTTGACCTTTCCGTCTTTGAGTGCAAAGAGTGTATCATCGGATCCGCGTCCTACGTTCTCACCCGCATGGATGTGTGTTCCGCGCTGACGTACCAAAATGTTACCAGCCAGAACGAACTGACCGTCTGCACGCTTTACGCCAAGACGCTTGGACTCGGAATCACGTCCGTTCTTTGTGGAGCCCATTCCCTTTTTATGAGCAAAGAACTGCATACTGATTCTAATCATTACAGTTACACCTCCGATATTACTATTGTGATATTTTTCTCGAATTCTTCTTTCAGCAACTCCGCTTGTAGATGGAGTGCCGCTATGAGTCTTGAAGCATCGCTGTTTTTCTCGGTGAGTCTAACAGAAATTCTGTTTTCGTCCACCTGCACGTCGGCTTTTGCTAAGAAAATCTCGGTTATCGCGTTTGTAACGGTCTGCACTGCAGAAGAAACTGCCGCACAACAAACATCCATTCCGTGCTCTGCATAGCCTGCATGTCCCGATATTTGAAATCCCGTATAGTTGCCGTCGTGAATTTCGAAAACTGTCTTCACCATATCTTATGCGTTGATAGACTGGATCTGGATCTGAGTATAGGGCTGTCTGTGACCTTTCTTGGTCTTAGAGTCCTTCTTAGATCTGTACTTGAAGACAACGATCTTCTTTCCCTTGCCGTTCTTGAGAACCTTTGCGCTTACCTTTGCTCCTTCAACTACGGGAGTTCCGATAACAGCTCCGTCCTCTTTGCCGACAACGATTACTTTGTCAAAGTCAACTACATCGTCAGCCTTGACATCGAGCTTCTCGATGAAAAGGATATCGCCTTCTTCTACGCGATACTGCTTTCCGCCGGTTTCGATCACTGCGTACATTTTCTGGCACCTGCCTTTTACTTATAAAACTCGCTGTCGCAAGGCGGATTTTACTCGCTTTTGAGCCTTACACATGCGGCAACAAATATGATACCACATCTTTTGCAAAAAGTCAAACTTTTTTTGATATTTTTACCTTTAAAATAAAAAATTAAAAAATATCACGCCTCATATTGTCAAAAGCCTATATTTAGGTGTATAATATATTGTGATATACTATCGAGATGGGGCTTTGATATGAATTTTTATGACGAGAGTCTTCTAAAAGATAAAAAGCACATACATTTTATCGGTATCGGCGGGTCGGGAATGTTCCCTATCGTGCAGATTCTTCACGCGGAAGGGTTTTACATCACAGGCTCGGATAACAACGAAACCGAAACTATAAAAATCGAACGCGAAATGGGCATCAAAATCTTTATGGGTCAACGAGCCGAGAACATCGAGGGTGCAGACCTTATCGTCTACACTGCCGCGATTATGGCGGACAATCCCGAGCTTATTGCAGCGAAGGAAAGCGGTGTTGACACCATTGAGCGTTCGGTTATGCTGGGGCTTATCACCCGCAGGTATGACAGAGCCATCTGCATCAGCGGAACCCACGGAAAGACAACCACTTCTGCGATGCTGACACAGATTTTGGTGGAATCCGAGATGGACCCCACGGCAGTTATAGGCGGAAAGCTTCCCCTCATTCACGGCAGCGGAATTGCGGGAAAGTCGGATATTATGGTGTGCGAGTCCTGCGAGTTTGTTGACACGTTCTTGAAGCTGTCGCCAAACATTGCGGTGATTCTGAACGTTGACGAGGACCATCTTGATTATTTCAAAAACCTCGACAACATCATTCGCTCCTTCAACGCTTTTGCAAAGATGGCGGACAAATGCATTATTGCAAACGGTGATGATGAAAACACAATGCGCGCTGTTGCTGATATAACAGCCGTTCCGATTATCACCTTCGGCTATCAAAAGCACAATGATTACTACGTTGAAAATATCGAACAGCACAAAGGTATTGGCACTTCTTTCGACCTCGTTTTCAAAGGCGAAAAGCTGTGCCGTTTGACAATGAACGTACCCGGTGAGCACAATATTCTCAACACCGTTGCCGCCTGTGTTGCTGCTCTGGAGGTCAAAACACCTATTGACCGCATCGAAAAGAGCGTTCCTAATTTTAGAGGTGCGGGAAGACGCTTTGAGGTGCTTGGAAAGGTCAATGGCTTTACAGTTGCCGACGACTATGCTCATCATCCAAAAGAGCTTGAGGTCACGCTGAAAACTGCCAAGAAGCTCGATTTCAACAGGGTTTGGGCGGTGTTTCAGCCCTTTACCTATTCACGTACTTCCATACTGTTTGACGACTTTGTAAAGGCGCTTACCATTGCAGATAAGGTTGTACTTTCGGAGATTATGGGGGCGCGCGAAAAGAACACCTACAACATCTATTCAAAGGATTTGGCAGAAAAAATCGACGGATGCGTCTGGTTTAACACCTTTGAGGAGATTGCAGACTATGTACTCGCAAACGCAAAAGAGGGCGACCTCGTTATCACCCTCGGATGTGGCGATATTTACAAATGTGCTAAGATGATGCTTGAAAACAATTGACATATTATGGAGGATTTTGATATGGAAAAGATGTTAGAATTACTAGGCAAAAACGCGAGAATATCCAACGCGCAGTTGGCGGTTATGCTCGGCACTACCGAGGCCGATGTCGAGGCGCGTATTGCAGAATATGAAAAAAATGGGGTTATCAACGGCTATCAAGCGCTTATCGACTGGTACAGCGTTGACAAGGAATACGTTATCGCTCTTATCGAGGTCAAGGTTATGCCTCAGCGCGATTTTGGTTTTGACGAGCTTGCAAGCAAGATTATGAACTATTCCGAGGTTGACAGCCTATATCTTATGTCGGGCGGTTATGATTTGTTTGTAACCATTTCAGGACGCTCTTTCAAAGAGGTCGCTATGTTCGTTGCAAAGAGATTGTCCACCCTCGACGGTGTGACCTCTACCGCTACTCACTTTGTTCTCAAAAAATATAAAGACAACGGCGTTATTCTTCACAAGAACGACCCTGACGAAAGGGGTAACGCTTCACTGTGATTAACTACGATAAAGTACTTTCCGACAAGGCAAAGGAGTTAAAGCCATCGGGTATCAGAAAATTCTTTGACCTTGCAAACGAGATGGAGGGCGTTATCTCCTTGGGTGTTGGTGAGCCTGATTTCAAGACACCTTGGAGCATACGCGAGGCTGCCATCAAATCCCTCGAAAGAGGAAAAACGCGCTACAGTGCAAACGCAGGTCTTGTCGAGCTGAGAAAAGAAATCTGCAGATATCTTGAAAGGCGTTTTTCTCTTAAATATGACCCTTTAAAGCAGACCATCATCACCGTTGGCGGTTCTGAGGGTATAGACATCACAATACGTGCTCTTGTAAACCCCGGCGACGAGGTTATCATTCCTGAGCCGTGCTTTGTTTCCTACGAGCCAATTGCAAGGCTTTGCGGTGCCGAAGTTGTCACCATTGCCACAAAGGCAGAGGACAATTTCAAACTCAGAGCAAAGGACCTCAAAGAAAAAATTACCAACAAAACAAAACTTCTCATCTTCCCCTTCCCCAACAACCCCACGGGCGCAGTTATGAGAAGAGAGGACCTTGAGGAGATTGCTGAGGTTTTGCGCGGTACAGACATAATGGTGTTGTCTGATGAGATTTACGCAGAGCTTACATACAACGGCGACCACGTTTCTATCGCTTCATTGGACGGAATGAAGGAACGCACCATACTCGTTAACGGATTTTCAAAGACATATTCTATGACGGGTTGGCGTCTTGGATACGTTGCGGGTCCTGAGGAGATAATCGCGCAGATGCTCAAAATTCATCAGTTCGCGATTATGTGTTCTCCCACAACCAGTCAATATGCCGCGCTCGAGGCGGTTAAAAACTGCGACAACGAGATAAAGAAGATGGCCGAGGAATACAACATCCGCCGCAGACTTTTGGTGGACGGGCTCAACAAACTGGGGCTGACCTGTTTCTCCCCCGAGGGCGCATTCTATGTGTTCCCCTCTATAAAGAAAACGGGGCTTTCGAGCGAAGAATTTTGCAACCGACTTCTTATGGAGCAAAAGGTTGCGGTTGTTCCCGGTACAGCCTTTGGCGAAAGCGGAGAGGGATTTGTTCGAATTTCCTATTCCTACAGCGTAAACCATCTGTTAGAGGCTCTGTCAAAGATTGAAAAGTTTGTTAATTCTCTATAAAAGAAGGTGATATGATGCTCAGAGCAAAGGCGTATGCCAAGATAAACCTCTCGCTTGATATAGTTGGTGTGCGCGATGACGGGTATCATCTCATCAAAACTGTTATGCAAAGCATCTCGTTGCACGACGTAGTCAGCGTGGAGAAAACGGCAGACGGAATAACTGTCAGCTGTAACGACCCCGCTGTCCCCTGCGACGAAAGAAACATTGTCTACAAATGTACAAAGCGCTTTTTTGAGCGCACAGGAGAGCGTTTTGGAATTCACATTGACATCCAAAAGAACATTCCGTCGCAAGCAGGACTTGGTGGCGGAAGCGCAGACGGTGCGGCGGTGCTTGTGCTTTTGAACAGACTGTGCGGTGATGCTCTCACCACACAAGAGTTGTGCGAAATCGGTGCAAGAGTTGGCGCGGATATTCCGTTTTGCATTGTAGGCGGTTGTGTTTTGTGCGAAGGAATCGGAGAGGTTTTGACACCGATTGACAGCAAAACAGAGCTCGATTTGTGCATTGTAAAGCCCGATTTTGGAGCCAGTACAGTTGAAGCGTACAAAGCCTTTGACAGTGCGGAAAAATTTCTGCATCCCGATACTGATGCGGTAATAAAATCCCTTGAAAGTGGCGACAAAAAGACCCTCGCAGACAACCTTGTTAACGTTCTTGAGATGGACGAGCGTATCGACAAAATCAAAAAAGACCTCGTCGAATCGGGTGCTGTAGCTTCTTGTATGAGTGGCAGTGGTTCGGCAGTTTTTGCTATTTTAGATGGTGCTAAACTGACACAGTACAACGGGTATGATTCCCGTCTATTCCCCGCCCGCACAGTAGGTCGTGGTGTCGAAATTTTGGAGGATTAATTTTGATAAAGGTTGGAATTTCAAGCGCGTGTCTTTATCCAATGCTCACCGAAGATGCAGTAAAGTTTCTTGTGGACAACGGAGTAAAGCATACGGAAATATTTTTTAATTCTTTTTCCGAGCTTTCGAGCGGGTTTATCGGTGAACTGCGCAGAGTTCTCATTCCTGCCGGAGTTACCGTAGAAGCTATACACCCATTTTCCTGTGTGGCAGAACCGCTTTTTCTCTTTTCAAGCTACAAACGCAGATTTGAGGATTCGCTCGACCAATATCGCAGATATTTCGAAGCGGCACAGCTTTTGAAATGCCAAAAGTTCGTTTTGCACGGCGACCGTGCAGACAGGCACTCTATTGACGAAAAAGAGTATTTTGATCGCTATGCAAAGCTTTGTGAGGTTGGCAGAGCCTTTGGCGTTAGCGTACTTCAAGAAAACGTTTCCAACTTTCGCAGCAGAAGCGTTGAGTTTATAAAAAATATGTCCGAATATCTCGGAGATAGGGTTGAATTTACCTACGACGTCAAGCAATGCATTCGCGCGGGAGTTGACCCATTTGAAATGTTCGATGCTATGGGCGAAAAAATTCGTCACGTTCATCTAAGCGACAACGATGACAACCACGACTGTCTGATCGCAGGGCAAGGAAATTTTGACGTTTCCAAGCTTTTTGACAGATTGTACTCCATTGGATATGACGGTGCGGTATTGTTGGAAGTTTACCGCCACAATTTTGAGCAAGAAAAAGAGCTTTTCGAAGGTCTTGAGTTTATCAAACAATTTGTGAAATCGGAGGAAATCATATGAAATGTCCATTTTGCGGATACGCGGAAAGCAAGGTGCTTGACACACGTTCCTGTGATGACGGCAGCAAAATAAGACGTCGCAGAGAGTGTCTTAGCTGTGCCAAGCGTTTCACTTCATACGAAACTATCGAGCTTGTTCCGATAATGGTTATCAAGCGCGACAACACCCGCGAACAGTTTGACCGCAACAAACTGATGAACGGTATTCTCAGAGCGTGTCAAAAGCGCCCCGTTTCTGTTGAAACCGTGCAGAAGATTGTTGACGAAATCGAGTATGCTCTCCAGAACAAGCTCGTTTCCGAGGTTACATCTGCCGAAATTGGCGAACTGACTATGGAAAAGCTAAAAGCTATCGACGACGTTGCATACGTTCGCTTTGCATCGGTTTACCGTCAGTTCGGTGATCTCAACACGTTTATGAAGGAGCTCAAAAAGCTCATCGGCGACTAAAAAATATATTTTCCCTTGTCTTGACAAACAAGATTTTGGGTGATATAATGTATAAGTTGCATTATGTGCAACTATCCTTGTCCTGCATTTTATGCAGGACCTAAAGTCCAAAAGGAGGTGTTTTGAAATGGCTAAAACTTCAGCCAACTACGAGACCATTATGGTACTGAACACAAAATTGGGTGAGGACTCAGTTAAGGCTCTCATCGAGAAGTTCACAAAGCTTATCACCGATAACGGCACTATCGACAGTGTTGACGATTGGGGTAAGAGAAGACTTGCTTATGAGATCGAAGACGAGACAGAGGGTTATTACTATCTCGTAAACTTCACATCTGCTCCTGAGTTCCCGGCAGAGCTTGATCGTATCTATAAGATCACTGATGGTGTTCTTCGTTCGATCATCGTTGCAAAATAAGAGGAGGGTATCTGATGCTTAACAAAGCTATTTTGATGGGCAGACTTACTGCAGATCCCGACGTGCGCCAGACTTCAGGCGGTGTTTCGGTCGCTACCTTTTCCCTCGCTGTTGATCGCGGTTACGTAAGACAGGGCGAGGAAAGACAGACTGATTTCATAAACATCGTTTGTTGGAGAAGTACTGCTGATTTTGTCGGCAAGTATTTCAAGAAAGGTCAGCTTGTTGCTGTAGACGGTTCTATCAGAACCAGAAACTACACCGACAACAATGGCAACAAGCGCTACGTTACAGAGGTTGTTGCAAACGAGGTTTTCTTTGCTGAAGGCAAGAAAAACTCTGATTCTGCTTATACCAGTCCCTCTCCTTTCAGTCAGCCTGCTGCTGAAACCTATTCCCAGAACACATCTTCGTTTGAGCAGTCTTCTTCTGTTGAGACCTATACAAACGTTGATTTCGCGGGCGATGACGACCTGCCGTTCTGATTTTACAGTATCATTTAAAGGAGGTATTCGTAATGGAAAATAAAGAAAGAGTTGAAAGAACCGAAAGACCCGAAAGACCTATGCGTGGCCCCAGAAAGAGCCGCAAGAAGGTTTGTGCTTTCTGTGCTGATAAGGTTGAGAACATCGATTACAAGGATGTTGCAAAGCTCAGAAGATTTGTTTCCGAGAGATCCAAAATCTTCCCCCGTCGTATGACAGGTACTTGTGCTCGTCACCAGAGACAGCTCACTGTTGCTGTTAAGCGTGCTCGTCACATCGCTCTCATCCCCTACATCAGCGACTAATTAAAAGATGAACGCTCCGAAAAATCGGAGCGTTTTTATTTTTAAAGCCCACCGCTTTTGCGGTGGGCTTTTCATCTTATTTATTCTGTTCTCAAGGCTACTACGGGGTCTTTCTTTGCGGCACTTCTCGAGGGGATTATTCCTGCAAAAAGTGTGAGTCCCATACTGATGAGTACCAAAAGAACGGCTACGGGAATCGGAAGTACTGCGCTGAGTCCTGCAATGCCTGTAAGTCCCTGAATTATGATATTTATCGGGATGCACAAGAGGTAGGTTACGAGCACACCCAAAACTCCAGAGGTGAAGCCTATTATCACCGTTTCGGCATTGAACATTCCAGAAACGTCGCGCTTTGATGCACCTATCGCACGGAGGATTCCTATCTCCTTTGTTCTTTCCTGTACGGAAATGAGGGTGATAACACCTATCATTATTGAGGAAACTATGAGAGATATTGCAACGAACGCGATGAGCACGTAGGTGATGGCGTTGATAATTGAGGTTATCGAAGACATCATAAGTCCAACATAGTCGGTATACTTAATCTGTGAGAGTTCTTCCACTCCCTCGTTGTATTTAGCGATTGCGTCCTCGATGGCATCTTTGCTCTCAAATGTTGCGGCATAGAGGTTTATGGTGCTGGGTTTTTCGGGGTCTACACAACCGAGCTTTATGAGGTTTGCGTCGTAGGTCGAATTGGAAAACTCGAGCACCTCGTCATAGTATCTTGCGCATTGTTCGACGGTATAGGTTGGCAGGGACATATCAAATGCCATCGAAAGCTGCTCTGCACTCATAGCAGCCATCTGCTGTTTAACCTGAGCTGCAAACTGCATTTTAACCTGCTCTGTTACCATTTCGGTGAAGATTTTTGTGAGCTCTTCGTCGCTCATATTGGTAACGTAGTCAGTGATTTCGCCCTCGTTCATTCCCATCTGCTGAACGAGTGACTGCACGAGTGTTGCTTCCATTGTTTCGCGGGTCATATTGCTCATAGTTTGTTCAACCGCCCCGGAAAGCTGTTCCTCAGAGGGAATACTCATAACCTTTATATAGGCATCTGCTTTGCCCTTTTCGTCGAGCTCGGATACGAAGCTTTTGAATTCTTCTGCCTTTTCTTCATCCGAAAGAGCTCCGGTTGTTTCCTCGAAAGGAAGTCCCGTGAAGATATCTGTTGTGGGGTCATCCTTCTGGGCTTTTACAGCCTCGGCATCATCAGCCTGTGCAATAACGTACTGCGTGAGCTTATCGGTATAGCCAATAGAGCCTGTCAACATTGTAGCTACTGCCTTTTCGTTGGGGCGGATTATACCCGAAACCTTGATGGTTGTAGCGTTGTCATAGAGGTATCTTAGACCTGCGTCGGTATCTCTAAGGTCGGTGTAGAGTCCTGTATTTTCATCAAGTATGAAGCAGCTGGAATTGAGGATAACCTTGAACTGCATGTCACAGATTTCCTCATAGGTCCATTTTTGAAGCTCGGCGGGAATTTCTTCCTTGTTCAAGGATGCCTTCATTATAGCATCTATTTCGTCCTTGGACTTTAGTCCGAGCGCATACAGGGTCATATCGTCGAGCTCGTTATTTTCGTCGAGCACCAGCACAACCTCGTTATATTCTGTGGGCCAGGTGCCGTATACCACGTCATACTGCTTTTCGAGAAGGTCGCTGACGAGCTTTCCGTTATCTCCCGGCAACATTTCCTGCCACAAGTTTATGGTAGGTGTGGAGGAAGAGAACATTGACATCATAGAATTTTCGCCCATATCCATCATTGCGGACATATCCATTCCCATATATTCAACTATGATATCGCGAAGAAGCTCCTCGGAATCGGAACGAACTATCTTTCCGTCCACATTTTCCGTGTATACAAGCAGGTCGAGATTATACGCATATTGAACTCCGCTGAGTGCATCTTTGAGTCCCGATTCGTCCTCATCTTTCGTGCGCTGTTCCTCGATGTATTTCTTGAAGGATTTGAGGTCGTTTTCGGTGGTTTCCATATTATTCAAAGCATTCATCATATCATAGATAGCAGGCTTTGAATATACAGCATCGTTCTCGTGCTGTTCCTGCGACTGTGCAACGCCCATAAAGGATTGCATCAGTGTGCCGATGTCCATATGGCTTTCCTGTATGGTCAAGGGGTAGGACGAAAGGGTGTCCTCTTGCATCTTATCTATATAGTTAGTGAGTCCCTGCGAAACTGCGAAAATCAGCGCAATTCCTATGATACCAATGCTTCCCGCAAAGGAGGTGAGAACGGTTCTTCCCTTTTTTGTAAAGAGGTTTTTGAGCGAAAGACCGAAAGAGGTCGCAAATGACATCGACGGTTTCTTTGTCTTTTTGCTCTTTTCGGGTTTTTCAACAATTTCGATTTCTTCTGCACTTAGCGGTGCGGAGTCGTCGGTTATCTTTCCGTCGAGCATACGGATTATTCTGGTTGAATATTTTTCTGCAAGGTCGGGATTGTGGGTTACCATTATTACAAGGCGGTCTTTTGATATCGCCTTTAAGATATCCATTACCTGTACGCTGGTTTCGGTATCGAGTGCGCCCGTCGGCTCGTCGGCAAGGATTATGTCGGGGTTGTTTACAAGCGCTCTTGCGATAGCAACTCTCTGCATCTGTCCGCCCGACATTTCACCGGGTCGTTTGTTGAGTTGGGTTGCAAGTCCCACGTCCTCTAGTGCCTTTTTTGCGCGACGTCTTCTCTCCGATTTGGAAACGCCCGACAAAGTGAGCGCGAGCTCAACGTTTTGCAGTACAGACTGATGAGGAATGAGGTTGTAGCTCTGAAAAACAAAGCCTATGGAGTGGTTTCTGTAGGTGTCCCAATCTCTATCCTTGAAGTATTTTGTGGACTTTGAGTTTATAACAAGGTCGCCGTCGGTATACTGATCCAAACCACCTATGATATTGAGCATAGTGGTTTTTCCGCATCCCGAGGGGCCAAGTATAGAAACAAACTCGCTTTTTCTAAATTGCAGGTCTATTCCGCGCAGCGCTTGGACTATGCCATCGCCTGCAGGATAGTCCTTTTTGATTTTTTTGAGTTCTAGCATCTAGAGTGTCCTTTCTGTACTACTTTATAGTTTTCTGTCTGCACTTTGGGCAGGTAACCTCAATTTTGTTCTTGCGTTTTGGAACGCGCAAGACGGTTTTGCAGGTTTTACATTTGAAGTATCGGTGGGTTTTGCGCTCGGCAAACATCTTTTTTGTCAGCGTATACCAAGAAACAAACTTGTTTTTAAACTGGTAGTATCTGTTCAGCTCTTGCTGACGTTTTGTTATGTTTTTGGAAACGGTACGATAGCACGCCCAAATCAGAACCGCCGTTCCCAGCGTGGAGAAAAACCAAAGATATGGCAGACAGGACAGTATTCCAAACCCGATACTCGCGACCACAAGCGCCAAATTTAGTTCGTCGGTTCCGTATCTTCCGTACATCCACGTGCTGAATTTGTACATCAATCTTTGCAAAAAACTTCGCATCTTCGCGGGTCTCCTTATTGTTCTACGCTTCGGCTACTGTTACAGACGAGGTAGATTATCTGTCTATCTTCACTGAGACGTTTGAGAAGGTCTATTGCTTTTTTAGTATTGGAATCATCGAGGTTTATAAACGGGTCATCGAGGATAATAAACGGCTTTGTGTCGGGGAAAAGTGCATCCACGAGCGCAAAACGCATACAAAGCATTACGATATCAGAGTATCCCGCGCTGAAGTATCCGAGCTCTCTTGCGACTCCGCGACGCTCTAGCGTGACCTCGAAATCCCTATCTACAAAAAGGGTGTCCCCTGTTTCCTGCGATAGCTGCTGCATATACTTTACAAAATTCTTTTTGACTGTGCCAAGATAACTCATTGAAAGCGAGTCACGCGCAGTTGTCAAAAACTCCATAGTCTTATCAAGGATTTCGCCTTTATAGATGGTTTGATTCTTCTGTTGTTCGAGTCTGCGCATCTCGTCCTCAAGCTCGGGTATCAGGTCGGTTTCGTTTTGTAGATTTCTCAACATCAATTTTAGATCAGAAAGTGTGCGATTTTTGTCGTTTATCGAAGCAATAAGACGACCTTCTGAAAGTTTTAATTGTTCGGTGTCAATCGTTTCATCGGCCATTGGAGTGCCAAGTTTTTGAGCATTTTGTTTTACAAAAGCGTCAAGCTCTGCATTTGTTTCTGCTTTTCTCTTCAAAAGGTCTGCATATACACTCGCTTCTTGTCGGGTTTTTATATAGAGTTGGTTGAAGCTTTCAGCAAGGCTTTGTGAGGAAATTTGGGTATGCTTTGAAAGAAATTGTAAGACAGACTCTTCGTTTGAAGACACTTCCTCCTGCAAATTCTTTGCAGTCAGCGCGATTTTCTCCAGCTTTTGAGCTCTTTCAAGCTTTGTTTTCAAAACACTCAGTGCATCAAAAAGATTTTCTTCCTGCGCGTCATACAGGCTGACAAAATCTCTGACCTCCGCTTCGAGCTTTGCTATTTTGGCTTCGGTTTCGGCAGTGGGAAGATTCTGCGCCGATGCCATCTGTGAGGAAACCATATTCTTTATGCTGAGATATACAGCGCCAATGAGAAGCACCGCTCCGACAGCTACAGCTGCGGCTCCGAGTGCATAGTTTTTCATCACGAAAAGCACTACCGCCACAACAACAAGTGCTATTCCCAAAACACCAAACGGCAGAGCAGATGACTTCTTTTTGGATGCTTGGGGTGTTGTAGAAACAACGGTTATTCTGCGAAGGTCATCTATTTGGGATAGCTTTTTGCGGTTTTTATCAAGTTCTTCTATCGTGGGGAGTTTATCGTCGAGGGTTTTTCCTTCGAGTTCTTTTTTCATACCGCCAAGAAGAGCCTTGTCGGCAGTGAGCTTTTCAATCTTTTCGCTGTACGCTTTAAACTCGTCTTCGTTGGGGGCATTGGCACATCTCTTCTCATATATCGAGAGTTGAGATTCAAGCTCTGCCATATCCTGCAACAGCTTTTTATGCTGTTTTTCGAGCTCCTTTCGTACCTCTGCACTATACGCGCGGGAAAGCTCCTCGCGCAGTTTTTCAACCTGCGAGGTTTCTTTTGAAATCTCGTTTTCAAGCTTAGCAGACTCCTCAGCCACATCCGAAAGACGAGTTTTTTTCACAACAAGCTCACGGATTTTCAGCTCGAGTTCAGCTATCCTTCGCTGTATCTCTAAAACCATTCCGCTGTTTTTGTTGTGACCGAGTTTTTTGTTTCTTTCTTTCTTCAAGCGTTCGACAGCATCGTCAAAGCTATTTATGTCGTTGGTATCTTCGACGAGATTTCCAAGTTTTGACTGTATTCCCGCAGTGGCAAAGCTACTATTCTCGCGCATCTGCGGCATATAGGTGCTTCGTTCAAAGGAATCTGCATCAAGACCGAAGATGTCGAGCCCGAGTTGCTCGGAAAAATCGTCGCATTTTGTAAGCGGGTCGAGTTTGTACAGAGTGAATGTATCGCTCTTTGGAGTAGCTCCAAAGGTACGCTCTACGCGATAACTTTCCCCCTCGTATTCAAAAACGATGTTTCCGCCAAAGGTGCCCGACTGCCAAGGGATGAATTTTTTGCGGTCGTTTTTACCCATTGTCTTGGAGTTGCGAGGAAAGCCGTAGAACATTGTACGGATGAAGGTCGCCAGGGTGGTTTTTCCAAAGCCGTTGGGCTCGTTTATAACGGTTATTCCGGAGCCAAACTCAAGAGAGAAGTTTTGCAAACCGCCAAAGTTTTCAATATAACAGCTTATCAGTTTCATAGCGTTATCTCCTCCCCTGCAAGTGCTTGTAAACCGCTGAGGATGATATCAGCCTTTTCCTCTTCGCTCAAATCCGAAGCCATAACCGCACGGACAAACTCACCCTTGAGGGATATATCCATCGAATAGTCCGCTTCGTCGAGTTTTAATCTGCTTTCGTCCTTTACCTTTACGAAATAGAATCCATTTTCGAGCGCCTCTGTAATATACGGGATATCCTTCTGTGTCTGAAGTGTATAGCTTCCACAGAGGAGATATTTCACGAGATTTTTGGGGTCGATATTCTTGGAGGCATTTTTTGCGGCAATAATAATATCATTGACCGAACAGAGCTCACTGATATCCACCTTAACCTCGCAAAGCTGTCTTTCGGAAAAGGGAACAAATCGGGTTTCGAGTCTATCTCCGTCGACCTCAACGAGTACGAAGCCTTTATCTCCGCATTCGTCAAAGCCTCTGCCCTCTAGGCATCCGCAGTAGCACCACTCACCCTCGAGGTCCAGTTTTTCCTTGCGATAACTATGTATATGACCGAGAGCGAGGTATTTAATATTCTTATCTTTCAGTTTGTTCAGGCAGACCTCCTCTACCCCTGTAGAAGTTGATGTCTGTCCGTGCATCGTGACAATATTCACGTCATTTTTAGAAAGATTTAGTTCATCGTAGAGAATGTCCTTGTTATCCTCTGTTAGTTCTATACCGCTTATAAGCACGTTTTCATATCTATAAGATGTCCAATTATCCGAGAAAAACTTGAGGTTTTGGGGAAGTTTTTGGGTGTTGAAGATGGCATTTTTCTCATCGTGGTTGCCTTTGAGATACAAGAAATCGACCTCGGGCATTTTTGCAATAACGCTCAGCACAAAATCTGCTGTACGCGCTGTTGTACGCTCGGTATCAAACATATCGCCCGCGATGATAACGGCGCTAACTCCGTTTTCTTTTGCAAAATCTGCCATACGCTCAAATGTTCGGCGCATCTCTCTGCCTCTCTCCCTCGCTTTTTCGGGAGAAAGGTTTGTTTCCATCGCAGAATCAAGATGAATATCGGAACAATGTATAAACCTCACACTACCACCCCTATACATAATATCCTTTACTCTTTATTATACCACACATTTTATGTAGTTTCAATGAACTATCTTTTAACTTTACAGTTCTTGCCAAAAAAGAAATAATGAATTATAATACTGGTATTGGATTTTTATAAAAGGAGGATATATCGTGAAAATAGATTGGAAAACCTGCCTCAAAGTCGGAATCAGCATTTTCGTTTTATATCTCTGTATACATTTTTTGCCCAACGTTTTGGGACTTTTGGGCGCTTTGTTGGGCGCGGCAACTCCTCTTATTATAGGCGGGGTCCTCGCATATCTTTTAAATATTCTGATGAGCTTTTACGAGCGTTATTATTTCCCAAAATCCAAAAAGCCTGTTGTCGCAAAAACCCGCAGACCGCTCTGTATGACATCGGCTATTCTAACCTTGGTTGCGATAGTCGCCTTGATAGTCGGTTTGGTTGTGCCGGAGCTTGTGTCCTGTGTGACACTTTTGGTTTCAAAGCTCCCATCCTTCATCACCTTCTTGATAGACAAAGCCGAAGAGTTACACGCCCTGCCTGAAGACATCATTTCTACCCTAGAGGCTGTAGACTGGAATTCCAGAATCGAGCAGATTTTCGGGGTTGTAACCTCGGGAATCGGAAACGTTGTAAACATCCTCATAAACACGGTGTTCTCGGTATTTTCGGGCATTATTACCGCCTTTCTGAGCATAATCTTCGCAATATACCTTCTCATAAGCAAGGACTCGCTAAAAAGTCAACTTACACGTGTTGCTCGCAGATATCTAAAGAGCAGTGTATATGAAAAAACCACCTATATTCTTACTGTTATTAACGATTCTTTCCACCGTTATATTGTCGGTCAGTGTACCGAAGCCGTAATTCTCGGTGCGCTGTGCACCATCGGTATGCTGATTTTCCGTCTTCCCTATGCTACGATGATTGGTGCGCTTGTTGCATTTACCGCACTCATCCCCATTGCAGGTGCGTATATCGGAGCGATACTCGGCGCGTTTATGATTTTCACCGTATCACCGATAAAGGCGCTTGTTTTCCTTATATTTATCGTTGTTCTGCAACAGCTCGAAGGAAATCTCATCTACCCGCGTGTTGTAGGGTCGTCTATCGGCTTGCCTGCCTTTTGGGTGCTCACCGCAGTAACTCTCGGTGGCGGAGTGCTCGGGGTTGTAGGAATGCTTTTAGGTGTTCCGCTTGCCGCAGCATTATATCGGATAATCAAAGCCGACGTGATAAAATCAGAACAATAAAGACCAGACCACAAAACAGCGGAGAATATTCTCCGCTGCTTTTATATTGACTTTTGCTGTTGCTTGTGATAAAATAACGGTTGTTATATAACTGTTGATATATTATGAGGTGAAGTATGGCACCGAGAATCAAAATTACAAAACAGGAGATTATAGACACTGCCGTAGACGTCGTGCGAAAAAGCGGTGCTGATGCGCTCAACGCGAGAACAATCGCATCTGCGCTCGATTGCTCGACACAGCCGATTTTTTCAAATTTCAAGTCGATGGACGAGGTGCGAGAATCGGTTTTGGAAAGGGCGCTTTTCCTTTGTAACGAGTACAGAACCCGCGAGGTAGAAAGCGGGATTTACCCCGAGTACAAGGCGAGTGGTATGGCGTATATTCGCTTTGCAAAGGAAGAGCCGGAGCTTTTCAAGCTTTTATATATGCGCGACCGAAAGGGCGAGCTTGTCACCAAAGAAGCCTCACTTTTTGACAGAATGGAGTCGATAGTGCAGGGGAACACCGGTCTTGAGAGTGATAGAGCACGGCTTTTTCACCTTGAAATGTGGGCTTTTGTCCACGGAATTGCCGTGATGTTTGCGACGGGGTATCTAAGTCTTGACTGGAAGCTTGTCAGCAAAATGCTCACCGATTCCTATCAAGGACTCAGAAAACAGTATCAAATGGAGTAGTTGTATGGATGCAATTAGAATAGAAGGTTTGACAAAGAAATATAAAGATGTGGTTGCAGTAGATAATCTCAGCCTTTCTGTAGAAAAAGGCGAGCTGTTTTCCCTCTTGGGTGTAAACGGCGCAGGAAAAACCACCACAATAAAAATGCTATCCTGTCTCACAAAAGCCGACAGCGGTGATGCATTTTTGAACGGCAAGAGCATCGACAAGGACTCTGCCGAAGTGAAATCCATCATTGCCGTTTCCCCGCAGGAGAGTGCGGTAGCCTTTGGACTTTCTGTTAAGGAAAACCTTGAGCTCATCTGCGGTGTATACGGATTTTCAAAACAAAAACGCGAACAAAAAATTGCCGAGCTCAGCGAGCTTTTGGGACTCAATACGGTGCTGAACAAAAAGGCTGGAAAGCTTTCGGGCGGTTGGCAAAGAAGGCTCAGTATTGCGATGGCGCTGATAAGTGAGCCCGAGATTCTCTTCCTCGACGAGCCAACCTTGGGACTCGATGTCATTGCGCGAAGCGATTTGTGGGACATTATCCGTTCTCTCAAGGGAAGTGTAACCATCATACTCACAACGCATTACATGGAAGAGGCTGAAGCGCTTTCCGACCGCATCGGCATTATGAAGGACGGGAAACTGCTCGTCTGCGAAACTGCCGACAAAATCAAGGAGATTGCCAAAACCGACAACTTTGAACAGGCGTTTATCCGCATTGTGAAAGGGGTGGCGAAATGAGATTTTTGACCTTTGCAACACGAAACACTAAAGAAATTCTCCGCGACCCGCTAAACCTCGCTTTCGGGCTTGGATTTCCGCTCGTTTTGATTCTGCTTCTTTCGGCAATTCAGGCAAACGTACCCGTACCGCTTTTCGAGATTCAACATCTCACCCCGGGAATCACGGTGTTTGGACTTTCCTTTATGACGCTTTTTTCTGCGACGATTATCGCAAAGGACCGAGGAAGTTCGCTTATGAAGCGGTTATACACCACGCCAATGACCTCGCTTGATTTTATTCTCGGTTACACCTTGCCTATCATACCGATTGCGGTTATGCAGAGTGTTGTTTGCTATATCGCAGCGGTAATCCTCGGACTTGAAATCACCGTCAACATTCTGTTAGCAATACTTTTTATCATTCCCGTTTCGATTCTGTATATTGGAATCGGGCTTCTCTGCGGAAGCGTATTCAATGACAAGCAGGTCGGCGGTATCTGTGGAGCCCTTCTCACAAACCTTTCGGCTTGGCTTTCGGGAGTGTGGTTTGACCTCAACCTCGTGGGTGGAGTCTTCACGAAGATTGCAAACCTTCTCCCATTTGTCCACGCGGTAGAGATGCTCCGTGCGGTGCTTTCGGGAAACTTTGCGGGGATTTTCCCGCATATCTGGTGGGTGCTAGGTTATAGTGTAATCACCCTTGTTTGTGCAGTACTCCTATTTCTTCGACAGATGAAAAGACAATAGTACAAAACCTCTCCGCTAAAAACGGAGAGGCTTTTCTAATTTCTCAGCTTTTTGTTATACTATTTAAATCTCCATCGTACATTCTTTTCACAACATATATAGAATCATTTAGAAGTTCCCATATTACACTTGTGATTTCGGTTTCTTTTTCCTTTGGAAAGGATACTCCTATTCCACAAGTTTCAATCTGTGCTGTGGGGTCAATATGAAAATCAAACGCTATTGAGCAAGCATCATTTTTGTACTCATATATCTCTCCCGTGTTCGGTGCAGTCAGATAGTATTCCGCCTCCAAAAAAGCACTATCCACCTCTATCGCCAAAAGCTCCAGAAGTTTCTTGAAGCTATCCGTTTTCTCGCCGATGAACATTTCACGGTTTTTAACCTGCTCACGTTTATAATCCACAGCGTCATTACAGTGCGAAAAATCTTTTTCTTCATCCGGATGTTTCTCAAAATATGCTTCAAATCCTGCACAAAGCTTGATTATTGCATCAAAATCAACAAGGAAGGATTTGTGGACTATATTTTTGTGCACCATTTTTGTTTTGTTATTAGTTCCAAACATTTTCCTTGATTATCCTTTAAAATTGTCATACTCATCTAGTTAATTTATTATACCTCAGTTTTTATAATATCGCAACCCTGTATATATCGCCTGTTAACCTACTATATATATAACAACTCGAATTGAAAAAACAAATAAAAAAGTACGGACGCCGTTTGGCGTCCGTGTTTTCGTTTATGATTAATATATCAACTGCGTACCAACGACTTCCCATCTTGACACGGTGAACCTCGTAGGTTCCTATTCTTCCTCAGTCGTTTTACAAAAAGTGATATTTGTCAATGGTATAACATATTATTTTCTCACTGACAACAGCCTTTGGCTGTTATTCAGGTTTGCAATTACATTTTTCGAAGCAGTTGTCACAAACGTTTCTGTGTCTTGTGCCAAAATCATCAACAATTACTGCAGCAACAACCTCTACGTTCTCTGCACCGCATATTTGACATTTTCCGTTAGTTTTTTGCAGGTTCTCTGCCTTGGTTCGAGTCTGCGGTGCCGTATTAACAGCTTTTTGTTTTGGAACTGTCACGTCTGTTTTCTGTGCAATTATTGCAGAGTTTTCGACAAGTTCTCCAAAACCATAAAGAACAAAGCTGCCAATCCAAGAAGTGATGCTTCCGGCAACCACAATTATAATTCCCCCAAAAATGAAATCTTCATCTATAGTCATGTAACCAAAGCCACCGATAACTGAACTAATAATTCCCAACCAAGCAATAACAGATGCCAAGGTTTTGATTTTACCGCCAATATTTTTGAACATAATATACTCTCCTGTTTTTAACATTCTGTAAATGTTATATTTTTACATAGTATAACATATAAATTTCTTATTGACAAGCATTGGCTGCCAAAAAGGAGAAAAATATGTTTATAAACAGGAGCATCGAGGAAAGAAAAGGGACGATTCTGTGATTGGGCGAGCAAACCAAGTTTAACTGACAATAACTTCGGTCAAAAACATAGTCGATTTGCTCACATTCCGTTCGCAACTCTCCTTGTTTTTTCCGACAATCGCCCTCCCTTCATCTCGCACCGCGAGCGGTCGGGCTCTGTCCAGTTAACAGCCGGCTGTTAACCTCGTATATCTTT
>JAZSNN010000021.1:0-54893 GCA_045536425.1 Oscillospiraceae bacterium
TTTTCTTTCATGGTTAGGACCTCCTTGATATATTTTTGTTGGGTTGGCGAACCTCAACTTCAAATATATCAAGGAGTTTTTATTATGTCCATAGCTAAAGCTCTCTTTCCCACTGGCAGAGCCAGTGGTTGCTCAACTAAATATGAAAAAGGAAGGTCAAAAGACCTTCCTTTTGTTAAAGCTTTTCGATTGTTCTCATTACGTAGTTTCCGTATTCTTCACAGGTCGCACCTGTATCTCTTCCGGTCATAACGAGAGCCTTTTCCTCATACATACAGATATCAAGCGCTCTTTCAAACTTGTCAGCTTCTGCCTGATAACCGATGTGTGAAAGCAAAAGAACAGCAGCGCGAAGCATAGAACAAGGGTCAGCGTACTTATCTCTACCCTCTTCAACCATTCTGGGTGCAGAACCGTGAATAGCCTCAAACATCGCATACTGTTTACCGATATTCGCACTACCCGCAGTACCAACACCGCCTTGGAACTCAGCAGCCTCATCTGTGATGATGTCGCCATAGAGGTTGGGAAGAATGAACACTTTGAAGTCCTTTCTTCTCTTTTCGTCTATGAGTTTAGCGGTGGTTATATCAATATACCAGTCATCTGTTGTGATTTCGGGGTACTCCTTGCCAATGTTCTGACAAAGCTTTAAAAACTTTCCGTCGGTGGTCTTTACAACGTTAGCCTTTGTTATGATAGACACTCTGTCTTTTCCGTTGTTCTTTGCATACTCATACGCAAGACGCGCAATACGCTCAGTACCCTCTGTTGTTGTAACGGTAAAGTCAAAAGCAAGATCCTCATCAACTTCAACGCCACAAGAGCCCAGTGTGTAACTTCCCTCGGTGTTCTCTCTAAAGAATGTCCAATCTATGCCCTTATCGGGAACCTTAACGGGTCTTACGTTTGCAAACAAATCGAGTTCTTTACGCATTGCGACGTTTGCACTCTCGATGTTAGGCCACTTATCGCCCGCGCGGGGTGTAGTTGTTGGACCCTTGAGAATAACGTCACAAAGCTTTAGTTCTGCAAGGACATCGTCAGGTATTGCCTTTCCTGCTTCTACGCGGTTTTCGATTGTAAGTCCGTCTATAACGCGAAACTCTATTTTTCCTTTCGCGACTTCGTCTTTGAGCAAAAACTCAAGAACGCGCTGTGCCTGATTTGTAATAACAGGTCCTATTCCGTCGCCACCGCAAACTCCGATAACAACTTTATCGAGCTTTGCATAATCTTTAAAATCCTTGACGGATTTTATGTTTTCAACTCTTTTTAGCTGTGCTTCAACAAGTGCTTTGAACTTTTCAACAGCTACTTCAACTTTTCCCATAATTTGTGATGCTCCTAACTATTAGTATACATTACGATATTATCGCAGATACTAATGTTATTGTCAATACTTCATATATCTATTTCTGTATAATTTCCAAACAAATTGCGGTCCAACATATGCGCGGACACTATAACTAGCTTGTCTTTGGTATATTCGAGAACGATATTTATTGCAGTTTTACAGGTCTCTTCATCCAATCCTTTAAAAGCCTCGTCAAGAAGCAAAATATCAGCATTGAAAACGAGTGCTCTTGCAAGAGCAACTCTCCTCTGCATACCTCCGCTAAGTCCCTTTGGATAGCTGTCGAGTTCATTAGAGAGCCCTAGCTTTGCCAAAACCTCCTTGCAAAGACGTGCATCGTCTTGAGTCTGGTGTGTAACACAAAACACATTCTCAAAAACCGAAAAATCCGGAAAGAGTCTGTCTTCCTGAAACATATAGGAAACCTTTTCCCCTTCGAGATCCACCTTTCCAGAATCAGGTTTTAATACACCCGCTATGACATTAAAAAGTGTTGTTTTTCCTTTTCCCGAAGCACCGTTGATGACGTATATACCATTATCCTTAAAGAGACAGTTAAAGCTATCAAAAATCAGCTTATCGCCAAATCTAACAGTTAGATTTTCGATTTTCATCTTCTACCCCTCCCCATATATCTCTCTGTAAGGAATTTCAGTAGGTATTGAATTCCCGCACTGAGAACTATAATAGTAATTGTCCACGCAAACATCTCTTCTGTTTCTAGATAGACCTTAGCATCATTTAAATATGCACCTATTGCATTTTTAGGTGAGGCAATAACCTCGGCTGCAATACCTGCTTTCCAACCTAATCCTGCCGCAGAAGTAAGTGAAGATATGAAAAAAGGACGAAGATGCGGGATATATATATAGTTTATAAACTTCTTCTGTGTAAAGCAGTAGCACTTGCCAACCTCAACAAGCTTTTTATCAACCGTAGATATACCCTCGTGCATATTAGCCCAAACAATAGGTATCACCATAACCGCAGTGACAAAAGCCGCTAAATTAGCGCTTTTTACCCACACAAGTGCCATTATTATAAAAGAAGCGACAGGGGTGGATTTTATAACATTCAGTGGCAAACTCAAAAGATGATTAAAGATGTTGACCTTTGCAGTTAAAATTGCAAAAACTAGGGCTATTATCGTTCCTGAGACTATACCAAGGATAATTTTTGAAAACGAAAGTGCAACTGATATCCAATATTTTTCAGTAGAAGCAAGCTCCACTAGTTTTTCAAAAACCGAAATCGGTGACGGAAGCAAAATCTGCATATCAACCGTCACGGAAATTATATGCCAAA
Organism: Oscillospiraceae bacterium; assembly: GCA_045536425.1. Classification (GTDB taxonomy): domain Bacteria; phylum Bacillota; class Clostridia; order Oscillospirales; family Ruminococcaceae; genus UBA11540. The sequence continues at coordinate 2,663 of JAZSNN010000021.1, forward strand.
TTAGCAGCCAAAATAAAATGGCTGCTAATTTCATAATCGAATTGTAAATCTTACTTTTTATAGTAGAGTTTTTCATCGGGAACCTTTCCTCCGACAGACTTTGGATTTGCGTTGAAAAGAACCTCAAAATATGCATTTACATAATTTTGCATCTTGTCGCCGTCGATATAAACTATATTACAGTTTGGAAGTGCAATCTCTGCAACATTTTTCGCCATAATTTCATACTTTTCGGAAAGTTCTGCGGTTTCTGTGACATTTGAAACAGCATAGTTTGCAGATTCTTCATATTCTTTCAAGAACTTCTCAACAGCCTCGGGGTTTTGTTCAACAAATTCCTTGCGAGCTATGATACATCCCATAACAAGTTCACTATCAGAAACCTTTGCCCACTCCTCTGTTATGTTAACAGAAACCTTGAGCGTATCGTTTTTGAGAAGCATATTGGTTACAAAAGGCTCTGGCAAAAGCGCAATAACGCTTTTCTCAGATGCAAATACCGGTGCAACCTCCGCGTGTTCGGATTTATATATGATTTCTACATCTGTTTCGGGGTCAATGCCGTTTTCTTTAAGCAAGAAATTGAGTACATATTCGGGAGAAGCGCCTTGACCGGAAGAATATATAGTCTTGCCCTTCAAATCGGCAATAGAAGAAATCTCTGCGTTCTTGGTAACTATGTACAGATTTCCAAGGGTGTTAGCTGCGAGCATTACAACCTGTCCTTCGGTTTTACTGTAAAGTGCTGCGGCAAGATTTGTGGGAGCCGCAACAATATCTGCTTCCTTGTTGAGAATCTTTGCGCTAACCTCATCAGCAGCAGATGCCAAGGTGAAGTTGTAGTCATTCGAGGAAAGACCGTTAGCATCCTTTTCCATCAGTTGCAGTGCGCCAAGTCCTGTAGGGCCTTTCAAAACAGTTATGTTTATCTTCGCCTTCTCTATTTCAACAGACGATGTAGCATCAGAAGATGTTTCTCCCTGACAACCAACACACAACACACCGATAACCAGTGCAAGTATCAAAGCAATAATTTTTTTCATTTTAAAAACCTCTTTTCTTTAGTTTATCAATATCATCAATAATGATGTTTTTTCCGTTACGGGTTATAATTTTTTCTCGCTCCAATTCTTCTAAAGAACGGTAAAGCGATGCGCGCCCCATATCAAGAGTTTTCGAGAGCTCCACCATACTTTTGACACGGCAAATAATCTTTCCGTCAGCTTCAATCGCTCTGTCCAAAAGAAACCGAACAAGCTTTTCACAAGTATCCGGAGCGGTAAACTCGTCAATTTTCTTGTTTAGAAATTCTATTCTTCCGCTCAAAAATCTTATATAATTGAGAGCAAAAATTGAATTCTCCGCAAGCATATCCTTGAATTCTTCAAAAGGTATGAACATAACGGTACAATTGCCTTTGGCAAGAATCACAGACACGTACTCCTTTTTATCAGCAAAAAGCGCAGCGGCACCGAAAAAGCCACTAGGGCCTATTCTGTTTAGCATAACCGACTTGGATTCGTCCTTGTATACCTCGACGTTTCCACAAAGGACTATTGCAATAGAATCGTTGAACCTACTTCGAGTGCATACGGCTTCATTATTCAAATAGTTTTGAACGGTGTACCTGTTTTCGAGCATTTTAAAGATTGTTTCTGAATCTATACCTTCAAACAAGGTACAATGACGCAAAGCCAAAAGATATTCAATAATCAAAATTACGTCCTCCGAAAGTGTATCATTTGGTACACTTTGATTTTACTATACTCTTTTTCATTTGTCAAGAAAAATTTAAAAAGCAGGGGGTTACCCTGCTTTTCGTGGTTATTTTTTTGCACGGAAGGAATTACAATCTGTGCATTCTACCATTGTGGGATTTGCTTCGTGTGTGCCGACAGAAATTTTATCAAGTGTACAATAGTTTTCTTTCTGCGCGTGGTGTTCACACTGACTAACGGTACATCCGATAGATTTGTTACAATCGTGACAATTAGGCATAAGTTTACTCTCCTATTATTTATTGAGCTGTGGCTCTATAATAGTATGTACGCCCAAATTGAAATTATAAGATTTAGTAGTTGTTTTTATAGCTAATATATTTTGCTGCAGCAGCGTACAAGGTACACCAATAATCAATCTCCATTCCGCCTGCTTTCAGTGTTATAATATGTTCAATGATGTTAATTACCAAAGCGAGAATGCATCCGTCTGCTATCAAATCAAAAGCCAGTCGCTTGTAATAAAGGCTCTGGTAAACGGTGATTTCTTCTTGTTTCTCATATTTCAGCTTCTGCTTTGTCTTGACAAAAAGGATAATATAGCAAACAAGCGCAATGAGCGACACTATTATCTTGCACATTTCGTAAAACATAATGATATCCTCCCGAAATTAATAGAACTTTAAAATATTATACTACAAAAAATTAGCAAAGTACATATTTTAAAATAAAATATTTTGTGCTATAATTATATCAATCTATATAAAGTGAGAAAGATATGAAAGATAAGTTTAAAGACAAAAAGCTTCTGATATACCTTATAGGGCTGATAGTTTTTGTAGCGCTATCTGTTTTTTTGTGCATAAAGATAACACCTACAATAACTTCTCTCGCACAGGAAGAATCAAGAGAATTGTTCAAGGAAAAGATTGACAGCTTTGGTTTTGGCGGAATACTTATTATGCTTTTCATACAAATACTACAGGTGTTTGTCGCCTTCATACCGGGAGAGCCTATTGAAATTTTGATGGGCGTAATGTATGGAACGGTGGGCGGTTTACTACTCTCACTGCTTGGCTGCGCAATCGGGTCTGTTTTGGTTTTTCTTATGGTGCGAAAATTTGGTCAACCTTTATTCGAGCTCTTTTTCGACAAGAAACATCTTGACAGGTTTGCCTTTTTGAGAAACAGCAAAAAACTCGAGCTTTTTACCTTTATCCTTTTCTTTATTCCGGGAACTCCAAAAGACGTCCTAACTTATTTTGCACCATTGACCCCCATCGACACAAAGGTTTTTATACTTATAACCGTTTTTGCAAGAATACCCTCGATAATAACCTCCACATATGTAGGGTCTTCGATTTTAGAAGGAAATCTTGTTAAAACCTTGCTCATTTTCGCCGCAACCGCAGTAATCGGTATAGCGGGAATTATACTCGGAAACGCGATAGCAGATAAACAAAACAAGGAGAATAAGTCGTGAAACGTGCTCTTTCAGTACTAATCCTAATAGCACTGATGTTCTCACTCCCGTCCTGTCGTTTCAGCGATGATGACAATATCATTCGCTACGATTTGGGTGCCGATCCAACAACCTTGGACCCACAGGCATCTAACGACAAAGCGGGAGAAATCGTTCTTTCTCACGTTATGGAAGGACTCTTTGATAAAGATATAAACGGAAATATTGTAAATGCCTGTGCAAAAAGTTATACTGTCAGCGAAGACGGACTTGTATACACTTTTACGCTCTACGATGACCTTGCTTGGTCAAATGGAGCCAAACTTACATCCGACGATTTTCTTTTTGCTCTCACCCGCCTCTTTCTCCCGGAAACAAAGGTTTCTAATATTTCCGGATATCTCTGTATAAAAAATGCCACAAAAATATACAAAAGAGAGCTTTCTGTCGATGCACTAGGTGTTTCAGCACCAAATGAAACAACACTTGTTATAGAACTCGAATATAAGGATTCGTCGTTCCTACATACCCTCGCCTCAGTTTCAGCCTCTCCGTGTAACAGAGAGTTCTTTGAAAAAACCAAAGGCAAATATGGCATTGACCACAAAAATATGATCTACAACAATCGTTTTGTCATCAACGATTGGAGAGCAGAAAATTACATAACCCTTCGCCCAAACAACGATTATCGCGACCAAAAAGCTATAAAATCCGACGGTATAAACTTCTATACATACAAAAACGCTAGTGCTAAGGAACGCTTTTTCGAAAGTACAACAGACGTTGTTGCCATCTCCCCCTACGACGTCAAATCTCTTGATTCTAGCAAGTTCAAATCTATGGAACTTTCTTGCACCACTTGGGCACTCACCTTCAATCAAAATAACAGCGTTTTACAAAACGAAAACCTGCGAAAGGCGCTTTTACTTTGTTCTCAACAAATCGTCACAACTCCCGACAAAGAAATCTTTTCGGTTGCTGACAGAATGTTGCCATTAGCGTTCAATTCAAAATTCGACTCCCCCGTTTTAACATCTTCACAAACAGCTTTTGAGCTATACCAGACAGGATTAAAGGAACTAAATCTCGAAAGGCTTCCGACAATCAGCATCATCTGCCCTGACTACTATGATTTCAAGCTATATCTGACCTATCTGCAAAAAGCTTGGAACGACCAGCTCGGAGTCGCTATAAACTTTGAGGTTTTGGACGAAAGCTCATTCTACACGTCATTATATCGTGGTGATTATGATATTATAATTATGCCTATCACGGCTGACAGCAGTGGCGAATTGGGTGTTTTAAACTCCTTTACTTCAGCGTCAGGAAACAACTATATAGGTTATAAAAACGCTGAGTTTGATTCTTTGGTTTCAAATGCCTCCCAACAAACTGTTACAGAAGACCAGATTTCTCTTCTATACGAGGCAGAAAAGCACTTGATACAATCCGCAGTGTTAACCCCAATATTCCACGAAAAAGAATATTTGGGATTGAATGTACGAGTACAAGACGTAGCCATCAATCCACTTGGCCCCGAAATAGATTTCAGCTACGCCACCAAAAAATAGAAATTACAAAGCAGCCCGACATTGTCGGGCTGCTTTGTCTTATATGAGCTATTATCTTTCGTTCAGAGGAATATAAGTAACATTTTTGACGACCGCTTTGTAAGCAGGACGAATGATCTTATTTCCTGTTGTAACTTCCTCAATTCTGTGAGCACACCAACCTGCCATTCTTGCAATAGCAAAAAGAGGAGTGTATACGTCAATCGGAATGTCAATCATCTTGTAAACCATACCGGAATACAGGTCTACGTTTGCACAGATATCCTGCGCTTTCACATTGCCACCCTTATGCTCGGCGATTATCTCGGGAGCAAGTCGCTCAACTGCATCAAGAAGCATAAACTCGTCATCAAATCCGCGCTTCTTAGCAAGGCTCATAGCGTTCTGTTTGATGATTACAGCTCTCGGATCGCTCTTCGTATAGACAGCATGACCCATACCGTATACCAGTCCCGACCTATCGCCCGCTTCCTTGTTGAGAAGCTTGTGCAGATAATCAGCAACCTCGCTATCGTTTTCAGGATGCTTTATATCACGCATCATATGTTCAAGCATTTCCATCGTCTTGATATTCGCGCCACCGTGCCTTGGACCCTTGAGGGATCCAATTCCCGCAGCAATAGCGGAATATGTATCCGTTCCCGACGAGGACAAAACGCGACAAGCAAAGGTTGAGTTGTTTCCTCCACCGTGCTCAGCGTGAAGCATAAGGCAGATGTCGAGAAGTTTTGCTTCTTCCTCGGAAAAGCTTCTGTCATCTCTCAATGATGCAAGTATATGCTGTGCAGTACTATGATTTCTATCTATAGGATGGAAAATCATACTCTTATTGTCATATACACGCTTTTTAACCTGATATGCGTGTACCATAATAGTAGGCATACGTGCGATAAGTTCTATAGACTGTCTAATGAGATTTTCGATAGTAGTTTCCTCTGTGTTGTCATCATAGGAATACAGAGCCAATACGGAACGCGCCATCTTGTTCATAATATTAGGTGAAGGCGCTTTTATAATCATATCCTCGGAAAATCCTGCAGGGAGATCACGGCATTCAGCAATGAGATTTTTGAGAAGTGAAAGTTGTTCTGGAGTAGGTAACTTTCCAAACAGAAGAAGCCAAACGACCTCCTCAAATCCATATCTATCCTCTTTTATACAACCGTCTACTAGATTTCTAACGTCTATTCCACGGTAGAAAAGCTGACCCTCGACACCGGACTTTTCTCCTTCGTCAAGGATGTATCCATGTACGTTACAGATTTGTGTAAGACCTGCAGTAACACCTGTTCCATCGGGATTTCTGAGTCCACGTTTTACATCGTATCTAGTGTAGTTTTCGGGCTTTATGTAGTTATATTTTTTAAATTCTTCACATAGTATTTTAATGTCGTTTCTGCCTTTTTCGGACATACTAAAGCTTGTGCGTGAAATATTATCCATCTTGTTTCACCCCATATAAATATACACAATAGAGTTATTATAAATGATTTTCCATATGTTGTCAAGAAATTTGAAGGAGGCAAATTCAAATTATGTAAAAAATTCAGAAAATATGCGCAATTTCGCGCTTATTTCTACAAAAAATGAAAGTATTGAAACAAAAGTTTCAAAAAGAGGGTAAAATGAAGTCAGTTTTTTTAAGATTTGCTATTATTTTTTTGTGTGTTTCTATAGTCCCTTTGGGTTGTCTATGCAACGCATCGTTTTTAAATTCTAACAGCTTTACAATTCTCGACGTTTCCGAAAATAGAACAATAGTTCTCAGCGAAAAAGATTATCTAATTGGTGCGCTCTTTGCTCAAATAGATACAAACTACAGCATCGAAGCACTAAAAGCACAGGCAGTCGTCGCATATACAAACGCTTTGTTCGAAAAATCTAAAAATACACACAAAGGCTACGACTTTGAAGTGGATATTTCTCGGGGAATTCTCTATATAGACGAAAATACTGCTAAACAAAAGCACAGAGACAACTATGAGACGCTGTTAAAAAAGGTCGAGGAAGCCGTGGATTTTGTATACGGTAAAAGAATGACCTATAACTCAAAACCCGTTCTTCTCCCCTATTTTTCCAGCTGTAGCGGTATGACAGAAGACGCCTACACAGTATGGGGGCAGGAAATCGAATATCTGAAATCCGTAGAAAGTGCAGGCGACGTTTTAAATCCTAACTCAAAAACTACATACAACTTTTCTATCGAAGAAGTGCAAAAATTCATACGCGAGAAATACAAAATAGAACTTTCAAAAGAGCTTGTACCTTCTTCAATTTCAATAAAAGCTAGAAACCAAGTTGGTACCGTCACCGAATGTGGCATAGGAAGTTTAACCTTGACAGGACAAGATTTACGTTCGTTACTCAGTTTATGTAGTTCAAATTTTGACATAGCCTATGATAATGATACTATAACCATAGTATGCTATGGCAATGGACACTACGTAGGGATGAGTCAATACGGTGCTGATTTTATGGCGCGCCAAGGCAGCTCTTACGTTGATATCCTAACTCATTACTACACAGGTATTGAAATAACGTAAAAAACACACCGCGAAAAACCTCGCGGTGTGTTTTTTACTTGTTTTCTTGATTCCATTCTTGTCCATCAAACCAATGGTAATTTTCAGAAAGACTCTCTGAGGAAAATACATCATACATAGTGTCAAAGCCTTCGGCAAGAGTGTAGTTTTTAAGGTCATCTTTATCAACCCAAAACACTTTCCCTTCCGAAGAAGACCTAATTTCTCCTTTGAATGTGCTCGTTTTGAAAAACAAAACTATATATCTATATTCTCCGTTTCGATGAGTCCACTGCTTTACCCCGCAGAGTTTGACATTGTCGATTTCAAGACCGGTTTCCTCTTTTACCTCTCTTATTACAGAATCAACAAAAGATTCTTCTTTCTCAACGTGACCGCCAGGAAAGGTAACTCCCGCCCAACTGGGATCATTTTTATCTTGAACGAGGATCTTATTGCCATTCTCTATCATACACATATTGGTTAGTATGCACTTTTCTTCTCTCGCCACAATTATACCTCTTATTTATGGTTTTTTCTATACTCGAGATAACTCTCCAGTATAACGGTAGCGGCAACAGCGTCTACAACATTCTTGCGCTTTTTGCCTCTTGTGTCGGTCATATTGAGTATATTGTGAGCGGTAACGGTAGTTGCCCTTTCATCCCATAACTTTACGGGCACGTCTACTAGATTTTGAAGATTCTCTGCAAACCCTTCGCAAAGCTGTGCTCTGGGTCCGAGAGTTCCGTTCATATTTATCGGATGTCCGACAATAATTTCAGAAACGTCATATTCTTTTGCCGCTATAGCAACCTTCTGAGTAACACTTTCGATATTTGTATCGTGTATTACACCTACGGGTGAAGCAAGAAATTCAGTTCGGTCACATACAGCAAGACCCGTTCTCGCATCACCAAGATCAACTGCCATTATCTTCATATAGTCACCTTATTCTCCAAAAATGATTACTCTTTCAACCTGTCCGCCATCGTCAAAGCAAACTCGAACTATCTCGTCGCTTGAAGTAGGTAGATTTTTTCCGACATAGTCTGCTCTGATTGGAAGCTCACGATGTCCTCTGTCAATTAGTACAGCAAGCTGTATATTACACGGTCTTCCGCGCTTCATAATGGCGTCTATAGCCGCCCGTGTGCTTCTTCCGGTATAAATTACATCATCGACAAGAACAATCTTTTTATCAGTAACGTCGAAAGGAATGTTAGTTTTATCCTCGTTTGTTGTTGCCTTCTTGTCATCACGGAAAAAGCTAATATCTAGTGTTCCGACCTCTATATCCTTACCCTCTACCTCTTTTATTTTTCTCGCAAGAGATTCTGCAATATAGGCTCCTTTTGACAATATGCCGATTATGCAGAGGTTTTCTATACCCTTGTTTTTCTCAAGAATCTCATAAGAAATTCGAGCCATTGCTCTTGCTGCCGCCTTTGAATCCAGAATTTCCGCCTTTTCTCTCACAAGAACTCCTCCAATCAAAAGAAAGTCATTTGGCTCGTATCGGGAAGATTTGCAAACACGTTTGCCGAACGCAAAATCTCGATAACAGACTTTGAAACACCTGACCGTGTTGCCACATCGTCCACAGAGATATATTCTTCGTCCACTTTACCCGCTTGTTCAAGGCTTATCGCCGCAGCTTCTCCAAGGCCCTTGAGCGATGTAAACGGCAAACGAATCTTTCCGTCCTCAATGGTGTATTTTGTAGCATTGGAATGATAAAGATCAACGGGCAAAAACTCAATCTTTCTGGAAAGAATTTCATTTACGATCTGCAGAATATTATACTGATCAGATTCTTTCTTTGAGCGCTCATTGCCCTTTGCTTTGAGTTCATACATTTTCTGTCTAACTGCATCTATTCCCTTTACTGCGCTTTCTGCGTCAAAGTCTTCACCGCGAACGGTTAGATATGCGGCGTAGTATTCAAGCGGTCTGTGAACCTTGTACCAGCCGAGACGTATAGCCGCAATAACGTATGCCGCAGCGTGCGCCTTCGGGAACATATATTTAATCTTTAGACAACTGTTTATGTACCACTCTTCAACATTGTTGTCGCGCATCGCCTTATAATGTTCTTCGGTGAGCAGCTTGGAAGCCTTTCCCTTTCTCGTTATCTCCATTATTTTAAACGCCATAGACGGATCAAGACCCTTATAAATCAGTGTGGTCATAATACTGTCACGCGTTCCGATAACGTTAGAAATTGTGCAGGTTCCGCTTTTAATAAGATCCTGCGCGTTATTCAGCCAAACGTCAGTACCGTGCGAAAGTCCCGATATCTGTAAAAGGTCTGAAAAATTCTTTGGCTGAGAATCCATAAGCATCTGACGAACGAACGGTGTACCCATTTCAGGCAGAGTGAGTGTTCCCGTTTCACAGTCGATCTCCTCCTCGGTTACGCCCAATTCTTTCGGTGATGTAAATAGGCTAATAACAGCGGGGTCGCTCATAGGTACACTGAGAACAGGGATTCCCGTCAAGTCCTCGATATGCTTGTACAAGGTGGGAACATCGTGTCCGAGTATATCGAGCTTGAGGATGGTATCGTGAAGCGAATGGAAGTCGAAGTGTGTAGTTACTACTCCCGCCTCATCACTATCTGCAGGATGCTGAACGGGTGTAAAATCGTACACCTCATATTCACGAGGCACAACAACCATTCCTCCGGGGTGCTGACCTGTAGTTCTCTTGACATCGGTACAACCTTTTGCAAGGCGCATTTCCTCTGCCTTATGAACAGTTTTGCCTGTTTCCTCAAGGTATTTTGCAACAAACCCAAAAGCAGTTTTCTCTGCTACTGTGGATATTGTACCCGCCTTGAACACGTGGGTAGAGCCGAACAGTTCTTCGGTGTATTTGTGCGCGTTCATCTGATATTCGCCCGAGAAGTTAAGGTCGATATCAGGCGCTTTATCTCCGTTAAATCCAAGGAAGGTTTCAAAAGGTATATCGTGTCCGTCGCGGGTATATTCGGTGCCACAATCAGGACAAGTTTTTGGAGGAAGATCAAATCCCGAGCCTACGCTACCGTCGGTTATAAACTCGCTTTTTTTACACTTAGGGCATACGTAGTGAGGTTTTAGTGGGTTTACCTCTGAAATACCCGCCATTATTGCTACGAAAGAAGAACCAACAGATCCTCGAGAACCAACCAAATATCCGTGTTCAACGCTGTCCCAAACGAGTTTTTGAGCAATGATATAAAGTACGGCAAAGCCGTGCTTTATGATAGATGTAAGTTCTCTTTCAAGTCGGTCGTGTACTATCTCAGGCAAGGGGTCACCGTATATTTCGTGCGCCTTTGCCCAAGTGATACGCTGAAGGTCCTCTTCCGCTCCCTCAATGGTGGGTGTATATGTACCATCAGGAATCGGTTTGATAACCTCGATAGAATCCGCAATCGCGTTGGGGTTTGTAATTACTATTTCCCTAGCCTTTTCTTCTCCGAGATAGGAAAATTCCTCGAGCATCTCATCGGTTGTTTTGAAATACAAAGGAGCCTGCATTCCCGCATCCTTGTATCCTTGTCCGGCTTGCAGTATCTCTCTGTAAATCGCATCGTTCGGATTGAGAAAATGCACATCGCCCGTTGCAACTACGGGAATATTCAACTCTTCTCCAAGCTTTACGATTTTTCGATTATACTCTTTGAGCACTTCGATATCGCTGACAAGATTCTCACGAAGCATAAATTCATTGTTGCCCAAGGGCTGAATTTCGAGAAAATCGTAGAACGAAGCAATTTCGCGCAGAGTTTCTAAGCTCTTACCCTCCATAACCGCACGATACAGCTCACCCTGTTCGCACGCACTACCAAGAATCAGTCCCTCGCGGTGTTTTACAAGCTCACTCATAACGGTAAGGGGCTTTTTATAGAAGTTTTCGGTATGAGCTTTAGAAACAAGCTTGTAGAGATTCTTTAGACCCGTTTGATTTTTGACAAGCATAATCATATGATAGGGTCTTTGTTTTTTGAAGCTTCCGCTTGTGAGCGCAGTATTTATGTTTTGGACGTCAAAAATATCGTGATCCTTTTTGAGCTCTTCTACCATCTTTGCAAATACACCAGCAAGGGCCTTTGCATCATCACTCGCTCTATGATGGTTGAAGGAATCAAGTTTGAGATGCTTTACAAGAGCATCAAGTGTATGCTTTTTGAGCTGTGGATACAGCGAACGTGCAAGTAGAAGTGTATCGACAAATGTAAAGTCAAACGCCTTTCCACATCTCGTTGCAGCCGCTTGGATAAATCCAGTATCGAATTGGGCATTATGAGCAACGAGTACAGTTCCGTTACAGAACTCATAAAAGCGCTCTAGAGCTTCGTCTATAAGCGGTGCTCCGCTTACCATATCATTGGTAATGCCCGTGAGATCAATAATGTGTGGAGGAATGGGCTTTTGCGGATTTACAAAGGTGTTAAACGTGTCGATTACTGTCAAGTCTTTTATCTTTACAGCACCAATCTCGGTAATGCGCTCGTTATTTGCATCAAGACCCGTTGTTTCGATATCAAAGACAACGATTTCTCCATCAAGGCTTAGATTTTTACGTCCACTAACAACAGGGACCATATCATTTACATAATATGCCTCGACACCAAACAGAAGCTTGAAATCGTCGCCATTTTTGCGAATATCTGCCGCCGCAGCAGCTGCTTCGGGATATGCTTGCAGATTTCCGTGGTCGGTTATAGCTATCGCCTTGTGTCCCCATTTATGCGCTTGTTTAACCAAATCCTTGGCAGTAACAACAGCATCCATCGCAGACATCTTTGTGTGCGCGTGGAGTTCTACTCTTTTTTCTTCACTCAGGTCTTTTCTCGGTGTTTTATTGACAAAAGCTATGTCGTAGGGCTTTATATTGAGACACTTATCGTATGTATCATAACGCACCTCTCCCCTCACAACTATAGTTTTTCCAACAGTAAGTTGGTTGTACACGTCCGCCTTCGCCTTTTCGGCAATTACCTTAAGGGTGTTCGAACTAGTATAGTCGGTGAAATTTATTGTAAATATCGTCTTTGTTCCGTCGCGTGTATCGTGGGTGTCAAAGGAGAAAATATCACCCCAAACAACGACACTTTTCACCTCATCAACAATGTTAATGAGGGCAGTGGGCTTTTCTTTTATCGGCTTTCCCAGAACAACAACCATACTTTCGGGGTCAATGGGTGTGTTTGTGGTATCAAAAGCTACGGTTGTCTTTATCGGCTCGGGTTTTGCCACTTTTGCAGTATCGGTATTAACTGGTTCGGGCTTTTTGACAACAGGCTCCTCTTTCGGAGCTTTTGCCATAATTTCCTCAAAAACATCTGACTTTTCTTCAACAGACAAAACGCCGTCAAATTCTATTTCTGGAGTTATTGAAAATCGTGCGTTTAAAAGTCTGGCGAGTGTACCCTTGAAATTGGAATGCTCCAGTATTTCATATCCGCCTCTTCTGAGTTGGATGTTGAGTTTATTATCATTTATGAGGAATTCATATCCCGCGCCATCTAAAAAGCCATTCACAACAGAACAACTGTGTTTTAGTTCTTCGATTATTGATGGCATAACATAGGTGTTGAAAAGTTCGGGAGGATATGAGGCATCGATGGTAAAACTGTTTAGCTGGAGCTTGTCTGATACGAGCGTTTCGATTTTACACAGCAGACTATACTCTGCAAATTTCTCGAAAGAAACCGACAAAACAGCAGAGTTTGATTCTCTATATAATTTGATTCCCGTTATAAATCCGTCAGGAACCGTATTTATAACTTCATCTTGTATGTAATCGACAAGAAAGCTCTTAAAATTACTTTTTGACATTCCTAATCTCCAGACATTACAGTTTTTCTACTTCTTCCAAAAGAGCGGATAAAATTTCATTTTCAGAAACCTTTCGCAAAATCTCGCCCTTTCTGAAAATGAGTCCGCAGCCATCTCCTCCTGCGACTCCGATATCTGCTTCCTTTGCTTCGCCGGGTCCATTTACAACGCATCCCATTACAGCCACAGTTATATCCTTTTCGCAGTTTTCGAGGCTTCTCTCCACCTTGTTTGCAAGATCTATAAGGTTAATTTTCGTTCTTCCGCAGGTTGGACAAGAAACAATATTAACAGACGGTTTCCCAAGTCCTACGGATTTTAGTATACGTTTTGCGGCATAGATTTCTTCAACGGGGTCTGCAGTAAGCGAAACACGCATCGTGTCACCGATGCCGTCTAAGAGGAGAGCACCTAAACCGACAGAGGATTTGACAATTCCCATATTATAGGTTCCCGCTTCGGTGACACCGATATGAAGCGGATAGTCGCATCGGCTATTCATAAGTCGGTATGCCTGTACCGTGCGCATAACGTCAGATGATTTTATCGAAACAACTATATCATTGAATTCAAATTTTTCAAGAAGATTTATGTGATACATCGCACTTTCAACAAGTGCTTCGGGTGTCGGAGAGCCATACTTTTCGAGGATGTGCTTTTCGAGCGAACCCGAATTCACGCCTATTCTTATCGGTATGTTCTTAGCTTTACACGCGTCAGCGACCATCTTTACACGCGCATCCTCGCCAATATTTCCGGGGTTTATGCGTATCTTGTCAACACCTGCATCGACACACGCAAGCGCTATTCTATAGTCAAAGTGTATATCTGCAACAACTGGAATGTTTACAGCATCTTTAAGCGCAGAAATCACACCAACCGCAGCCATATCGGGAACTGCAGTTCTTATTATCTCGCATCCCGCCTTTTCGAGCATTTGCGCTTGTTTTACACATGCAGTATGATCGTGAGGGTCGGTATTGAGCATAGACTGTATGGCTACGGGGTTTCCGGCGCCAATAGAGATATTTCCAATTTTAACTTCGCGTGTTTTATTCATTTTATCACCGCACAAAAAGCATAAATATATCCTTGAAGGTAACAACTAACATTAACAAAATGAGGATGGCAAATCCTACAGTGTGTACTACTCCCTCAAATTTCTTTGGAATAGGACGTCTGATGATCGCCTCAATTACCAAGAAAAGAAGCCTTCCTCCATCGAGAGCAGGAATTGGCAAAAGATTGAAAATACCGAGGTTTATGGTAATAAATGCCAAAATATTGAGAAGGTACTCAAAACCCAATCCTGCCGCTTGACCAATTACCTGACCAACTCCGACAACTCCGGAAATTTTGTTGAGCTGCGGATTTGTTATAAGGTCTCCCAAAGATGTCCATATAGTCTTTGCAATAGCGACACTTTCATAGAACGACTGCCTGATAACGCTGAAAAAGGTCTTTTTTATTCCAAGCACCTTGAAATCTATAACAAAGTTTTTATAGCTTTCTCCGGTTATTTCGTCTTGAGCATCAGTATAGTCGAATTTCACGCCCTGCAAGGTCACTTTTTCGCCGTTACGAAGAACCACCATATCAACCACAAGGTCTTCGTCGTATTGAAGCTCGAGGGTGATATCTCTGGCAATATTCACAGTTCTGTCGTTGATTTTCAGTATTTTATCACCGACAGCCAAACCACTCGCTTGTGTCGATGCGCCCTCGTTAAACTGCGCAACGGTTGTAGAGGAAATCGCAGTAGTATAGACGCTTGTCATAATACAAACGACCAAAAAACCCAAAACGAGATTCATAAACGCGCCCGCCGCAACAATTATAATCCTCTTCCAAACAGGCTTTCTAAAGAAGGCTCTTTCGTCATTGCTGTCAAAGTCCTCGCCTTCCATCTGAACATACCCGCCGATTGGAAGAAGTCTTAAAGAATATTTAGTTTCTTTTTTACCAAATGAGATAAGTTTTGGACCCATTCCAAGTGCGAACTCGTTAACCTTTACTCCACACGCCTTTGCAGAGAGAAAGTGACCAAGCTCATGAATGAAAATAACTAAACCAAAAATCGCAACCGTAGCAACAACGGTAATAAGTGAACCCATTTAATTGTATACCGCCTTTATAAATAATTCTCTGCAAACTCTCTTGCGACAGCATCTGCAGCATAGATGTCTTCAATAGTATATTCTGCCCTATTGTCTTTTATTTCTTCGACAGCAGCGAAGACTATTCTTCCAATGTCGTTAAAGCCAATCTTTGAATCCAAAAACAGCTCAACCGCTTTTTCGTTTGCTCCGTTTGCATACGTCGGGTATAAACCGCCTTTTGAAATAGCAGCCTTGCAAGCCGACAAGCACTTGAACGTGTCCTCATCAGGCTCATAGAAGCTAAGGCTTTTAACAGCTGAAAGGCTGAGCCTTTGCACCTCGCAGGCTGTTCTTTCGGGATATGTCAGAGCGTATTGTATCGGTATTTTCATATCGGGTACACCGAGCTGAGCCATTACCGAAAAGTCATCATATTCAATCAAAGAATGTATTATGCTCTCTCTGTGGACAACGATTTCAATATCCTCTGGCGCTTTGTCAAAAAGCCAAACCGCTTCGATAAGCTCTAGTCCTTTGTTCATAAGAGTAGCGCTGTCGACAGTTATCTTCGCACCCATACTCCAATTTGGATGATTTAGAGCCTCTTTTACTGTTACTTTTTCGAGTTCGTCATATTTTTTGTTGAAAAACGGACCACCCGAAGCTGTAAGTATAATTTTATTGATATTATTGTTCGCTCTGCCCTGCATACATTGAAAAATTGCAGAATGCTCACTATCTACAGGAAGAAGCTGAACGTTGTGTTTTTTAACAGCGTCCATAACAAGCTTTCCACCTGTTACCAGAGTTTCTTTATTTGCAAGAGCAACATCCACACCTGCTTCAATAGCGCACATAGTGGGTTTGAGTCCGCGCATTCCAACCAACGAGTTGAGCACAACATCATTAGAATCGGAAGATGCAACCTCACAAACCGAGTCCATTCCATACATCAGTTTTACAGAGGTATCTTTTAATTTTATTTGCGCTTCTTTATATGCCTCGCTGTCGGTAACAACGACAACAGCAGGTGAAAATTTTCTCACCTGTTGTTCCAGAAGTTTTACATTTTTGTGGGCCGTCAGCGCGGTAACGGCAAAATTAAGATTTTCTGCTACTCGAAGCGCTTGTGTGCCAATCGAGCCCGTTGAGCCTAAAATTGCAATATTTTTCAAGTGGCATCACCCTACTATATCAATGAACTGAATGATAATATAAAGCGCAGGTGCTGTGAACACAACACTGTCGAATCTGTCAAGTACTCCACCGTGTCCAGGAAGAAGATTTCCGTAGTCCTTTATTCCATACTGACGTTTCACTACTGAAAAAGTCAAATCGCCAAGCATACCGACTATCGACAAAACTACGGAAAGTATTACCAGGTAAAGATAGTTTACTCTTAAAGGCGAATCGTTAGAAGCCATTATAGCATCAAATGCGAGACCTAGTAAAACAAATCCAACAACACAGCCTAACACTCCGCCTATTGCTCCCTCAACAGTCTTCTTTGGACTAATCTGCGGTGCGAGCTTGTGTTTTCCAAAAAATCTGCCCGCAAAATATGCGGCGGAATCAGCAAGCCAAGCTCCTCCAAAAATGAGTATTATGTAGAAAAATCTTGTCGCTCTTTCAGCATCTATATCCCTAACATAGATGAACACCGAGAAAACTAGTCCTAGCAAGAAGGACGAAAACAACGCAAAAGCTAAGTCTGCAAAGCGAAGCTCGTTGTGGTGCCCAAGCAAAAGAAGAAACGCCAAGAATACAAAAAGCAGATAAACAGCCATTCTGTACTCTACAAAAATCGGAATGGAAAGAAACGGTGTAATTCCAACCAAAACGGCACACAAAACGCAGATCGGAAGAAATTTGGTAATTTTAGCAGCAGACAAGAGCTCAATAGTGCCGATTACCGCGACCGCCGCTATAACAAAGTTAAAAACGAGGGTCTCAAAGAACATCAGACAAACCGAAAACAACGCAAGCCCTATTAGTGCGGTTATAATTCTTTGTTTCATATTTCTACCCTCCGTATCTGCGGTTTCTGTTTGCATATTCGTTTAGTATCTCGACGAAATGTTTTTCCTTAAAATCGGGCCACAAGACGTTCATATACATCAGCTCTGAATATGCACATTGCCACAATAAAAAGTTTGAAAGGCGGTATTCACCGCTGGGTCTTACAATGATATCCGGATCAGGCGCACCGGAAGTATACAGATTATTAGAAAAGATTTCCTCGGTCACAATGCCCTGCAGTTCGCCTGATTTTGATTTTTCAACGATTTTGTTACAAGCATTTACTATCTCGTCACGTCCGCCATAGTTAATGGCAAGATAAACATAGAGTTTCGTTCTATGCTTTGTAGCCTCTTCTAGCTCCTGCATCTGTTGTTTGATATCATCATCAAGAACGCTTCTGTCGCCTATAAAAATAAGGCGCTGACAATCATTCTTTTCTTCAACGAAAGCTCTCTTGAGATAATCGCGAAAAAGATTCATTATCGCCCTTACCTCATCCTGAGAGCGCTTCCAATTTTCAGTCGAAAAAGCATAGAAAGTGACGTGCTTAATGCCGTATTTGAGACAGTAATCGCAAACCTCCTCAAAGACACCCGCACCCACTTTATGTCCCGCTTGACGCGGCATTCCTCTCTTCTTGGCCCATCTTCCGTTTCCGTCCATAATAAACGCAATGTGGGTCGGAACATTGCCATCAAACGTATGATCTTTTTTTCTAAAGAACATAGCTTTCCTCCGAAAAATTGGTATTTATCAAAAAGCGTCTAATCGGGACAAGCAACACTTGTCCCGATCGGTTTGTATCTGTCAGATAGACATTACTTCTTTTTCTTTGTCTGCTACCATTGTATCAATGGTCTTGCAGTATTTATCAGTAAGGTCCTGAACGTCCTTTTCAGCAGCCTTTAGATCGTCCTCGGTAAGAGTTCCGTTTTTCTTCTCTGCCTTGAATTTCTCAAGCGCATCTCTACGAATAGAGCGAATTGCAACCTTACTTTCTTCACCGAGTTTTCTAACATCCTTACAGATTTCTTTTCTACGGTCCTCTGTAATGGGCGGGAAATTCAGACGAATAACACTTCCGTCATTATTGGGGTTGATGCCAATATCAGAAGTGAGGATTGCTTTCTCGATATCCTTGAGTGTGGATCTATCCCAAGGCTGAATAACAAGCACTCTTGCTTCGGAAACCGACACAGCCGCCATCTGATTGATGGGAGTAGGTGTTCCATAGTAATCAACAAAAAGCTTGTCTAAAACAGCGGGGTTTGCTCTTCCTGCTCTTATAGAAGCAACCTCACCTGCCAAAACGTTAATGCTTTTGGTCATTTTTTCATCGATAGGTCTGTACTGTTCTTTCATTATAATCACGCCTCCTTGACGATTGTTCCAATATTTTCACCGTTTAATGCCCTGACAATATTGTCGGGATCTTCAAGACTGAACACCAAAAGTGACAGCCCGTTATCCTTACACATAGAAGCTGCTGTACTATCCATTACAGCCAAGCCCTTGTTAAGCACTTCAGAAAAGGTAAGCTCATCATATTTTTTTGCGTTTTCGAACTTGTGTGGGTCACAGTCATATACGCCGTCAACCATAGTTGCTTTAAAGATAATGTCTGCGTTTATCTCAGCGGCTCTCAAGGTCGCTGCCGTATCGGTCGAGAAAAAGGGATTTCCCGTTCCGCAGCCGAAGATAACCACCTTTCCGCTTTCAAGATGCTCAACAGCACCTGCTCTCGTAAAAGGCTCTGCAAACGAAGGCATGGAAGCCGCGGTCTGTACCTTTGCTTTCACACCAAGCTGCTCCAAGGTATCCTGTAAAGCAAGAGAGTTTATAACAGTTGCGAGCATACCCATCTGGTCTGCTCTGGTTCTTTCCATTGAACCGCCGGTTCTTCCCCTCCAGAAATTACCGCCACCAACGACGATTCCAACCTCTGCACCAAGATCTACGCATTTTTTAATGCTTTGGCAGATGGAAGTAACGATGTCAAAATCAAATCCACTCTTCTGCGAACCCGCTAGAGCTTCGCCGCTCAGCTTGAGAAGAATGCGCTTGTACTTTATAGCCAAAATCAACACTCCCGAACACATAGTTATTTACTATACCATTTTACACCATTATAGAAAATATGTAAAGAGTCAAGTTGAAAATTTATTCTCTTGTTTTCTTTTTTAAAGTATAGTATAATAATAAATTAAGATATTGCTTACAAAACGAGGTGCAACGTGAACAACAGTATTCTAACTTCGATTAAAAACCTAATGCCCGACTTTTCAAAAAGTCAAAAGCGAATTGCAGAATTTGTAACAGAGCACTATGAAAAGGCTTCTTTTATGACTGCTTCAAAGCTCGGTGATACTGTAGGTGTCAGCGAGTCTACAGTTGTGCGCTTTGCTACTGTACTTGGATTTGAGGGATATCCCGAATTTCAAAAGGCGCTGCAGGAGATAACCAGAAACCGTCTTACTGCTGTACAGCGTATGGAAATAACCACGCAGATGATGCAGGATCACGACGTTCTCACGAAGGTCCTCAACTCCGATATCGAAAAAATCCGTCGCACCCTTGAAGAAACCAATCACGCACACTTTGAAGAGGCAGTTAATGCAATTGCTTCTGCCAGAAGAATCTATATAATCGGTGTTGGAAGTTCTGCTTCTCTTGCACGTTTTGTTTCGTTCTACTTTAACCATATTTTTGACAACGTGAACTTCATAGAAACAACTAGTTCAAGCGAAATGTTTGAGCGTATTATGAGAATAAGCGAAAACGACGTTCTGTTTGGAATCAGTTTTCCAAGATATTCTTCACGAACATCAAAGGCTCTATTGTATGCAAAAGAGCGTAGAGCTAAGGTGATAGCTCTCACTGACAGCGTTGCCTCACCTATTGCTGAAATGGCAGATCTCACGCTCTTGGCAAAAAGTGATATGGCTTCGTTTGTCGACTCGCTTGTAGCTCCGCTGAGCCTTTTAAACGCACTTATTGTTGCCGTTGGAATCAAACGACAGGCAGAGGTCACCGAATCTTTAAATATGCTCGAGCATATTTGGGACGAGTATGAAGTATATCAAAAATCGGAGAGCACCAATGAATAATAGATTTGACACAATTGTTATCGGTGCAGGTGCCGCAGGGTGTATTGCGGCGGGAACTGTTGCTTCTTTAGGACGTTCTGTTTTGCTTTTGGACAAAAACGCAAAAGTAGGCCGAAAGGTTCTTATCACCGGAAAAGGACGTTGCAACGTAACCAACAACTGCGATCCCCGTGATTTTATGCGATTTATTCGCACAAACCCCAGATTTATGTACAGCGCCTTGTCTGCTTTTTCTCCATCCGATACTATGGAGTTTTTTGAGTCGCTGGGAGTCGAACTTAAAACCGAACGCGGAAACAGAGTGTTTCCCGTTTCTGACAAAGCCGCAGATATAACCGACGCACTATTCAAGTTCATAAAGAAAAACAAGGTGGATTACAGACACGAAGCTGTCGTGGAAATATTGACAAAAGATGGCTGTGTTTGCGGTGTAAAAACGCAACACGGAATCTATGAAGCTAATAACGTAATTCTTGCTACGGGCGGAAAAAGCTATCCATTAACCGGTTCGGATGGTAGTGGTTATAAGCTTGCCGAAAAGCTCGGCCACAGCATTGTCTCTCCCCAACCTTCCCTCGTACCCATCGTCACACGCGAAAAATGGTGTGAGGAGCTTCAGGGACTTTCCTTGAAAAACGTCACGCTAAAGCTTTTCAAAAACGGCACTTCAAAGCCTTTGTTCAACGAGCTCGGCGAAATGCTTTTCACACATTTCGGTGTTTCGGGGCCTTTAGTCCTCAGCGCAAGCTCGTGTATAGATTCTGCGGAAATTCCTCAGTATACTCTCTTCATCGATATGAAGCCTGCACTTGATGAAAAACAACTCGACCTGCGAATTATACGAGATTTGGAAAAATACTCAAATCGTGACCTTTCAAACGCACTTGTCGATCTGTTGCCACAGAGGATGATTCCGGTAATAATTGCCCTCTCTGATATTGCACCAACTACGAAAGCAAACCAAATTACAAAGGCTCAGCGAAACGCACTTGTGAAAAATCTGAAAGCTTTAAAGGTTTCTCCAAAGGCTTTTCGCCCCATCGAAGAGGCTATCATTACCAGCGGCGGCATTGCCACATCAGAAATCGACTCAAAAACTATGCAATCAAAGCTTGTTTCCGGCTTATACTTTGCCGGTGAAATTATAGATGTTGATGCTCTTACAGGCGGATTTAACCTGCAGATTGCCTTTTCTACTGGTTATCTCAGCGCTACAAGCATCGCTCAGGAGGTTTGACAATGAGAGCAATAGCAATTGACGGCCCTGCAGGAGCCGGAAAAAGCTCAATAGCCAAAATACTTGCAAAAAGAATGGGATACATCTACGTTGATACGGGCGCATTGTATCGCGCAGTCGGATATTTCGTTGTATCTCGCGGAATTTCAACCACCGACGCCGATGCCGTTGTTGCTTGTCTTGATTTGGTTGACGTACAGATGAAATATGTAGACGGTCAACAAAAAGTCTTCACAAACGGTGAAGATGTGACCGACAAAATACGCACCGCTGAGATTTCTATGGCGGCATCAAACGTTTCTGCGATTCCAAAGGTCAGAGAATTTCTTTTTGATCTTCAGCAGGATATCGCAAAAAACAATAACGTAGTTATGGACGGACGCGATATTGGAACAGTTGTTCTGCCCAACGCGGACGTTAAAATCTTTTTGACCGCATCCCCCGAAGAAAGAGCAAGAAGAAGATATAAAGAGCTCATTGAAAAAGGACAAAACGTAGTTTTTGAGGATGTTCTTGCCGACGTAATAACACGTGATCACAACGACAGCACGCGAGCTACAGCACCCTTAAAACAAGCTGACGACGCGGTTTTAGTCGATACTTCTGACCTTGATTTTGAGCAATCGGTGGAAGCACTTTACAAAATAGCAAAGGAAATCGGAGAATAAAATGTTTTACAACATCGCAAAAACCATTGCTTGGTTTATTTTGAAAATTGCATTCAAAATAGAAATACTAGGGCTCGAAAACGTTCCGGAAAACGGCGGATTTATTCTGGCATCCAACCACCGCAGTCTTCCCGACCCTGTTTTCATTGCCGCAAAGTTTAGACACCGCGTCTATTTTATGGCAAAAAGTGAGCTCTTTTGGTGGCCTTTTAGCGTTATCCTTCGCGCACTTGGTGCATTTCCCGTAAAACGCGGTCAAGGCGACCACAGCGCTGTTGACACTGCAGACAGCATTATAAAATCTCAGAAAGTTCTCGGAATTTTCCCCGAGGGTACCCGTTCAAAGAGCGGTGAGCCGCTAAGACCTAAATCTGGTATCGCTATTATCGCGAAGGATACAAAAGCAGACATTCTTCCTGTAGGAATACACTTTGAAGGCAAACTGCGTTTTCGCTCAAAAATAACCGTCACCTACGGAAAATTAATCAAATTCGAAGAGCTCGAGCTCGGTGACGATATGCAGACAAGCGCAATTAAAAAAGCGAGCCGACTTGTAATGGACAGAATTATCGAACTATCAAAACCGAAAGGCACTGATTTGGTATGAATATAACTACTGCAAAAAGCGCCGGATTCTGCTTTGGTGTCAACAGAGCAGTTGATATGGTTGAAAAGCTGAGCAAAACCGGGGAAAAAATTTGCACTCTCGGTCCTATTATACACAACGATCAGGTTGTAAAACGTCTTGAAAATGACGGTGTTTTCCCTATCGACAGTATCGACAACATACCCGAAGGCTATGCTGTCATCATTCGTTCCCACGGTGTGAGCAAATCGGTTTATCAACTTCTCGAAGAAAAAAACATCCGCTATTTTGATGCCACCTGTCCCTTTGTTTCAAAAATACATAAAATTGTCGAGGAAAATTCGAACAACGGCAAGACTGTAATAATATGCGGAAACTCAAACCATCCCGAAGTCATAGGTATCAAAGGATACGTTTCGGGCGAGTGTTTTATCGTTGATTCTGCAGAAGAACTAGAAAAAGCGCTCAATAATTCGCAAAATTCACAAGAAAAAAAGCTTTGTATGGTAGCTCAAACAACTTTTAATACAAAAGAATGGTTAAAATGTATTAAAATTCTCAAAAAGTACTATACAAACGCAGAAATTTTTGATACAATATGCAGTGCAACGTCAATTAGACAGAACGAGGCAGTTGAATTGTCAAAAAAATGTGATATAATGGTTATTATAGGCGGTAAGCACAGTTCCAACACAAAAAAGTTGGAAGAGGTTTGTCGACCACACGCAAAAACTGTTTTAGTCGAAACCGCACAAGATCTCAATCTCGATGATTTTCGCGGATTTCAAAGCATCGGTGTCACTGCCGGAGCCTCTACTCCGGTTGATATAATTAAGGAGGTACAAAGTACTATGAGTGAAAATTTTATCAAAGAGGATGCAACTTTTGAGGAGTTGTTGGAACAATCCTTCAAAAGTATATATAACGGGGAGAAGGTAAACGGCCTGGTAGTTAATGTAACACCTACTGAAGTTATTGTTGATATCGGCACAAAACACACCGGTTATGTATTGCTCAACGAATTGACAGATGATCCTACAGCAAAAGCTGAGGATCTCGTAAAGGTCGGCGACACTATCGAGCTTATGGTTCTCCGTGTTAATGACGGCGAAGGAACCGCAATGCTCTCCAAGAAGCGCCTTGAGGCTGAAGCAGGCTACGAAGAAATCGCTGCTGCTGCAGGAACAGACACAGTTTTCGAAGGTCCTGTTGTTGACGTTGTAAAGGGCGGCGTACTCGCTCTCGTAAAGGGTGTAAAGGTATTTATCCCTGCATCTCTCGCAACACTTTCCAGAATTGAAGATCTTTCTGTTCTTCTCAAAACAACTATCAAATTCAAGATTCTCGAAGTTAACCGTGCAAAAAGAAGAGCTCTCGGCTCTGCTAAATCTGTACTTATCGGCGAAAAGAAAGAAAAAGAAGCTCAGTTCTGGGGCAACATCGAGGTTGGCAAGGTATTCAAAGGCACTGTCAAGTCCCTCACAAGCTACGGCGCATTTGTTGATCTCGGCGGAGTTGACGGAATGATTCACATTTCCGAGCTTTCTTGGCAGAGAATTAAAAAGCCTTCCGATGTTGTTAAGGTTGGCGATGTTGTTGAAGTTTACGTAAAGGATCTCGATGTTGAAAACAAGAAGATCTCTCTCGGATACAAGAAGAACGAAGACAATCCTTGGGAAATCCTCAAATCCAAGTACGAGGTTGGTTCTGTTTGCACAGCTAAGATCAACTCTATGACAACATTTGGTGCATTTGCAGAAATCCTTCCTGGAA
This sequence comes from Oscillospiraceae bacterium, assembly GCA_045536425.1. Taxonomy (GTDB): domain Bacteria; phylum Bacillota; class Clostridia; order Oscillospirales; family Ruminococcaceae; genus UBA11540. Next base: position 27,259 of record JAZSNN010000021.1, read on the forward strand.
TCGATGGTCTCATCCACATTTCCCAGATTTCCAAAGAAAGAATTGCAAAACCCCAGGATGTTCTTTCCGTTGGACAGGAAGTTGAAGTTAAGATCACCGAGCTTGATTTTGACAAGAAGCGCATCAGCCTTTCTATGAAGGCACTCATCGAGGATGAACCCGTTGTTGAAACTGTTGAAGAGGCAGAAACCGTCACAGAAGAAGCAGCTGAATAATTCTAAAACATTCTGAGGTACGGTTTATATCCGTACCTCAATTTTTTTGAAAGAAGGGGTTTTATGTACTACAAACTTAAAGTTGCAGGACTCGAAAGAGACCTTCCCTTGTGTAAAGTAAATGACCAGCTATATATCGGTGCTTTCGTTATTTTCGGAGACGTTGAGCTCACAGTAAATTCCGCTCGAGAACTCCTTAAAATAGCACCAGAATACGATGTTATGATTACTGCAGAGAGTAAAGGTATTCCCCTCTTGTACGAAATGGCAAGACAAGCAGGATGCAATAAATACATTCTTGTCCGTAAGGCTCCAAAGCTTTACATGAAAGAGGTTGTCGCTACTGAAGTAAAATCCATAACAACCGCAAAAACTCAGACACTCTACCTCGACAGCGAGGATATGGAGTATATGAAAGGCAAGAGAGTTCTTATCGTAGACGACGTTATCAGTACCGGTGAATCTCTGAGAGCCATCGAAACACTCGTTGAAAAATCAGGAGGTATCGTTGCAGGAAGAATGGCAATCCTTGCCGAAGGCGAAGCAAGGGACAGAAAGGATATTCAATATCTTGCATATCTCCCCTTGTTCAACAGCGACGGAACAGAAAAAGAGCTTTAATACATAAAAAACGACCTCGTTCGAGGTCGTTTTTTGCTTTATAATGGATTGTTTACCACACCAACAAATAACGGCAAGCCGTCATCAGAGGTGATCACAAAAATAAAAGGTCTATCTAGAATGAATTCGACTTCCTCTGCAGGTGGCATTACGCTGCCCGTATCCAAGATCACTGTATACGCAGCAGCAACACAGCCCTCTTCGTCTATCTTTACTCGTGCAGCGTGAAGAGCATCGGATACAGCAATCCCTTCTGCATTTTCCATAAGTGGCGAAAAATCAGCTAAGGATCTATCAAAAACATCAGTCACACCAAGATTTTTTAATCCGTCGCTCAGGTTAATCTGCGAGGAAACATCAAATTTCGGAACAGATAGATGGACTCTTAATAACTTGTTATTTTCCCAATCATAAGGATTGCAGATAAATTCCATAGTCTGTGAATCAGCAAGAAGGTCATCTACCGATACATCTTCATCAGGAAGAATAAACCACATACCGCCACTTCCCCGTAGCTTTTGCTCTACTGCAGAAAATTTGTCACCCCAATAGTATTGACGTGAGTAGTCTTGTTTCATATACTCACAGGTAATATCACCGTTTGTGGAATGAAAGACGTCTTTGACATTGTTTCGCTCAACAAATACATCCTCCCACTTTGCTCTAAAATATATCGTCGAAGCGAGAGCCAAAACAGTTTCAGGCGGCATTTCTATGCCTCGAACATAGTTCTCTAAAAGACCACCCGTTTGCTCATTGAGCCAATTTTGGAAGGCTTTGTTGTAGTCGCTTGACCCCATCTCTCCCCTAAAGGAAGATGCAAAATAGTTTTTCGCTAGGCTATCTAGGGTGTTTTTCTTGTACTCAATATTTTCGTTCAGCCAAAGCGAGTTTGCAAATATGCTAGTCACTCGCCCATCATCGCAGTAGTTCGCGTTCCATATTGCATTTGCTTGTTTTCTCAAGGTTTCTACGCTATCAACATCCAAAAGTTCAAGGATCTGTGTCCTACTATTGCCGTCAGCGGTTTCAGCCAACATACAAAGCGCCATATAGAGATTTATGGGCGAATAGACCCTGTTTTCGTGCTCAGCACCTGATAAAAACTCATTTATACTTTTTGAAAAGAAGTAATCAAGGTCATCGCCATATCCATAATATTGGTCTTTTATCTCGCGTTTTTCTTCATTCCACGCGTCGAATAACTCTTTATACGTTTCCCAATCCAACTCTAACATTTCGGGGCATTGTAATCTTTCGGGATACTCTGCCTCGGAAATCGCATAGGCATTTACCGGCAGAGAAAGCGGTGTGTGGAAAATGAAGTTTGCTGTTATTGCGATTGCCAGCATTGCCGCAACGGTTGAGACCCATTTTATGACCGTGATTTTTTTGTTGTTTTTACTGTTTTTTGCCTCTTTTACAAAACTGTCGTCTATCATTCCAATTGCGTCCTGTAGTTTTTCTCGTTTCATAGGTATACTCCTTTCGTTTCCAAAAGTTTCAAAAGTTTTTGGCGAGAGCGAAGAAGCGACATTTTCACCCTGCTTTGACCAAAGCCAAACTGTTTGCAGATATCCGAAATTGAATCGTGGTACCAATATCTACAGACAAAAATCTTTCTTTCGGTTTCGGGCAAGGTGTGCAAAAAGGTGTTTATTATCGCCGAAAGTTCTCTGGCAGACATTTCATCTTCAACGCTGTTTGTATCGGGGATGCACTCCGAAAGTTCATCGAGCACCAAAGCCACTTCCCCGCCGCCACGCTTTTGTGCAGTGACTTCCCGCCATTTTTTGAGTGACAGATTTCGCGCTATCTTTCCGAGAAACGCAGATAAAATCTGCGGTCTATGCGGCGGAACACTGTTCCAAACGCTGAGATAGACGTCGTTGAGGACCTCGTTTGAATCCTCGTTATTCTCAAGGATATTATTGACCACGCGATAGCAGTATGCTCCGTATTTTTCTTTAAGTTTTTCAAGCGCAGTTTCATCGCGTTGCCACAACAAATCTACTATTTTGCCGTCTTCCATGCTCTCCCTCCTTTTTAAAAGGCCTTTCAACTATATAGTACCGTTTAAAAATAAAAGGTCACAAAAAAATTTCGCAACAACTTTTGGTTGTTGCGAAACATCAATTTTTTATCTATTACCTGTATACCAAGTAGGACGAAGCGGATCGGGGTTATCAGTAGGTGCGCCAAAGCTTTCCAGCGACTCATTATCTCTGAGCATACGCGCCATAACAACAAATCTCTGCTTGTCGTGGTTTCCAAGTCTTCTTGTACATGTAGACAATGTAAGAATCTTATCACTGAGTCTAACGTCTACGTCGTAGATATGCTCACTGCGCTGAATTGCGCCGTTGATAACGCCCATAAAGTCTACGTCAGAGGGCTCTTCGCCAATGTAATAGAACTCGTTGGGGTCTACGTAGAATGCTGCAAAAATGACCCAAGTAATGTCATCCTCTTCTGTCACGAAGGAAACTGTAGGAGTTTTCTTCGCAAACTCGAGGTCGCTAAACATCATAAGCTGTGCAAACATTACGTCACGCACGTCGTTCATACGAACATCAGCTCCGTTTTTCTCGATGTTTGTCCAGTTGTGTCCATAGAGAATAGTGTTTCTGTTGAGTTCTTCTCTAGAGCCGATTGTGTTGTAGTCATCAGCGAAGATAACACCGTTTTTACTGGATTTCTTGTAAAGGTCTCTAGCCTCGTAGTATTTGTTGAGCAAGGTAAAGTCGTTAGATTTTCCGTCGGGATCTTGAAGAACGGGATAATCGATGTTAGTTCCCTCGATCTTTATCCAACCTACAACGTCGGAGTTGATTGCGTTTGCTTCTGCAATCTTTGTTGCCACGTCACCGGAAGGAGTGATAACGTCTCCCATTCCGCCGGGTTGCTGAATGACGACATCTTCAGAAGAAGTATCTTCGGAAGCATCCTGAGAAGGAATATTGGAGCTTGTGTCACTCGAGACATTGCAAGCCGCAAAAGAAAGGAGCATTGCAAGACAAAGAGCAAGAGAAATAAGCTTTATAGTCAAATTACTCATAAACATATCACCTTTCGAATAAAATACTAGATTCATTATAAACCATTTTATCCAAACCGTCAACATTAAAAACTAAGTTTTAATCATTCGTTCACATTCTGTATTATCGGCTTTTGTGTATAATCAAATCCCGCCGTCACAGAAAGCGAGGACGCCAAAAAGAAATTGTCCGTGCATCTAGCTTCAGTCTGTGCGAAGATTTTGCAGATTTCGTTTTCTTTTTCAAGAGCCGCAAGAGAAACAGAAACAGGCAAAGACGAGGTTTTTTTCATCTTTGAAAGCACCTCTGCACCCCGTTCATTGAAGCCTAAAACACGGATATACGGCGGGTCGTTTGCCGCTATTTCTGAAGTTATATCGTTGAGCGCACAGCAAATAATTCTGCGTATCCTCGACATCGTATATCGTTTGCTCTTTATTTCCGCCAGCAGTTCTTCAAAGCTGTTAGAATTTGCCGCAGCTTTCTTTATTTTGTTTTCTATACCCTCTGAAACATCAGAAAGCTTTGCGATTTGTTCAGGGGTCATAGTTCTGAGCTTGAAAATTAGTATTTTAAAGAGATTATTTATGTCAAAAACTGCATTTTTTTCATAAATTTCCCGTTTATAATCCTCTAAAGCATTGAAAGGCAAAAAGTTTTGTGGTATAATATTTGATTGTGTAAGGATGCAGTATCTTATATATGATGCACTTGCAAACCTGCCGTTTGACTCGTCGGCATCGTGAGAAACCCCTTCACGCTTTATGGCGCAGATTTCAATATCGCTATCTAAAAGATTTTTTATATATTCCACTGCCAAGGTGTCGTTCGGAGTTGAAAGGATTTTTCCCACTTCGCCACCAAACATCTCTTCGACGGCAAGGCTTCGTGATTTTACAAAAGAGTTTCCTTCTTCGAGGTGCTTTTTAATAAGATGGTCGCAGGAGTTTGAATTTAGTGCTTCGACCGCTCTTCTGAGCAGTTTTTCGTCTGCACATTCACTGCCAAAGCTCAGCATATTCACACAGCCTGTCGCCTTGATGATACCGACTGCACCTCTCGCAAAGGTTTCGGCATTTCCAAGCGCATAGGGGGACGGAAGCTCCAGCATCAAATCGACACCGTTTTTGAGCGCCGCGAGGGTTCTCGTTCTTTTTTCGAACAGGGCAACATCGCCTCTTTGTACAAAGTTTGGACTCATAACCGCAACTACGTGAGTTGCCCCTTGTTTGCGTGTTTCTTCTATATGAAATTTGTGCCCGTTGTGAAACGGATTGTATTCTGCAACAATACCCGCAACCTTCACGCAAACACCCCTTTTTCTCAGTTTATTAACATTGTATCACAAATGCAATAAATATAAAAGATAAATATTTAGATTTGGAGGAATTTTAAATGAAAATTCTCGTTGTAAACGCAGGAAGCTCTTCTCTCAAGTATCAGCTCATTGATATGGCAAACGACAAGCTTCTCGCTAAAGGTCTTTGCGACAGAATCGGTATCGCAGGCGGAAACTTCAAGCACAAGGTTGAAGGCCGCGAGGATTACAAGCTTGACGTACAGATGGCTAACCACGAAGAAGCTATCAAGCTTGTTATCGATACTCTTGTCAGCAAAGAAAACGGTGTCATCGATTCTATGAGCGAAATAGCTGCTGTTGGACACCGCGTTCTTCACGGTGGAGAAAAGTTCTCCGGTTCCGTTATCATCAACGAAAAGGTTATCGAAGCTATTGAGGAATGCTGTGAGCTCGGCCCCTTGCACAACCCTGCAAACCTTACCGGTATCAGAGCTTGTGAAGAAATTATGGGCAAGGACGTTCCCCAGGTTTCAGTATTTGATACAGGATTCCATCAGACAATGCCTGACTACGCATATATGTACGCTCTCCCCTATGAGTATTACGAGAAGTACAAGATCCGCCGTTACGGCTTCCACGGAACTTCTCACCGCTACGTAAGCATGCGTGCCGCTGCTTTCCTTGGAAAAGACCCCAAGGATCTCAAGATTATCACCTGCCATCTCGGAAACGGCTCCTCTATCGCTGCTGTACAGAATGGTAAGTGCCTTGATACAACAATGGGTGTTACTCCTCTCGAGGGCATTATGATGGGTACACGTTGCGGATCTATCGACCCCGCCATCATTCCTCTTCTTATGGAGAAGGAAAACCTCTCTCCCAAGGAAATCGACACTATTCTCAACAAGAAGTCCGGTATCCTCGGTGTTTCTCAGAAAACAAGCGATAACAGAGATATTGAGCAAGGCACAAACAACGGTGATCCCAGATGCATCCTCATCACAAATATGCTCTGCCATCAGCTGACAAAATACGTTGGCGGTTTCGCTGCTGCAATGGGCGGTGTTGATGCGGTAGTATTCACAGGCGGTATCGGTGAGAACAACCCTGCTTATAGAACATACGTTGCTGAAAAGCTCGCATTTATGGGCGTATCCATCGACGAAGAAAAGAACCACGTTCGCGGACAGGAAATAGATTTCTCTACTCCCGAATCCAAGGTCAGATTCCTTGTTATCCCCACAAACGAAGAGCTTATGATTGCTATGGACACATACGAGCTCGTAAAAAAATAATTGCAAATGATAAAATGACCTGCGGTCTAATTTTAGACTGCAGGTCATTTTTTGTTGTAAAACAACAAGGTTCTCGGGTACTCACCCGCATTTTTAATGCGATGGTGGGTGAGGTTCTTATTCAATTACTGTATTGTTGCAGTTATTTCCTCCAAATAGTTTGTCGTTTGGATTTTTAAGTTTGTTTTCCTTGACGATAACGTTATCGGAATTTTCGGCATATATTGCATAATCCTTATATCCTTCTCCGTCATAATCGTCATCAAAAGTATTATTGGTAACCGTCAATCCGTTTGTAGAAACGGCAAAAACAGCACTAACTCCACAGTTCTTAAACAAATTGCTCTCAACGACGATATTTTGATTTACCGTTGCACCGTATCTGCCAAAATTGCCGTCGTGTGAAGAAGCAAGTTGAATAACACCGTTAAAATGTTTACCGCAATTTTCAAAAGTGTTATTTCTGATTGTGATGTTTTTACCAGGTACTACTTCATACCAATTAACAATATCTGGAGCGACTAAAATCGCAGGGAGTGCCGTTCCGTAAATCTCGCAATTTTCAACAAAGACATTCTCGGTTTGGAGCAAAAATGCTCTTGCCCTATTGCTATAGACCTTTGTACCAGTTATTGTAACTGTCGGATGAAGTGTTTTGTTACTGAGGATAGTGTTTTCTTTAACACCCTCGGGAATTGAGTCAAAGGTCAACTTGTCAAGTGAAAACTTTTTGAGTTCTGCAGTTCCAAGAGATTCAAAGGTTTCGTTATCGTAGAACTCGATTATATCTCCGCTTTTTGCCCACAGAATGTCAACGAATTTTGTTGAATAGGAAACGGTATTCTTAGTTACTTTTGTGACAATTCCTGCGATTGTGTGTACGTTAAGGCAGTCGTCTCCAAGGTTATAAAACTCGCAATCTTCCAATAACAGTTGACCGCCTAAACCCGAAATATGTATTCCATCACAGTTTGTAGACATTAGAGTGTTCTCGTTTTCGGGTTTTATCTTAAGTCTTCTGAATGTCGCATTATAACAACTCGAACCAATCAAAAACGCTCCATCGTAAGAATTATTTATAGTGACGTCTTCAAAAACTGTATCGCAAGAATTATTAATAATAAACAAGTATTCTGCTACCAAAGACCTAAGACAAACTTTGTCACCTTTTCGAGCGACTGACAGTTCATTATCGTTAAGTCCTAACAAGGTAAACGAGCCGTCTTCTTTTGGCGGTCCGATATAGTACGGGGTTTCTGTGGAATAGTTTTCTATTCTTTTATCAGGTATACCCTTTTCGTCAAAGGTATTCAGGCAAGTAAAGAGTTCTTTCCCTGTAACCTCAAAACCTTCATACGGTTTGATGTCCACACTGCCGAGCAGTTTGTTAATATTTACTATCTCGCCCGAAACACTTGTACTTCCTGAGTGCTTGACAGTAATTCCTTTTATAGTTATATTCTTGCAACCCTCTATCATAAGTGCAGCCGTTCGCTCGTCGGTTTTCTTCTCTGTGTTATCCAAACCACTTCTTACAAGCACTGCGTTGTCGCCCACAATAGTTAGGTTTTTCTTTTTGTAAAGATATATCATGCTGTCAAATTCATAAACACCTTCGGGAAAGTATATCGTAGCTCCCTCACCCGCAGTCAAAAAAATCTTCTGCAAGGCTTTAGAATTATCAATACCCTCGCCAGAAACTACACCTTCGTCAAGTACGTTTATCTCACCTTTTTTAAAGAAAAAAGAGCAAGAATTTAAAGAAAAGAGCATAGTAAACACCAAAAAACAAACCAAAAGTTTCTTCATTGGCAATCACCTCATCTGGACTTTTTTGAGGAAACTACGAACACAACGGTAGCAACCACAACAACCGCAACAAGCATCACCAAAGTAGCGAAATAAATATTCTTTTGCAACTCATTAAATATTTCTTCGTTATGCGACACGTCTATATTACTTTCATTAAAGTTGGGATTTATTTCTGTACCGCTGTTATCGTTTATAGGCTTCGATATTTCGTTATCTGTCGAAGACATAAATTGAGGCAAGACATTGTTACTATAACCTACTTTTTTATCAGTAAGAACGTATTCTCCACCCTTTTCAAAAAAGCAAGAAACATAATACACGTCATTGATAAGTATACCGTCGTCAATGAGTTTAAATCCTTCTGCCTCACCGTAGGAATAGAGATAAAGGGAAGTATCCTTATCAAACTCTTCGTTTACAGAAAAGAATATCTCGGCTTTACTCGGAAATTTATCCTTATACTCAAAATTGAGAATCTGAAACTTTGCATTTCCCACTCCGTTTTTGATAATCTCATAATTCTGACTCTTACCCGTGATAGTAACGCTCATTCTACGCGGGGGATTGTAGATATCCTCGCCCGTGAAACACCAAGAGTACAAAAGCTTTTCATAGTTTTGAGTGTATAACAGATAGTGGAGTTCAAAATCCGTATTCTTTATCATCTCAAAATCTATAGACTCAAGATAATTCCTTCCGTGGTCTATGTTGATATACTCAACGTTGCTATTGAGTTCAACCACAGACACCTTTCTTATCTTTCCCCAGCTTTTTCCGGTACTATCCACAACGCTGTAAGAAACGTTATAAACACCTACAGCATTAAAATCTATAGTACCCAAAATCTCCACCCTGTCGGTGATATCCTCGCTTGTATGTGGATCTATCGCAGATATTCCGTTTATCAGCTTTTCGTTACTGCCAAGTCCAACCGAAAAGGTTATGGGCTCAAAATTGCCGAAGAAAACCGTTTCCTCTGCGTTAACAGGCACAGAGAAAAGTATGAAGATAAATGAAACTATCAGACAAAAAACTAACGTTTTTTTCACGCAATCACTCCTATTTTCCGGATATTGCCATTGTTCCTACACAAACACAAGGAGAGCCAAACTGCGAACTTCCGCTGGGCATCGAAAATCTGAAGTCGCTTCCCACACACTCAATCTGCTTTAGCATAGCAAAAAAGTTTCCGGCAACAGTGATTTCCTTTACGGGCCTTGTGAGTTTTCCATCCTCTATCAAAAATCCGCTTGCAGAAAGCGAAAAATCACCCGTGACAAAATTTGCACCCGCGTGCATTCCGTTGAGCTCTGTGATATAAACTCCGTTTTGTGTGCGGTTTATAACCTCATCAAACGAAATATCGGAAGGTTTTATATAAAATGCAAAAGGTGCTATCGAAACCTTGCTCTTATAAGAAGCTTTATAAGCGTTTCCTGTGGTTTTTACTCCAGCCTTGTCGGCAGTTTTTAGGTTGTGAAGAAGGGTTTTGAACACTCCGTTTTCTACGATATTTTTCTTACTTGCGGCAACACCCTCTGCATCGAACGAAGACATACAACAGGAATCAGTACAGAAAGGATCGTCGACAATCGTCACGATATCAGAAGCGATTTTCTCTCCCTCTTTATCTGCCAAAAGTGACATTCCTTTTTGTACTGCATCTGCAGAGAAAACATCTGAGAAGGTTTCAAGAAGAGATGCCATCTCCGAATTCGAAATCACAGTTTTGTACTTTCCTGTAGGAATACTCTCAGCACCTAAAGAAGAGAGCGCCTGCTTTGTGCTTTCTTCAACAACATAGTCAGCATCCACTTTTTCAGCCTGAGTCGAAAAGCTTGCAGCAAAACCAACTCTAACATCACCATTTTCCTCGGCAGTTGCCTGTGCATACGTGCAGTACAAGGGTGTGCTGCTATACAGATCAAGACCATAGGAGTTTGTGATGCCAATTTCTGAGAACGCCTCAAAAACAGTGCTGTGAGAAACGCTTTTTATACGTGAATCGACCGCGTAGCATTTTGCTTCGAGGTCTATTGCCTTGTTCATCATAACTTCAGCGTTCATAGGAACATAATCATTTTCAGGCATGGCTGGATACTCCTCACTGCCCTCAAAAAGAAACTCTTTGTCTTCTGTTTCCAAAATTTCAGCGCACTTTTTAGCATCAAACACGATTCTCTCTGCTTCTTCGGCTGAAAAGAGTTCTGTCGAAGCATAGCCCATCTTCCCATTCACAATGCAACGAAAACAAGCGCCATCTCCGTCACTGGAGGAGGTTTTATCTATCTCGCCTTTATATGCAGCAAAGCTAGTGCTTGCTCCTCTGCTATAATAAAGCTCATATTGCTCGATTCCCTGCTTTTTTGCGCTATCTTTCACGAGATTTTTAAACTCATTGTACTTCATAATTCTCACCCCCTATTCCTTTCCGCCTACTGTAATATCGGAAACTCTGATAAGAGGTTGACCTACGTTTACAGGAACCGAACCGCTGGACGATCCACACATACCTTGTCCATGATCCAGGTTTTGCCCGACCATGTCTATCTTCATCAAGACATCGGAGCCTCTTCCTATCAAACTCGCGCCTCTCACGGGTTCACATATCTCACCGTTGCGCACAAGATATCCCTCGGAAACCGCAAAGTTGAAATCTCCCGTGACAGGATTTACAGAACCTCCGCCCATCTTTTTTGCGTAAAGTCCGTTATGCATAGAACGGATAATATCCTCATTTTTATCGGCACCTTCGGCGATGAAGGTGTTTGTCATACGAGAGGTTGGAGCGAACTCATAGCTCTGACGACGGGAGCTTCCTGTGGGCTCCATACCCATCATTCTTCCACCGAGTTTGTCTATGAGGTAGCCTTTGAGTATACCGTTTTCAATGAGAACATTCTTTCTTGCAACAGTTCCCTCGTCGTCTATATCAATCGAGCCCCACGCATTTGGAATAGTTCCGTCGTCTATTGCAGTAACCTTAGTGTTTGCAATCTGCTGACCAAGCTTTCCACAGAATTCGGAGTTTCCCTTCGCGACACTTGTCGCCTCAAGAGAATGTCCACACGCTTCGTGGAAGATAACGCCACCAAAACCGTTTTCAATAGCCACCTGCATACGTCCGCTGGGACATTCCTTAGCGTGTAACATAGTAACCGCCTGCTTTGCGGCTGTTTCTCCATAGTATGCGGGGTCTATTGCCTTTTCAAACATTTCAAAGCCCATTCTTCTTCCAGGACCTTCGCTACCCACTTGATTTTCACCTGCAGCACTTGCGATTGCGGTGATATAAAGTCTTGTATATACTCTTCTGTCACCAACTAAAAGCCCGTCACTGTTAGCAATAAGAATATCACTGTCCCAGTCAATATAGCTGACTTGAACCTGTGATATATCAGATGAATAATTCTTTGCGCTGGTATAAGCTGTTTTAGCAACGGCTACCTTTTTCTGTATATCTATAGAAGAAGGCGCATATATGAACGGATGTGAGCTTTTCACCTCTCGTCTTACAACCTCGGCAGCAGTGAGGTACTCGTCGGTTTTGAGTGTACTTGCAAGTCGTTTTGCAAGTTCTGTGAGGTTTTTCTCTGAAACGTCGTTTGTCGATGCATACACACACTTGTTTCCTTTGAGCACACGTATACCAACGCCATAGTCGCGTGAACACAGCGCGGAATCGACCTTTGCATCAATTACAGCAAGGTTGTTTTTCAAAGTATTCTCGGCGTAGATCTCTGCGAAATCGCCACCGTGCATAAGGGCAGTATAAAGAACCTTATCGATTATTTCTTTTGTAAGCACTTGCCTCTCTCCTATCAAATCAGATGTACAATTACATTATACACCTCTTTTAACCTCACTTCAACAATCTTGTTGATTTTCTTTGAGAAAAATGATATATTATACTTAAATAGTATATTATTTCGAGGCGATTGAATTGAAAAAACTTAATTTTACCGTGACCGGTATTACCTGCTCTGCGTGTTCATCTCACGTACAAAATTCTGTTTCAAAGATAGATGGAATCGAAGCTGTAAACGTCAATCTTCTCACAAAGAGTATGGATGTCGTCTGCTCTGATACACTATCCGAAAGAGAGATTATATCAGCAGTAAAAAAAGCGGGATACAACGCCTTTCCAACTGTTGCAAAGGCTTCTATACAAGACGATGCGCAAAAACTAAAGCGTCGTTTTATTCTCTCCCTGATATTTATGTTGCCACTCTTTTACGTTTCAATGGGACATATGTTGGGGTTGCCTTTACCTTCCATTCTCTCGGCGGGAGATAACGCACTCTATCTTGCTCTGGTTGAGCTTATACTATCGATACCGATATTGATAATAAATTTCAAATATTTCAAAGTAGGCTTCACCCGTTTGTTCAAGCTCAGTCCCAATATGGACTCATTAATCGCCATTGGGTCTTCTTCTGCGGTTGCTTATAGTTTATATGTGACCTATAAGCTTTTGATTGCAACTATAAATCACGACATCGCTGCCCTGACCACCCTTCATATGTCGCTATATTATGAATCAGCTACTATGATATTGACTTTGATAACTCTTGGAAAATTCCTGGAAGCCAGGTCAACAAAAAAGACAACTTCAGCAATATCAAAGCTTCTCGATCTTACTCCAAAAACTGCAATTATTGAACGAGATGGTGTTGAAATTGAGATTGCAACTTCAGACATCGTCAAAGGCGATATTGTGATAATAAAAGCAGGAAGAGTTATCCCTGCTGACGGCACTATAATTGAAGGCTCTGCTTCAATTGATGAATCTGCAATAACCGGAGAAAGCATCCCCGTTGATAAAACTGTAGGCGACAAGGTAATCGGCGCGTGTATCAACACATCAGGATATATAAAAATCAGTGCCGAAAAGGTCGGAGAGAACACTACTTTGGCAGAGATAGTTCGTTTGGTCGAGGAAGCATCCTCTTCAAAGGCACCCATATCAAAGCTCGCAGATAAAGTTAGCCTTGTTTTTGTTCCCGCCGTCATCACAATTTCAATTATAACCTTCTTGGTTTGGCTTTTTGCAGGAGAAACCTTTGAATTTGCGCTTACAAACGCCATATCTGTTCTTGTTATTTCCTGCCCGTGTGCTTTGGGTCTTGCGACCCCTACCGCTATTATGGTTTCAACTGGCAAAGCCGCTGAGCTCGGCATCTTAATAAAATCTGCCGAGGCGCTGGAAACTCTTCACAGCATCAACACAGCAGTTTTTGACAAAACAGGAACCATAACCTACGGAAAACCCGCTGTAACCGACGTAGTCGCACTATCCGTTAGTAACGAAGAATTGATTAAAACAGCATACTCTCTCGAAAGGATGTCGGAACATCCTATATCAAAAGCCATTTGTGCTTTTTCTTCAGAAAGAAATTCAGAATGTTTCGATGCTGAAGATTTTGTTTCGGTTCACGGAAAAGGAATTTCTGCAACAATAGCTCAAAAGCGCTATTACGCGGGAAACAGAGCCTATATCGAAGAATTGAATATAGAAAACTGTGTTTTAGCAGATGCCCAAAACTTCGCTCTTGAAGGCAAAACTGTCATATATATCGCGGACGACAATGCAATCCTTGGAATTTTCGCGGTATCTGACACTATAAAGGATACGAGCAAGGTAGCGATATCCGAATTTGAAGAGATGGGTATCGAAACCATAATGCTGACAGGCGACAACGAAACAACCGCGAAAGCTGTTCAAGAAAAGACGGGTATAAGCAAGGTAATTGCCGAAGTACTCCCCACAGAAAAAGAAGCGGTAATACGCAAGCTGAAATCCGAAGGTAAAAAGGTTGCAATGATTGGAGACGGAATCAACGATTCGCCGGCACTGGCGGCTGCCGATGTTGGAATTGCCATTGGCGCAGGCTCCGACATTGCCATAGAGAGCGCTGACATTGTTTTAATCAAAAACGACTTGATTGACGCTGTAACAGCACTAAAGCTCAGCAAAAGCACTATTACAAACATAAAACAAAATCTTTTCTGGGCGTTTATCTACAATACTATTGGAATCCCGTTTGCCGCAGGTTTGTTTATACCGTTATTCAACCTACAATTAGACCCGATGTTTGCTGCAGCCGCAATGAGTATGAGCTCTGTATGCGTTGTGTCAAATGCGCTACGGCTCAAGAGGTTCAAACATACAATTAAAACACAAAAAACAAAGGAGATTATATCTATGGAAAAGAAAGTTGTTATCGAAGGAATGGCTTGTCACCACTGCTCAGGCAGAGTTGAAAAGGTTTTAAATGAAATGGACGGAGTTTCCGCTACTGTAAACCTTGAAGAAAAAACAGCATATGTCACAATATCAAACAATACTGCCGATAGTGACATTAAAAAAGCTATTGAAGATGCAGGATATACGGTGATAAGCATACAATAAATGTAAAGTTTTTACACTTGACAAAACCTCGGTTGAAATCTATCCAATCGAGGTTTATTTTTATATTACGATGTTATATTTTTCAAATATGAATACGGGATTATATGACTCCTTTGCCTTTCGCAATCCCTCTATTCCCATATCTTCTTCACGGTTTATAAGTTTATAACCGCTGCAATTATTTATCAAAAACTGCTGATTCAGAGCATTGTATGCTCCAACGTATTCTGTGTCCGCTTTTTCAATATGAACACAATAAACTTCGTCATTTATCGGTTCTCCCGCTGTAAAGGCTATGACCCGTCCATCTACTCTTAGGATTCCGCCTTCAAAACCTATTGATTCGAAATTATTTAATGCTCCAAGTGCCACGTTTTTCTCTTGTTCGCCGTTCTGATCCGAATATTTTTCAAACCAATATTCACAAAAAGCTTTTGCTTCTTCAATATTTCCAACATTTAAAGGCTCATATGACCAGTTGTATGAAGACTTGAAGCGTGAAATAAAGTTGCGTTTTGAATGGTACTTTTTGCCCACTAGGTTTATAAGGTCCTCTACTCTATAAATATAGTCGGACGCATTTCTGTACAAGGTAGCCGATTTTATTTCAACACCCGCGATTTTCAACCTTTTCAAATCCTCTATCGAAGCACCATAGATAGAAACGTCGCCGTTTTCCTGTTCTTTTAAGAGTTCAAGGGCTTCTAAAATATTCCCTTTTCCGATTGGCAGAAAATACTGGTATTTTTCTTTACCCAACCGCACAAACATAAAGCCCTGTGCGAAAGCTATTTTATAATCGAATACATCTTTCCAAGCGTAAAGATTTCCGAAAGTGTAGTCGCAGCTAATGCTTCCCGACGATTTTAAAAAAACCTTACATTTCTGTGCGTCCGAAAGTTCAACTTCTCTAAAGGTTATCATAGGATTTCGCCAAGCACCTTCTTTATCGCCTTGAGCGCTGTTTCTTCAATCGTTTCTATCGACAAGGGTTCATCGCCATCAAAGCATTTCACAACAGTCCATCCCAGCTTTTCTGCGGCATATAGCGCAGTTTCGCGACAGGATTTTATATACTCTACATTCTTTTCGTGGATATCCTTTTTGCTGTTATCGCCGTTATATCTTCCCGCAAGAAGTTTCTGGGAAATATCTGGGTCCATATCGAAATATATAACTGCATCGGGTGCAGGAAGACCAAGCTTCTTATATTCAAAATCATTCAACCATTCGATAAATTGGTCCCACTCTTCACGGGGTAGCTTTACCATCTGGTGAAACAAATTCGAGGTAGTATAGCGGTTACAGATAATTATCTCGCCATCATCATAGTTCTTCTTCCACTTGGTTTTAAAGCTGGCAAATCTATCTACCGCGAAAAATGCAGACGCTGCATAGCCGTTGACATCGTGTGGTTGGCTTCCAAAATCGCCTTTGAGATACATATTCACAAGTGCCGACGAAGGAGAATCATAGTCAGGAAAAGAAACTGTACAGGTTTTTATACCGTTGTTAACAAGTCGGTTGTATAAGCGCTCGGTCTGTGTTCCCTTTCCGCTTCCGTCTAGTCCCTCGATTGCAATTAACTTACCCATATCATACCTCATGTAGTTTGTTTTAATATTATTTTACTATTTGGTGCGATAAAATTCAAGTGGGTATTGCACTGTTTCTCTTTTAGATTTATAATATAAGCATAGATATTAAATTGAATGCGAGGTAACATTATGGGATTTTTCGATTTTATAAAAGGGCAGTTTATTGATGTTATTGAATGGCTTGACCCAACGAACAACACCATCGCACACAGATTTGAGCGTCACAACAACGAAATCAAGATGGGGGCACAACTCACAGTCCGTGAAAGTCAGGTTGCAATCTTCGTGAACGAAGGAACAATTGCCGATGTATTCGCTCCCGGAAGATATGAACTTTCAACCCAAAACCTACCCATTTTGACCACATTAAAGTCTTGGAAACACGGTTTTAATTCTCCATTTAAGGCTGAAGTCTATTTCATAAACACCAAGCTGTTTATAGACCAAAAATGGGGTACTACAAATCCCGTTATTCTGCGTGACAAGGAATTCGGTATGGTACGTGCAAGGGCGTTTGGTAGCTACGCTTTTAAAGTTACCGACCCCACAGAATTCTTAAAGAAAATATTTGGCACAAATTCTACATATACTACCGAAAGCATCACTTCGCAGTTCAAGAGTATGATAGTTTCTGCTTTCTCCGACGCTATTGCAGAACTCAACATCCCTGTTATAGATCTCGCATCAAAGTATGACGAAGCAGCAGTTTCCTGTCAGGAAAAGCTTGCGGAAAAGTTTGATGCTATGGGAGTCGAGCTTTCTCAACTTATAATAGAGAACATTTCTCTTCCTGCAGAAGTTGAAGAGGCTTTGGACAAGCGCACACAGATGGGTATTCTCAAGCCCGAAATGGCAACCTACACCCAATATCAAACAGCAGAAGCCATACGTGATGCCGCGAAGAACGAAGGCGGCGGATTTACCTCTGCAGCGATTGGATTGGGCGCCGGCAGAACTATCGCTGAAAGCTTTTCGGGCGCCAACAATGCCGAAAAAACAGTCGTAAAAGTCAGATGTCCCAAATGTTCTGTTCTGTGTGACGAAAACGCAAAATTTTGTATGGAATGCGGAACTAAAATAAAAGCAGTAAAGATATGTCCCTCCTGCTCCAAAGAGCTCGAAGCAGATGCAAAATTTTGTCCTGAATGCGGTGAAAAACTCTAATGATAGCCTTTGATAGCCTTAACAAACGCTACAAAAACCCTTTGGGCGCTGTTAAAACAAACCAACCCACAACTTTTATAATACGACTCCCCGCCCATTTTGACGGTGCAGTTGTCGAGTATAAAAAAATCGACACAGATTTTGTCAATTCTGTAGAGATGGAATATCTCGGATTCGAGGGAGAAAACAAGGTTTTCAAAGCCGAATTTTCTTTCTCTGAACCGTGTGTTTTGTTCTATAATTTCCGTGTCTACAGTTTTGATGGACGTTGCGAATTTCTAAATCGCAGTTCTTTGCAACAATCGGAGCTTTCTTCTTACAAGGGCTCTGAATGGCAACTCACGGTTTATGACAAAAACTACTCTCAGCCTTTGGGATACGCGGGAAAAACGATGTATCAAATTTTCCCCGATAGATTTTTTGTAGGGGATTATTCTGCTGACACCGACCGCGTTGTGCGCTCGGATTGGGGTGGTATTCCCTTTTATAACAACGATAAAAACAGCGCCGACTTTATCGGTAGCGACTTCTTTGGCGGAAACCTCAGTGGTATCGTTGAAAAACTTGATTTTCTAAAAGAACTAGGGATTTCCATAATTTATCTAAACCCCATTTTCCTATCCAGTTCAAACCACAGATACAACACCTTTGATTATATGCAGATTGACCCGCTACTTGGTGATGAGAAAGTTTTTGCCAAGTTGTGTGAAAAGGCACATTCGCTTGGAATCAAAATCATTTTAGACGGTGTGTTCAGCCACGTCGGCTCTGACAGCAAATATTTTGACCTCGATGGAAAGTATGGGAAAATTGGAGCATATCACAATCCCGACAGCGAATATAGAAAATGGTTCACCTTTGACAACAGCGCAATCGGCTACAAAAGCTGGTGGGGCATCTTTTCTATGCCCGAAACAAACGAATCCGAAGAATCCTTCAAGGAGTTTATTTGTGGCGAAAACGGCGTTATTGCGCATTGGATGAAGCTCGGTGCCGATGGAATCAGGCTCGATGTTGCAGATGAGCTTCCCGACGATTTTCTCGATTGTGTGAAAGAGCGTGTAAAGTCTATAAACAAGGACGCTTTACTAATCGGTGAAGTATGGGAAGATGCATCTACAAAGCATAGCCACGGCGGCAGAAGGCGTTATCTCTTGGGCAATCAGCTCGACGGAGTTATGAACTATCCGTTCAAGGCGGCTGTTCTCAATTTTATGACCTCGAAAAACGCCTTTGCTTTTCTCGAAGGTGTAGCGCAGATATGCAACAACTATCCCGCACCTATGCTAGACTGCACTATGAACTTTCTCTCTACACACGACACTGTCCGCGCTATAAACCTTTTGAGCGGATCAGTGGGAAACTATATGTCTCGAAACGAACAAGCAATCTGCCACCTCAGCGACGAAGAGTATCAAAGAGGAAAACATCTGTTAATGGTAGCATCAACAATTCTCTTTGTGCTCAACGGCATACCCTCGATATACTATGGTGACGAAGCAGGTCTCTGCGGTTTTGCCGACCCTTTCAATCGACTCTGTTATCCTTGGGGCAACGAGGACCGCGAGCTTTTGGATTTCTTTAAATCTCTTTGCAAATTTAGAACAAAATTTTCTGATATTCTCGCAGACGCGGTTTTTGAAATCGTATTTTGTACAGAAAACGTCGCTGTTTTCAAAAGAACTAACAAAAAAGGAACCATCGTCTGCGCCATAAATATGTCAAACTCCCCTGTTTCGTTAGATAAACAGCTGTTTAGAAACGTAGTTTTCGGAAACCTCGATAAAAACTTAAATCTCGCTGGCGAAAGCGTAGTAATAGGAATGATGTAATGGACAGAGTCATACTCCATTGTGATTGTAATGCTTTTTTTGCTTCGGTCGAAACGTTGTTTAGGCCGGAGCTTAAAAATGTTCCGATGGCAGTATGCGGAAATCCCGAAAACCGACACGGAATAATACTCGCAAAAAACGAGCTTGCAAAGTCTTTCAACGTGCAAACAGCCGAAACCATTTGGCAGGCAAAAAGGAAGTGCCCTAATCTTGTTTTAGTTCCACCGCACCACTCTGAGTATTCCCGTATCTCAAAGATTGTCAATGAGATATATCATCGCTACACCGACTATATCGAGCCTTTTGGAATCGACGAGTCTTGGCTTGACGTCACAAACAGTACAAGGATTTTTGGTAGTGGCGAAGAAATTGCAAATCGTATACGAAAAGATATTGCGACCGAAATTGGAATAACTGTATCGATTGGTGTTTCGTTCAACAAGGTTTTTGCAAAGCTTGGAAGCGACTATAAAAAGCCTGATGCCACGACTGTAATAAGCCGTGAAAATTTCAAAGAAATTGTTTTCCCGCTTCCCGCATCTACCCTTTTGTTCGTTGGAAAATCCACTGCAAAAACACTCGACCTGCTCGGTATTGAAACTATAGGTGACCTTGCCCGCGCGGACGCAAAAATTCTCGAAAAAAATCTGGGCAAACTAGGTGAAATGCTCCACCGTTATGCAAATGGTGACGATAATAGCGAGGTTGCAGAGTATAATCACCAGCAAAGAATAAAATCCGTTTCAAACGGAATGACCTTTTCTCGCGACCTTGTGGGTGAAGACGATATTCGAATTGCGGTTACCGCTCTCAGTGATACAGTAGCATCCCGTATGAGAAAATACGGCGCAAAATGCTCTACCGTGAGTGTAACTCTAAAGACTCCCGAACTCACATCATCATCAAAACAAATGACACTTGAAGTCCCTACTAATACTGCAGACGTGCTGCACGACTCTGTTCTCGCACTCATCACCTCTATGCGCGCTATGAACAAGCCTATCCGCTCTCTTACAATAGCAGGAAGCAACCTTGTGTTTGAGGGTGAAGAGTGCTTACAACTGAGCCTTTTTTCGAGCGAAGAAACAAGTGATAGAAAAACCGATATCGACACTGCAATGGACAAAATTCGCAGCAAATACGGTAAAGGTTCGATAAAATTTGGAAGTGTTATCAAAAACGACCTTGGTATAGACTAAAGGAGACTTGTGTGAAAAATCTTGGGCTTTACATTCATATACCTTTTTGCCTTCGCAAATGCCCATATTGCGATTTCTATTCGGTGCGCCTTGACGAAGATTTGAAGGAACAATACATATCCTCGGTTGTTTCTTGTATTGAACACTATAAAAACCCTGAGCGCAAGGTCGACAGTATATATTTTGGCGGAGGTACCCCCTCTCTCTTGACAGAAAAGGATGTCTATCGCATTCTTGACACAGCAAACCGTTCTTTCTCCGTCGAGAACGCAGAGATAACGATGGAGGCAAATCCCTCTTCTGCAACCTTTGAAAAGCTTTTAGGCTATCGAACAAGCGGTGTCAACAGAATCTCCTTTGGTATACAGTCGTTAAACGACGAAGAACTCAAGGACCTTGGCAGACTTCACGACAGCAAGACTGCAACAGAAGCTGTGAACAACGCAAAAAAAGCGGGTTTTAACAACCTTTCCGCAGATTTAATGCTCGGTATCAGCCGTCAAACCCAAGAATCTTTGTGTAATAGCATATCTGCTCTTTCCAAACTCGATATACAACACGTTTCCGCTTATATGTTGAGCATCGAAGAAACAACGCCCTATGCAAAAATGAAAAACTCGCTTCTACTCCCCGACGAAGAAAAAACAGCTGACCTTTATATTACAGCCTGCAACGAACTCGAAAAACACGGATTTGAGCAATACGAGATTTCAAACTTTGCTGTTAAAGGCTTTGAAAGCCGACACAATCTAAAATATTGGCAGCTCGATGAGTATCTCGGTATCGGCCCTGCAGCTCATTCGTTCTATAATGGCAAACGCAGTTACTTTCCTCGTGATATCGAGAGTTTTATCACAGGAGGCTTTTCAATGATGTCCGACGACACCTTCAACCCTGCCGAAGAGTACGTTATGCTATCATTGAGACTGAAAAACGGACTTGACTTGAAAACCGCTTACAAGTATGGCGTTGACACCAAAAAACTGCTTGAAAAGGCACAAAGGTTTATAAAACAAAATCTCGTTATCCACGGCAGCGACCACTTGTGTTTAACAAAAGAGGGTTTTCTCGTTTCAAACTACATAATTTCGGAACTGATATAAAGCAAAACGCTCCCACAAAAAGTGGGAGCGAGTTTTTTAAAGATTATTCAAATCAAACGGAGTCAGCTGATATACTATGAAGTTGAGCCAGTTTGAATACAGGAGATTTGCGTGGCATTTCCACAGATGCGGTGGTGCTTTTGTGGGGTCGTTGTTTGGAAAATAGTTTTCAGGAATCTCTATTGGAAGTCCCGCATTGACATCTCTGAAATACTCGCTTGCAAGTGTGTCAGCATCATATTCAAAGTGACCTGTAATGAAGAACTGACGGAGATTCTTGTTTCCTATCATACTAACTCCTGCCTCGTCGGAGTAGGACAAAAGTTCGAGCTCGTCGTGTTCATCAATATCCTTGCGATGTACGCTGGTGTGGCGGGAGTGCGGAACCAAAAACTTTTCGTCAAACCCACGTGTAAGCGGGTGTTTTGGCATCAAATTCTCGTGTTCGAAGATGCCAAATCTCTTTTGAGGAAGCTTGTATTTCGGGATGCCATAATGATAATAAAGTCCAGCCTGTGCACCCCAACAGATATGCAAAGTAGAAAAGACGTTGGTCTTCGACCATTCCATTATCTGACACAGCTCTTCCCAATAGTCAACCTCTTCAAACTCGAGGTGTTCAACGGGAGCGCCTGTGATGATAAAAGCATCGTATTTATTGTTTTTCACCTCATTAAAGGTCTTGTAAAAAGCAAGAAGATGCGACTGGTCAGTGTTTTTAGAGGTATGTGTAGAAACCTGCATAAGCTCGATATCAACCTGCAAAGGAGTGTTTCCCAAAACACGAAGAAGCTGTGTTTCGGTTTCAATCTTTTTAGGCATCAAATTGAGTATAAGAATCTTGAGCGGACGAATATCCTGAGTTTCAGCTCGTTCCGTTGTCATTACAAATATATTCTCGTCCTCGAGAATCTTTCTCGCAGGCAGACTTTTCGGTATTTTAATAGGCATAAAATAACTCCCATTTGTATTTTGATAACAATTATATTTATTTTAACACCCTCAAGTCGTTTTTTCAATAGTTTACGGCACAAACCTTGACAAACTGTGAAAATTATTGTATCATACGAGTGTTAAAGACTGTGATGGGAACAAGTAGGTTTCGATTAAATCTTCAGAGAGCTTTTGGTTGGTGTGAAAAAGCGGTTTGTCGTTTCTCGAATACATCTCGGAGTCATCGGCTGAAAAATTCAGTAGGCTTGGTCGGGTATGCCCGTTACAGCTGTGGGTCACGAACCCGTTGAGGCTATGGTCGCGAGGCTATGGTATACTGAGGTGGTAACACGATAATTCGTCCTCTGTCTGTAACGACAGAGGATTTTTTATGTTTGGAGGCAAATTTATGACAGTTTATGAAGAACTCAAAAGACGCGGACTTATCGCGCAATGTACAAATGAAGAAAAAGTCAAAGAACTTCTTGAAAACGAAAAGGTAACATTCTACATTGGCTTTGACGCTACTGCGGATAGTTTGCACGTAGGACACTTTTTGCAGCTTATCGTAATCAAGCACATGCTTAATGCTGGGCATCATCCCATTCTTCTTCTCGGTACAGGTACTACAATGGTTGGTGACCCCACCGGAAAGACCGATATGCGCAAGATGCTCACAGTTGACGAAATAAACTACAACGCTGACCGCTTCAAAGATCAGATGGCGAAGTTTATTGACATTAGCGACACCGGTGCAGAGGTTATGAGAAACGGCGATTGGCTTTTGAAATTCAACTACATCGACCTTCTCCGCACAATCGGTGTTCACTTCTCTGTAAACAAGATGCTGACCTACGACTGTTTCAAGACCCGTCTTGAAAGAGGTTTGTCCTTTATCGAATTCAACTATATGATAATGCAGAGCTACGACTTCTTGCATCTCTATCGTGAGAAGAACTGTATTATGGAGCTCGGCGGAAACGACCAGTGGGCAAATATCCTCGGTGGTGTTGACCTTGTCAGACGTGTTGAGGACAAGGAGGTTTACGGACTTACCTTTACCCTTCTCACAACAAAAGAGGGCAAAAAGATGGGTAAAACCGAAAACGGTGCTATCTGGCTTGACCCTGCAAAGACCTCTGCTTTCGACTTCTATCAGTACTGGAGAAATGTTGACGACGCTGACGTTATCAACTGTCTTAAGCTTCTCACCTTTGTTCCGATTGAAGAAATCGAAGCAATGGAAGCCTGGGAAGGAAGCGAACTCAACAAAGCAAAGGAAATCCTTGCATACGAGCTCACAAAGATGGTTCACAGCGAGGCTGATGCAGATAAAGCAAGAGAAACTGCACAGGCTCTCTTTGGTTCGGGAAGCAACATTGAAAATATGCCTTCGACTGACCTCTCCGCAGAGGACTACATCGATGGTGTTGTAAACATCCTCGACCTTCTTGTAAAGACTAAACTCGCACCCTCGAAGGGCGAAGCAAGAAGACTCGTTATGCAGGGTGGCGTTTCGGTAAATGATGAAAAGGTAACCGATGCAAAGGTTTCTTTCTCTAAAGATGCTAACGCAGACGGATATATAATCATCAAAAAAGGTAAAAAAGTTTTCCACAAAGTCAACCTCTAATCCCGAAAGGTAGATAATATGAATATTTGGCACGATATCAGCCCAAAAAGGATTACTCCTACCCGTTTTATTGCGGTTGTCGAGATCGAAAAAGGAAGCAAAAAGAAGTATGAGCTTGACAAGGAAACGGGCTTTATAATGCTCGACAGAATTCTCCATACTTCTACACACTATCCGGCAAACTACGGCTTCATTCCCCGCACTTACGCAGACGACTTGGACCCGCTTGACGTCTTGATTTTATGCTCACAGCCGTTGGAGCCTCTTACCTTAGTTGAATGCTATCCTATAGGCGTTATTTCAATGCTTGACAACGGAAGAAATGACGAGAAAATCATAGCAATACCTGTAAAGGACCCAACCTTTAATTCGTATACAGATATTTCCGACCTTCCCAAACATACCTTTGACGAGATGGCACACTTTTTCTCTGTATATAAGACCCTCGAAAACAAACAAACCGCTGTAAACGAGGTTAGCGGAAGAGCTGTTGCGGTGGACATAATTGAAAAGGCGTTGGAAAATTATCTAAATATTTTCTGCAAATAGTCAAAAAGTACTTTACTTTCCGCGAAATATGTGTTATAATTACTTGGTTTTAAGCCGTACCCACGGTTTCGGGAGCAAGCCATTTCAACGGAATGTACCTACCCATTGCTGAGAGTACGGAAAATATTATAAAAAGAGGTGCAATCAAAATGATGCAGAAAAACGAAAAAACAGAAATCATTGTAAACAACCGTACACACGAAACCGATACCGGTTCTCCCGAAGTACAGATCGCTATTCTCACAAAGAGAATCAACGACCTCAACGTACATCTCAAAGAGAATCCCAAGGATCACCACTCTCGCAGAGGCCTTCTCAAGATGGTTGGTAAGAGACGTAACCTTCTCAACTACCTTATGAAGAAGGACATCGAGCGTTACCGTGCTACAGTTGCAAAGCTTGGCTTGCGTAAGTAAGAAAAATATGGGCAGGTGAATTTTCGCCTGCCCTGTTTTTGCTAATTAGAGTCGGTTAAAGGATATTTAGCACTAAATCGAGTGGCTGTAAAACAGCTATTGGATTTATTGCTAAAGCCTTTCTGACCTGATTATAAATTTCAAAAAAGAAAGGAAAATGTAAAAATGTTTGAAAAGTACAGAACCTTTGAAACCGTATTTGCAGGCAGACCTCTTGTTATTGAAACAGGTAAAATGTGCTGCCTCTCCAACGGTTCATGCCTCGTTCGTTACGGTGAAACCGCAGTTATGGTAAACGTTACCGCTTCTGCTAAACCCCGTGAAGGCATCGACTTCTTCCCTCTCTCTGTTGATTTTGAGGAAAGACTTTATTCCGTTGGTAAAATCCCCGGTTCCTTTATGAAAAGAGAAGGAAAGCCCTCTGAGAAGGCTATCCTTACATCCCGTGTTGTAGACCGTCCTATCAGACCTCTCTTCCCTAAGGATATGAGAAACGACGTTTCCGTTGTTATGACAGTTATCGCTGTTGACCCCGATTGTTCACCTGAAATCGCAGGTATGATTGGTACCTCTATCGCCCTCTCCATCTCTGATATTCCGTGGAACGGACCTATCGCAGGTGTTGCTCTCGGTCTTGTTGACGGAGAGGTTGTTATCAACCCCACAGCTGAACAGCGTGCAGTAAGCGATATGCAGGTTACTCTCGCAGGTACATTTGAAAAGATCGTTATGATCGAAGCAGGTGCTAAGGAAGTTCCTGAGGACGTTATGCTGGGCGCAATCATCGACGGTCACGACGAAATCAAGAAAATCGTTTCCTTCATCCGCGACATTCAGACCGAAATCGGTAAACCCAAGTTTGAGTTTGAGTCCAAGGAAGTTGACCACGATATGTTCGAGGCAATCAAGGACTTTGCTATCGAGAAGGTTAGATTTGCTCTTGATACTGATGACAAAAACGTTCGTGAAGCAAGACTTGCTCCCGTAGTTGATGAAATCCACGCTAAGTTTGACGAAGAATATCCCGAGCGTGCTGCTGAAATCGACGAGTGCATCTACAAGCTCCAGAAGTTTGTCGTAAGACGTTGGCTCCTCGACGACGGCAAACGTGTTGACGGAAGAGGAATTGACGAAATCAGACCTCTCGCTGCTGAAGCAGGACTCTTCAAGAGGGTTCACGGCTCCGGTATGTTCACAAGAGGACAGACTCAGGTTATGACAATCGCTACTCTCGGTACTGTTAAAGAAGCTCAGCTTCTCGACGGCATCGACGACGAAGAGTTCAAGCGTTATATGCATCACTATAACTTCCCCTCATACTCTGTTGGTGAAACAAGACCTTCAAGAGGCCCCGGAAGAAGAGAAATCGGTCACGGTGCTCTTGCTGAGAGAGCTCTCGAGCCTGTAATTCCTTCTGTTGACGAATTCCCCTACTCTATCCGTCTCGTATCCGAGGTTCTTTCCTCTAACGGTTCTACATCTCAAGGCTCCATCTGCGGTTCTACACTCGCACTTATGGATGCAGGTGTTCCGATCAAGGCTCCCGTTGCAGGTATCTCCTGCGGTCTTATCACTGAGGGCGAGCGTTGGATGACAATGGTTGACATTCAGGGTCTTGAAGACTTCTTTGGCGATATGGACTTTAAGGTTGGTGGTACTCACAAGGGTATCACAGCAATTCAGGTTGATATCAAGATTGACGGTCTTACCTATGATGTAATCCGCGATGCTTTTGAAAAGACAAGAAAAGCAAGACTCTACATCCTCGACGAAGTTATGCTCAAGGCTATTCCCGAGGTTAGAGATCATCTTTCTGAATTTGCTCCCAAGATGCTCACAACTACAATCGATGTAGACAAGATTCGTGAGGTTATCGGTTCCGGCGGAAAGACAATCCAGAAGATCTGTGCTGAGTGCGATGTTAAGATTGACATCGACGATGACGGAAAGGTGTTTATCTCCGGTATCAGCGCTGAAGGTACACAGAGAGCTCTTGATATCGTCAAGACTATTGCTAATCCCCCCGAAATCGGTGCTATCTACAAAGGCAAGGTTACACGCATAATGACCTTCGGTGCTTTCGTAGAAATCGCTCCCGGCAAAGAGGGCCTCGTTCACATCTCCAAGCTCGAGGACAAGCGCGTAGAGAAGGTTGAAGACGTTGTAACAGTTGGCGACGAGATAATCGTTAAGGTTGTTGAAATCGACCAGCAGGGTCGTATCAATCTTTCCAGAAAAGATGCTATCGCAGACATCAACGCAAAGAAAAATTCATAAGTAACATTAATCGCCACCGCAAAATGTACCGCTCCAATTTGTGCGGACAGTCAAAAACGCCCCCTATGGTAGCAAATCTTTAATTTTAAGCAACATGCTGACATCGCTTTTCGAGTGGTGTCAGTTTTGTTTTCAATTGAATTCGTTGGTGGTTGTAGAAATGTATGTACTCTCCTATGAGGAGGCGAGCCTCATCATAGGTCTGTAATTTTGTGCGGTAAATGCACTCCGTTTTAAG
>JAZSNN010000038.1:0-20137 GCA_045536425.1 Oscillospiraceae bacterium
AAATGAAGTGGGGAGGAGCGATGGGGTTTCTTGAATAAATCTTCCAGCTGTCGTCTGAAAGGTCAAGGTCAACCTTGGGATTGAGAAGGTCAAGATTAGCTTCCCATAAGCTGTCGATGGTACCGACGTCCTTCCAGTAGCTGTCAAAGGTATAGGCGAACATTCCCTCGTTGTTATTTAACATATCGGGGATGATGTTCTTTCCGAAATCCTTTGACGAGCCTTCGGTGTTTTCGTCCTTTTCGAGATAGTAGCGAAGCTTTTTCCAATTGAATATGTAGATACCCATCGAAGCAAGGGTGCTCGTTGGGTTTTTGGGTTTTTCTTCGAACTGGAATATCTTCATATCCTCGTCACAGCTCATAATTCCAAAGCGCGAAGCCTCTTCCATCGGCACGTCGATTACCGCAATGGTACAGTCGGCGTTCTTTTCCTTGTGAAACTCAAGCATCTTGGAATAGTCCATCTTGTAGATATGGTCGCCCGAAAGGATGAGAACATACTCGGGGTCATAGCGGTCGATGAACGGAATGTTTTGGTAGATGGCATTTGCAGTACCTGTGTACCAATCGCTTCCCTTCTGCTTTTGATATGGGGGCAGAATGTGTACACCACCATTGTTGCGGTCGAGGTCCCACGGCTGACCGTTACCGATATAGCCGTTTAATTCGAGGGGTTGGTAC
This sequence comes from Oscillospiraceae bacterium, assembly GCA_045536425.1. Classification (GTDB taxonomy): domain Bacteria; phylum Bacillota; class Clostridia; order Oscillospirales; family Ruminococcaceae; genus UBA11540. Next base: position 684 of record JAZSNN010000038.1, read on the forward strand.
TGTGTCAAAACACCGACGGTGTCAACGCCCGAGTTTACACAGTTTGAGAGCGGAAAGTCGATAATCCTATACTTTCCACCAAAGGGTACTGCGGGTTTTGCAATGTTCTGTGTGAGGGTGTAGAGTCTGCTTCCCTGTCCACCTGCAAGAAGCATTGCGATCCATTCTTTCTTTATTGCCACGGAAATTCCTCCTTTTCGGACTGCTTCCGAAATTTATTTTGTCTTTCTGGGTTTGTAGAGATACTTGGGTTTCAAGAACAGCGCGCTGTTTCCGGGGATGGTGAGAGATATCGAATAGTCGCTGTCGTGACTCTTTATCTTTTCACAAACCACGTTGCCGTTTTCGATTCCCGCTCCGCCAAAGCGTTCTTCATCGGACGAAAAAACCTCGGTATAGGACCTCGCCCTCGGCACACCGATGCGGTAGTTTTCTCTGGTTACGGGGCTGAAATTCATAAGGCATACCACGGGGTCGCCCTTGTCGTCAAAGCGGATAAAAGACAGTATGTTTTGGGTATAGTCGTCGGCGGAAATCCACCTGAAGCCTTCCCAAGAATTATCCACCTGCCAAAGCTGCGGGGTGGTTTTGTAGAAATGGTTTAGCTCCTTTACAAAATCCTTTAGCTTTGCGTGGTTTTGATAGGACAAAAGCATCCAATCGAGCTCTTTTTTGTAGTCCCATTCAATGAACTGACCAAACTCGGCACCCATAAAATTGAGTTTCTTTCCTGGGTGAGCTATCATATATCCCAAGAAGGTGCGAACTCCCGCAAACATCTGGTCATAGTCACCGGGCATCTTGTTTATCAGCGAACATTTGCCGTGTACCACCTCGTCGTGTGAGATGGGCAGGATAAAGTTCTCGCTGAAGGCGTACATAAGACTGAATGTCAGCTTGTTGTGTATTCCGCTTCTGAAGTACGGGTCGGTGGAAACGTAGCTGAGAGTGTCGTTCATCCAGCCCATATTCCATTTGAAGTTGAAGCCCAAGCCTCCCTTGTCCACAGGGTAGGTCACGAGCGGGAATGCCGTGGATTCCTCCGCCGCCATTATCGCATCGGGGAATTCCGAAAAAACTGCAGTATTGAGCTTTTGGAAAAACTCGACAGCCTCGAGGTTTATGTTACCGCCATCGCGGTTGGGTCGCCATTCCTTGCGGTCATAGTCGAGGTAGAGCATCGAGGCTACCGCATCGACCCTGAGTCCGTCAACGTGGTATTCGCGAAGCCAATAAAGCGCGTTTGATATGAGAAAGCTTCGGACCTGATTTCTGCCAAAATCGAAAATCCTCGTGCCCCAGCTCTTGTGCTCGTTTTTGAGCTCGTCGGAGTATTCGTAGGTGCAGGTCGAGTCAAACTCATACAGTCCGTGTGCATCTTTTGGGAAATGCGCGGGAACCCAGTCCATAATGACGCCTATTCCCTTTTGATGCATCGCATCTATAAACGCCTTGAAATCGTTCGGTGCGCCAAAGCGCGAGGTGGGCGCGTAGTAGCCCGTCTGCTGATATCCCCACGAGCCGTCGAAGGGATGCTCGGAAATCGGCATTATCTCGATATGGGTGTACCCCATTTCAGAAACGTATTCTGACAGCTCCTCGCCAAGCTTTTGATATGAAAAGGGGTTGCCGTCGGGATATCTTCGCCAGGACGAGAGGTTTACCTCGTAGATATTCACGGGGCTTTTTATTATGTTCTGTTCCGCCCTCTTTTTGAGCCACTTTTCGTCGTTCCAGGAAAACTCCTCGCTTTTGAAAACGACCGAAGCGGTTTCGGGCGGGGTTTGCGCGTGGATAGCGTAGGGGTCGGCTTTCATTCTGACGTTTCCGTCGTGACCCAAAACGGCAAATTTGTAGTATGCGCCGTGATAGAGTCCGTCGATTTCGGTCTCCCAAATCTCGTCGGTCTTCTGCATTGGGTTGGCATCAGGATTCCAGCCGTTGAAGTCGCCGACCACCGAAACTCGAGCCGCATTTGGTGCCCAGGTTCTGAAAACGACGCGGTCGCCCTCAAAATGTGCACCCAAAAACTCATAGGCGCGGGTTTCAGTACCCTCGCCAAACAGATATTTATGTTCGTTTAACGTATTTTTATCCATACCTAAAATCCTTTGTTTTATTGAAAATATATAAACCAAGGGCATTTTACACCCTCATTTTTTATATTATATCACGAAAAAACGATTACTTCAACAAACTAAACGGCAAAAAAGAATTAAATAATAACCAAATTTTTTTACCTTTATTTGTTGATTTCAACCGATTTTCTATTTTACTCTCATTTTCGCGCACAATCTGTCGGGTTTTGGAAAACAATTAAATAGGCTCATACAGGGTTCACCTATTTGTACTCAAAGCTTGGTTTCTTTAAAGTACTGTATAATTGAAATCAGCCTTATCGTGTCGATAACGAACGATAAAACGAAATGTTTGATCTAGAAATAAAATATTACTTGACTATAAACAGGGGAGTTTTGAAATTTTTATTGCTCTCTTGCTTAAACTCTAATAAATAGGTATATTTTGCTTGATTTAATATTATAATATAATTGACTGTTTAAAGCAACTATGTTATCCTATATTGTATGGAGGTGGATGCTGTGCCCTATAATATTAATATGATCGATTTGATAATTAACGAGGCTCGGGAACATAAATATGAATCGCCGTGGATTGAATTTAAAACCAACAATTGCAATCCACAAGAAATTGGTGAGTACATCAGTGCTTTATCAAACACAGCTGCATTATTCAATCAAGAACACGCTTTTATGATTTGGGGTATCGACGACAAAACGCATGACATCGTTGGCACAACATTTGATCCCAATTCCGAAAAAATTGGAAATCAAGGCTTGGATTTGTGGATAAGCACACAATTAAACCCACAGGTTCAATTTTATTTTCATACGACCACAATCAACGATAAGAAGGTTGTGCTTTTAGAGATAAGCAGAGCTTTTTCAAACCCAGTCAAGTTCAAGTCTATCGACTATATACGAATAGATTCCTACAAGAAAAAATTAAAAGATTTCCCAGACACAGAGCGCGAATTGTGGGCCATATTTTCAAAAAAGCCTTTTGAAAATATGATTGCAATGGAAAATGTGTCGGGTGAATTTTTATTAAGAGAGCTTGACTATTCAGCCTATTTTGATATGTTGTCGTTGGATTTGCCCAGCGATAGAGATCGCATTATCGAAGCCTTGTTGAACGACGGAATGATTTCCAAGTGCGAAACCGGCAATTATAATATAACTAATTTAGGAGCTATTCTATTTGCCAAAAGACTCTCCGATTTTCCGTCATTAGCGAGAAAAGCCGTAAGAGTAATCAAGTACGATGGAGTCGATCGCGTCAGTTCTGCAAGCAAAGAACAGATTGGATCAAAAGGCTATGCGAACGGTTTTGCCGGATTGATCGATTATATAAACAATCTTTTGCCTAATAACGAAATTCTCGGAAAGGCAATTCGTAAAGTCGTGCCTATGTATCCTGAGATTGCAGTTAGAGAGCTTGTTGCAAATGCAATAATCCATCAAAACTTTTTTATGCAAGGAACCAGCCCAATGATAGAAATATTTGAAGATAGACTTGAAATAACAAACCCCGGTCTCCCATTAATAGATATCGCCCGCTTTGTTGACCATCCCCCCGTTTCAAGAAATGAAAAACTAGCTTCATTTATGAGAAGAATAGGCGTATGTGAAGAAAGAGGCAGTGGCTATGACAAGGTCGTATTTCAAACCGAATACTATCAACTCCCTGCTCCCGAAATAGAAATATATAACGATCACACAAAGGTGGTATTATACGCTCACAAAGAGTATGCAAAAATGACAAAAGACGACAGATATCGCGCTTGTTATTTACACGCATGTATTAAGCGCGTAAATAGGGACGTCATGACTAACGCATCCTTACGAGAAAGATTTAACATTGATAGCAGAAACAGTTCTATGATTTCTCGGTTGCTTAACGAAACCTGTGAAATAGGATTGATTAAAATATCACCAGATTCCACTTCGGATAAAAATAGAAAGTATCTTCCGTTTTGGGCTTAATTTTACTTGACTCATAGTTGACTGAACCCTGAAAATATATCTCAAAAACGGCTATAAATCAGGGTTCTGTTAGTTGATTTTTTGTTCACTCGTCACCTTTACTTGTTACTCTACGTCGGTGACAGAAATCGTGAAAATGACTTTAAAAAAGAAGGCTAAATTAGCCTTCTTTTTTATATATTTGCTCTGCGTTTTAATCCTCTCGGGACAAAGCATATAGTTCGATACTCATTCCCGTATGGTATACCCCGACGGACAAAGGGGTCAAATCAATATCGCCCAGAAGCTCTTTTGCAACGGCAGTCGCATAGGATTGTATGCTTTCTTGTATTTTGGTTTTGTATTTCTCAACCGTTTCATGCCGTTCTTCAGAAAAAACGATGGTTATGTAGCCGCCCGAACTTGCAAAAACATATTTCGGCTGAACGCCCGTTTCTTTAACTACTATATCTGAAACTTCATTCTTATACTCTCTTGTGAAATAGTTGTAAAAGGAAAAATCCATCCGTCCCAACGCAATGGGCATCTGCGGGTGATAGTAGTCGTCAATATTAATCGAAAAACGCTTACAGGTTTCGTGCCATATCGGCAGTATTATTTCCTTAGTATGCGAGTTTGCCATCTCCCGTGTGCCGAAATCCACCTCATACTCGGTGAAATCTTTTTTGTTTGTGACAAATATACACATATAGGGAACGTTTTTAAAAAATCTTCCCCCTTTTGCTTCCACGGTTACAGAGGCTATATGCACACCCTTTTGCTCGCACTGCTCTTTAAAATATTCAAAGCAGTCCTCGTCGCGCCTAAACAGTGACAAAATATAGTCTTTGTGATTAGGTCTTTCCTTTAAAAACATACCCTCTCCCCTTAGATTGTTATACTTTTATTATATCACCCGACGCGCATCTTTTCAACAACAAATATATCAGGATGCGCCCGATGAAAATCGGGCGCATCTATACCGTTTTACTGCTTGTAAATTCTTATCGCTTCGCGGATACCGCCGCCGAGAAGTCCTGCCTTCTTGACGTTGAAGAGCATTCTCATCTCGATCTTTTTGGGCTCGTCAAACTCGAGAGTACAGCTGACCTCGCCCATATAAACGGGGGCATCGGTGGTGTGTACGAGCTTGCCGTCGACGTATATCTCGATACTATCGGCGTAGACGTTAGGCAGGTGGAGCTTATACGTACCTGCCGAGGTTATATCGTGCATTGCGCGATAGGTGCGCCATCCGCTCATATAGTCCATCTGATAGACGTCGTATGCAAAGCCTACCGCCATAAAGGAGTTCATATTATCCTCTCTGAGTTCTACAAGCGGATCGGGACGCTCACAGAACAGCTCGGACATTGTGACACCCGTAACGTCAACGTTTGTTGTTTCAAGAATGTAGGGTGTCTGTTCTGCTTCGATCACGTCGAGGTCGAGCTCTGCAGGGTCAAGACCTTCGGCAGTCGCAATGACCTTTATACTCTTTGCGTCGAGCTTTGAGGTTACAAGCGCTTGGCACCAGCCTGCAAAAAGATCGCGCTCGGGAAGCACGTCGGATTCGTGGCTGTTGGGGTTGCCGTTGCCGACACCGCGCACAAATCCGTCGCCGACTATCTCAAATTTAATGTGGTTGTCCGCTGTGGGAACGGTTCTGCCGTTTTTGTCGACCACACAGACGTTGATGACCGCCGTATCCTGTCCGTCGTTTTTAATCTTTGTATCAAACGGGCAGATCTTCACAGCTACGGGCTTGCCGGTCGTTCTTTGCTCGTCCTTTGCAACGCATTTTCCGTTTCTGTACGCCTTTACAGAGATTCTTCCCTTTTCAAAATCAACGAGCCACTCGGGCGGGTCGCAGACGTCGGCAGGCTTTCTGCCGAGAGATCTGCCGTTTAGGAAAAGCTCTGCCTCGTCGCAGTTTGTGACCGCAACTACCCTCACCTGCTCGCCCTTTTTCCAGTTCCAATGAGGCAAAAGATGCACCATCGGCTTGTCGGTGAAGCAGGCTTTATTATAATAGAAGGAGTCCTTGGCAAAGCCGCAGGTATCCATTATACCAAACGAGGAGGAAACGGTCGGCCATTTGAACGGAGTGGGCTCTCCGCGGTAGTCAAAGCCCGTCCAGATGAAGATGCCTGTGAAATACTCGTGCTCACGCAAAAACTTCCATGTTTCGCGGATGGTCTGTCCCCACGGAACTGTTTCCTCGTCGTAGTTACTCAGCACCTGTGCGCCGTCGCGGTCGGATTTATAGCATCCGCGTGTGGTGACGGCGGAGTTGTTCTCTGCGCCCATTATCTTTATATTCGGGTATTTTTCGCGTATCGCAAGTACGGTTTTGAGGCTATAGTTGATTCCGCAAACGTCCATCTCGAGTCCCGCGCCCTCGGCGTTTCCGTTGATAGCACCCGTGATAATTCTCGTGTCGTCGAGCTTCAGGACGCGGCTTCTCATTCTGCGGAATATCTTCGCGCCCTCGTCGGTATTCTGCAACGGCTCTTCGTTAAAGAGCGACCAGAAGATTACGGACGGGTGGTTTCGGTCACGGCGAACCATTATATCAAGATATTCGAGCACCTCTTCGCGAGATTCGAAGCGGCGGTTTTCGTCCATTACGATGATACCGAGCTCGTCGCAGGCGTCGAGTATCTCTTTATTAGGCAGGTTGTGGGAGCAACGGTACGCGTTTGTGCCGAGCTCCTTGAGGCGTTTTACTCTATAATACTGCACCGAATCGGGCACAGCGACACCGACACCTGCATGGTCCTGATGGTTGCAGGTGCCCTTGAGGACGAGCTTTTTGTCGTTCAGGAAAAAGCCCTTGTCCTTATCCATATAAAAGGTTCTGAAACCGATTCTCGTCTTGTCGGAGTCGACCGCCTCGCCGTCCTTATACACCGTCACCTCGAGGGTGTAGAGCTTGGGGTTATCGACGTCCCAACGGGTCGGCTTTGAAACGTTGAGTATCTGCATTACGGGGGTTTGGCTGTCCGCCGTGCAGTTTGCGGGCTTTGAGATGCTCTCTGTCACAAGCTTTTCGCCGTCGAAAAGCTTTGCGCCGACCGTTACGGTGCCGTCGATGTAGTTACTGTTCTCGACCGTTGTTTCGAGCTCAATCCTCCAGCTGTTCTTCGTGCCCTCTTTGAGCAGAGTCTTTGCCCAGATTCCGTTGTGGGCGATGTGGAGGTTGTCCTTTGCGTAGAGTCTGACGTGGCGGTAGATGCCTGCGCCCTCATACCACCAGCCCTCTGTTTCAAGGCCCTTTATGTACACCGCGAGAACGTTTGGCTTGTCACCGAAATATGCTCGGTCGGAGATGTCAAAAACCGTTTCGGTATACGCGCTGAAGGAGCGCTCCATCAACGAGCCGTTGAAGTAGAACTCGGCATTGACGGCGGTGCCCTCAAAGCAAAGAAGCAACTGCTTGCCCATAAGCTCGGGGTCAAGCTTGAAGGTTTTTCTGTACCACGCATTGTCACGCGAACGGTAACCGTGCGAATGCAGATTCTCTGCCGCAAATTCGCTCTCTGCAAAGTAGTCGTGCGGAAGGTCGAGAAGCCTCCACGAGCCGTCGTCAAATTTTTTGCCGCCGGGGCCGGGGTGTGAACCCGATTTGCAACTCTGGTAGCAGGATTGGTGGCTGTTTACTTCCTTCATATCAAAATCGCCTCGGTGGAATCTCCACTCGAAGTCCATATTAAATACTTTTCTGCTCATTATATATACCTCGCTAATCAGGTGATATATTCATTATATAATGCGCTCTCAATGCCGTCAACTTAAAAAACAAAAAATTTTTCAAAAAACCTATTGACATTCTGAAAATATGCGTTATAATAAAAACAGTAATCATTACTGATTTTGAGGAAACGACTATGAAAAACTATTCCAGACAGCGAGAAGCCATCCTGAATGTTCTCCGCTCGTCAAAAGGTCATCCGACCGCCGACGAGGTCTACAGACAGGTGAGGGAGCAGATCCCAAACATCAGTCTGGGTACCGTTTACCGAAACCTCGCCCTTCTTCGAAAAGAGGGGGACATTTTGAGCGTGTCGGTAGGCGACGGGTCGGAACACTTCGACGGTGACTGTTCGCCACACATCCACCTGCATTGCAGCGAGTGCGGCAAGATACACGACCTCTACTTAGAGCGCGACGTTATCACTGAACTAGCAGCAAAGTCAGGATTTACACCACACGGTTGCGTTTACGTGGTGTACGGCAGATGTGCCGACTGTGCAACTGAATAAAATTTTAAAATTATTTTGGAGGATTTAAATTATGAAAAAGTTTGTTTGTACTATCTGCGGTTACGTTCACGAAGGAGATTCTGCTCCCGATTCCTGCCCCATCTGCAAGGCTAAGGCTGAGAAGTTTAAGGAGCAGTCCGCTGAAAAAACTTGGGCTGCCGAGCACGTTGTAGGCGTTGCAAAGGGCGTTGACGAGAGAATTATCGCAGGTCTTCGCGAGAACTTCAACGGCGAGTGCTGTGAGGTTGGTATGTATCTTGCTATGGCTAGAGTAGCTCACAGAGAGGGTTATCCTGAGATTGGTCTCTACTGGGAGAAGGCTGCTTATGAAGAGGCTGAGCACGCTGCAAAGTTTGCTGAGCTCCTCGGTGAGGTCGTTACCGACAGCACAAAGAAGAACCTCGAGATGCGCGTAGACGCTGAGAACGGCGCTACAATGGGCAAGTTCGAACTTGCTAAGCTCGCAAAAGAGCTCAACCTCGACGCTATCCACGACACTGTTCACGAGATGGCTCGCGACGAGGCTCGACACGGCAAGGCATTTGAGGGTCTTCTAAATAGATACTTTGGTTAAATTTAATTGCCTCCCTTTGACGAGGGAGGTGCCGAGTAATACGAGGCGGAGGGAGGGAAAACTACCCCTCCGTCTTTTGCTTGCAAAATCCACCTCCCCTGACAAGTGGAGGCTATGTGTTGCAAAATTCTGAAAGATGTGCTATCATAACGGTAGCACATCTTTTATTTTTGAGGTGAATTTATGAGAAAACTATCTGCAATCCTTCTTTCTTTGATTTTGGCGATTTCGCTCGTTGCTTGTGGAGGCAGTGACGTCACGTCGAGTGATGCCAATACCATAAACGGCTATCCGGTTATAAAAGAAAAGACCCTCAAGCCGTCTGATGGCTCTGTTCTCGACAACAGACCCGGTTATATGGTTACCGACTTCATTCCGTGCAAGGGCTTTTGCTCGTACACCGTAACAGTTAATCTGAACTATCCCGTAACCGACGGAGTAACCACCAGATGCTTTGTGTATGACGAGAACAAGGAGCTTGTGCTTACCGCTTTTGATGAACAGAGAACCGAGCAGAAGGAATACTCATACACCTTCTCGACCCCCCTCTCCGCTTCTTATTTAAGATTTCAGCTTGGAATCAACGATACCGAGCTTACCATAACCGAGAACGGTACATTTGACAGCGGAGCTATTTACAAGAGCAACTCGTATATACAGGGCATGTGCGCGTCGGAGGATTTCCTGTTCGTTTCCTACTCCAAGTCAAAGGGAGGCGACAAAAACGACTACCAGATACAAAAGCTCAACCGCAAGACAGGCACTATTATTGCGACCTCGACAGAATATTTCAACCACGCCAACGGTATGGCGTATAACAAAAACACAAACGAGGTTATCGTTTGTGCATTTAACGGCAACACCGGCGCCACCGAGACCACCTGCGACGACGATTTTTCGCTGTACGTTGTTGATGCCGACACCCTCACCCTCAAAAGAACGGTAAATCTCAAGGATGCGGTTTTGTCGGTCTGCTCCGACAGCACAGGCATTGGCGGTGTTACATACAGCGCTGAATACGACGAGTACTATGCCTTTACAAGATATCCCGAAAGACATATCATAACCTTTAACGGTGACTTCACGCTGAAAGACAGTGTATATCTGTATCACTACGACGACAAAGGCGGCACCGCAGGCGATATCTGCTTTGACGGCACCTATTTCTATCTTGCGACCTGGAGAAACGACATCGACCAGCTCTGCAACGACGTTGCGATCTACACTAAAGACGGAACCCTTGTAGATACCTATGACGTTAACGGCATTTCGCATATCGAGAGTCTTGACAAGGTGGGCGACACCTTCTATATGGCGTTCATTGCCGACCTCGGAAAACCGTCTGCAAGAGCAGAGGTTTATATACTTCCCTCTTTTGACGGCGACATCACGTTGCCATAACCTAATACATCTTGGCGGGAGTAAGTCTCCCGCCTTTTTCTTTTTACTTGTTGAAAACCACGAACTTATTTCAATTAAAAAAGACGATTGCATCTGCAATCGTCTTTTTTCTATACTTTTTATACACCGAACAAGAGCCAGACGTAGATATATGCGGGGATGATTGCCGCCAAGGTGAACGGAATGCCGATTTTGAAGAAGTCGCTGTTTTTGACCTCGTAGCCTGCTCTTCGGAGGATTCCGATACCCGTGATGTTTGCCGAAGCACCGATTGGCGTACAGTTTCCGCCGAGGGTCGCACCCGAGAGAAGACCGAAGTAGAGCGGTGTTGCAACAAGCAAGGGGTCAACGCCAAGCCCTGCTCCGAGCGACGCGGAAAGCGAAGTGATAACGGGAATCATCGTCGCAACGTAGGGAATGTTGTCGATAAATGCCGAAATTGCAACCGACGCCCAAACGATAACTGTATAGAGCAGGAACACGTTTCCGCCACCGAGCTGTGCCAAAAGGTTTGCGAGCGCGTCGATAACGCCCTCGTGCTTTATTGCGCCTATCATCAAAAACAGTCCGACGAGAAGACCCAAGGTCTCAAAGTCAATATCCTTGAGAGGAGCGGTGACTGCCTTTAGGGTTTTCTTTTTGATAAGGTTATAAACAAGTCCGATTACGAGCACCGAGCAACAGATGATACCGTTGATTTCTGCAGGGAGATTCCAGCTGTCAGGTGCAAAGGATGCACAAGCCAAAAGAACGACTACACCGACAAGAAGTATTGTGGGAACGTAGTCTGTGACCTTTGTTCTCTCGCCCGTTTTTTCAATGGGAGCCTTGTCCTTTCTAAAGATAAAGGCAAGGATGAGAGCAGCCAACACTGCGCCGAGCTCAACCGCAAAGAAGATGGACGGCTTTCCCTGATACCAGAAGAAGTCCAAAAAGCTCATATCAAGAGCCGAGCCGAGCATAATCGCCGTCGTGTCGCCGACAAGCGTTGCCGCGCCCTGAAGGTTTGAGGAAACCGCAATTCCTATGATAAAAGGAACGGGGTTGGTTTTGAGCTTTTTACAGATTTCTAGCGCAACGGGAGCGACCATAAGAACTGTCGCAACGTTGTCTACAAAAGCCGAGATGATTCCCGCAAACAGCGAGAGCGCTACCGCCGCCATCTGCACGTTCGGAACCTTTTCCATAACGAGATCGGCAAGAAGCGCGGGCATCTTGCTTTCTATAAACAGTGAAACGAGTCCCATCGTACCCGCTATCATAAGTAGCACGTTGAAGTCGAGCTCGCCCAAAACGTCGCCGATAGGGAGCATTCCGAGCACGATAAACACCACGCCCGAAGCAAGTGCAATCCAAGGTCTGAACTTTCCAAACGCCAACATCAAAACGTATGTGACGGCAAAGATGATTATTGCAGGTAGCATTTTTTGTCCTCCAATTTTATATACTGTATAACATTATACAAGCAAATTCGACAAAAAACAAGAAGCAACTTATGGTTAGTATGCCCAAAAAAGCTCCCCGTTTGTAAAGCGGAGAGCTTTGGGTCATTTTATTGTGTTCAAATATGCAAAAAGTCTGTCGGGGAAGTTGACCGTCATACCGTCAACCTTTAGGTTGCACATCTTTTTCATAAGTTCAATGCTCTGCACGCCCCAGGCTCTGACTCCCAAGCCACGACTTCTGTAAAGCGCAATGCTATCCTCGGTGATTTCATTCGCCCTTGGCGCGATTTCCTCCCCGCCGATGCCGATAAGTTGTTCGATATGCTCCTCGCAGGTGTTTTGAGTGAGGAAGCCTACCCTTGTATTCGGGTCGAGCTCCTTGATTTTTTTGATGTAGTCAAACTTGAAGCTCGTAAAGGTCGTTTTTTCAAAAACTCCGAACTTTTTGACCATCGCAAGAGTCTCTTCCTCGACGCCCTCGCCCTTGAGCTCGATGGCAAAGGACAGGTCATAGTTGGAAAATTTTTCGAGAAACTCCTCGAGTGTCAAGATTCTATCATAAAATCCGCAGGTGTTGTTTCCGTGAATTTTGAGCTTTTCAAGCTCGGCAAGGGTAAAATCGCAAAGCTTACCTTGACCGTTGGAAACCCTGTCCACAGTATCGTCGTGGAACAAAACCAAAACTCCGTCCTTTGTTCTCTGAACGTCGGTCTCGATTCCGTTTGCACCCTGCACAAGCCCAAGATAGAACGAGGACAAGGTGTTCTCGGGCGCATATTCACTCGCACCTCTGTGCGCATAGTTTATGATGTTCATTGCTTTCACCGCCTTTATTAGATAGTACCATAATTTTGCAGATTCTGCAACAAAAAGATGGGCGGAAGGACAAGGCACATAAAAATACACCCCGTCGGGATACGACGAGGTGATTTTTCTGGTGGGAGAGGGTGGATTCGGACCACCGAAGCGAAGACGCAACAGATTTACAGTCTGCCCCCTTTGGCCACTCGGGAACTCTCCCATATTCAGTTGTGAGAAAAATGGAGCTGGTGGACGGACTCGAACCCCCGACCTGCTGATTACAAATCAGCTGCTCTACCAACTGAGCTACACCAGCATTTTTCAACGCTTGACTATTATAGCATAAGGTTTTTAAAAAGTCAACACCTATTTTTTTAATTTTTAAATATTAAAAAATTGTGAACGTTTTGTTGACAGGCGACGGAATAAATGGTAAAATAAAGGCATAAAAATAAACTTTGAAAGAAGGTTTTTTATGTTTTTGCAGAAATACAAACAGGCTCTTGACGTTATCCTCAAGAAGCCAATAATGCTTTGGGGACTTTCCCTTCTCAGCGTTATCATCACAGGACTCCTTTCCATCGTAACAGCTCCGATCTTCATTCTCGGTACTGCTATCAGCGTTCTCGTTTCTTGCGGAATGGTTAAGGTTTATCTTGACGGCCTCAAGGGCAAGGAAGTAAACTCCGACCAGCTTTTCGCAGCATTCAACAAAAACGCTCTCCGCGTTATCGGCGCAATGGCTTGGATGGCTCTTTGGATTGTTATCTGGTCTATGGTTCCAGTCGTAGGTCCTTTCTTCGCTATCGTTAAATACTATTCCTACAAATTCGTTCCCTACATAGTAATGACAAGACCCGACGTTACCGCTACACAGGCTCTCAGACTTTCTATGGAGATGACAAAGGGCAAAAGATTGCAGATGTTCCTCGCAGACCTTTGCTTCTTCGGCGGAATCTTTGTAGTAAGCTTTGTTCTCGGACTCTTCTGTATAATTCCCGTTATCGGACTCCTGTTCGGACTCGTTGCTCTTGCATTCGCTGTCGTAGTATCGCTCTTCAGCCCTATCTTCGTAGGACTTTACAGCGCAGCATTCTATGATGATGCAGAGGTTAAGGAAGAAGTTCCCGCAAACGTCTAATTTAAAAAGTTCAGCCCGTGTGAAATTCACACGGGCGATTTTTTATGCCTTTTTAAAGATTTTCTTGACAAGCCACGGCAGTGTGTACATCACGAAAAGCACTCCCGCAATAATTACTGGGAATCCGATAATATGACTGCCAAACGCCTGTTCAAAGAGATAGAGTGGGTTGCCCTTTTCGGCTTCCATCAAAAAGAAGTAGTTTGTGTCGAGCAGAAGATTTACACAATATACTCCCGCCGCCATACAAAGAAGCAGTAAAAGCGATTTCGGAAGCTCCTTTGCGCTCGGTTTTATGTCACCGCCTGCAGTTAGCACTATCGGGTAAAGCGCGAGCAGAATGTGTATGGTAAAGCTATGTAGGTGGCTGAAATTCATCACGGGAAGCTCTGTCCAGGTCGGGAACAAGAGAGCCGCGATTGCGGCAGGAATGCAGATAGCATACAAAACGTTATCGATGAGCTTTGACGGCTTTATCGCGTGAAACGCAATTAAAAAGATATTGATACTACAAAGGTGAAGCGGAAGATAGTGCACGGTGTAGCGCCCGCCGATTGTAAGGCAAACCATCTTGAAAATTTCATTTAATATTATAAGCGATGCCAGTACCCATCGCCAGATTTTTCTCTTTTCGGCAGAGCATTTGCGGTATAAAACCGAACAGACAACTGCAGAAACCACAAAAACCAAAAGCCAAGTCAAATGCAGGGAGTCAAAATGCTCCCAACCAAGTCCGTCGGGAATCGTCCCCGCCGTATCAAGAAAATATTTCATAAAACAACCTCATTTCAGGAAGAGAGAACCCTTCTGTTAGTGCAAACATAGTCCCTCTTTGTCGTTTCGACTGGTTTCTCCTCAGATTCTACTTCCGTTATTGTAGGCGGTGGGAAGTCCCTCGCGCCAGATGTGCGAGTCGGAGGAATAGGTCAACACCCTCGGTATCGCATACTCGCCATACTCCACAAAATCCACAACCGTCATCCCGGTGTGACACATATCAAACTGTGATGCAAACTTTGGGTAAGGGATGTCCAAAAGATAACTCAAAAACACACCGCCAAATCCCGCGTGTGCAAAGAGGGCTATACGTTCGCCGTTTGGCTCTACAATACGAAATCTGCCGTCCTTGTGCTCAAAGCCGAGCGACAAAAGCCATCTATCGATTTCGTCGTAGATCCATTGCAGTTTATTTCCGAAATCAAAGTCCTTTAGTTTGGGATGTTCATACCATTTGAGCCCAAGCTCTGCCATCTCGCGAGAGGCAAAAAGCACTCGGTACTCAGAGATGGAGTCAATCCAAACCCGATTGCCGTCAGCGTTGGTGATAGAAAGTGCCGTCCAAGGATGATGCTCGTTTGCAAAATCGAGCAGGGTGACCTCTTGTTTTAGAATCTCGGCAGTAGGCTGAGCTGTCTGTATTGCACGGTTTGAGGTCGACGAAAAAACCCTGTCAATCCCGTGGGCGCAGACTCTTTTTGCAACCGCCTCTGCCTGTCTGTGACCGAGAGGTGTGAGCTCATCGGGGTTATAGGTCGGGTCCCCGTGTCTTATGTAATATAAAATCATACTGCCACCTCTTTTCATTACCCTTCTATTGTATAACATCTCAAACGGTTTTTCAAGAGAAGTCTCGACTGCTTTCGCTATGTTTTTTGAAAGCGCAGAGATATGTTTTAAAAAAGCCCCGCTTGATTTTCAAGCGAGGCTTTATCCGTATTTTTCGAGAAGATATAGGCGGTCGCAGATGGCTTTGAAGACGGGGGCGGCATATCTCGAGCCACTGTCTGCGCCCTCGTTGACGATGATTATTGCATATTTCGGATTTTCGGCAGGATAAAAGCCCGAAAACCACGCGTCGACAATCTCATTTCCCTCGCTGTCGAGTCTGCCAGTCTGTGCCGAAGCGGTTTTGCCTCCCGCAGACAGAAGGTCGGGTTTTGCGCGGGTACCGCTTCCCTGTTCCACGACGGAAATCATCATCTGTTGCAGTTTTTTGGCGGTGGCAACGCTCATCACGCGCTGTGGCGAGTAGTGCGCGGTATAGCTCTGCATCTCGGTTCCGTCGGCATTTGTAAAGCCCTCGACGATGTAGGGATAGACCATATTCCCGTCGTTTGCAATCGCAGATATGAGCGAACAAATCTGCACGGGTGTTGCGAGTAGCTTTCCTTGTCCAAAGCCGAGATTGGCAAGTTCGGCGGGATTTTTGAGTTCGTCGAGGTTTGGCAGATACCCGCTCGACGAGCTGTAGTTGTCGGCAAGGATGGTATATTCCCCAAAGCAGAGCCGTTTTGCAAAGCCGACAAGGCGGTTTGCAGTCAGCTCGGTCGCGAGGTTTATGAAATAGGTGTTGCAGGAAACCTCGAGCGCCTCGGTCATATTCATAGTCTTTGGAAGCGAATGGTTTTTGCAGGTGAAAACCTGTCCCGAGATGTTTACCCATCCTTTACATTCGTGGGTGTAGTCCTCGGTATATCCGTTTTCGAGCGCGAGAGCGGCAACCGCAAGCTTGAAAGTTGAGCCGACGTTGTGCTCACTAAACGCACGGTTGATAAAGGGTGACATTGGGTCGTCGAGCGAGCTTGCCACATCATTGGGGTCGAAGTCGGGAAGGCTCAGACTCGCTCTGACTGCGCCCGTTGACACCTCGCAGACTAGCACGGCACCGCTTTTGATGAGTTTTGGTGCTTCCTCCTCGACAATCTGTTGGATTTTGCTGTCGACGGTCAGCACTATCCCCTCTTTTTTGTTATACCCGCTATCCTCGATTTCGGGAGCGACGGAATCGAGCGCACGCATCAGACCGTCGACGTGAAACCGCACTCGGAGCTTTCCCGAAAGGCTTTCGAGGTAGTCATTGTAGGCTCTCTCAATGCCATAGACCCCGTTTTTGTCTCCGTCGAGGTGACCGACAATATGTGTGGCAAGGGTGTTTTCATACCTTTTCACACATTCTAGTAGCGTGAGCTTTCCCGAGTAGAGCGCTTTTTCCACCTCGGTGATATACGGTGTGCCCGAAAGGTCGCTCTTGCCCGTCGCCTCAAAGAGTGCGGCATTTGCCTCGGGGGTGCCCGTGGAGGCTATCTTGTAGGTAGTGCCCGCGTTGACAAGGGGTTTTAGATTCGTGTCGTATATCATTCCGCGCGAGGTGTCGGCGGTTACAAGGTAGGAGCTCTGTCGGTTTGCCACGGCAGAGGTGCCCTTATCGTAGGTCAGCATAAACACTCTGAAAAAGAGCACCGCACAAACCACCGTGAAAAAGCAGGACAAAAATGCAATCTTCTGTTTCATCAGCTTGTATAGTCCTCTATTCTCGCGCGAAGCTGTTCTTCACCCGCAATTTCGATGCCGTTTTTCAATAGAATTTGGTCATATTCGGGAAGAAGCGCGACGCTGACCTCGAAAACCCTGTATATCGTGCCGTCCTCGTTGAATACTGCGACTTGCCCCTCGTGTTCACGCATCAGATATTTCGTTTTTTCTGCGACAATGGTTTTTGCAAGGGGCTCGGACGGGGTTTCACTCGGTGCTTTTTCGTCGGATATGCCCCAGAAAGACAGCCCCATCACGACAGACACCAAAAGAATTGTCGCCGCCACCACCGCGGCAATACTTATATTCTTCAAAAAAATCATTCCTCAACTTTTTTAGTTATTATTTGCCAAAAGTGGCTTTGATATTCGGTTGTTTTTTCTTTTGGTTTGTTGTAGAATATAGATATACGTTGTTTCACGACAACAAAGTTGTCAATTCATGCCCATTCGGGCGATTCACGGCAACGCCGATTCACGACAACAAAGTTGTCAATTCATTTTTTGGAGAACAGTATGAAAGAAAACACTCTTGTAACCTTGTCAAAACAGTTTGCTGTTGACATAATCTCTCTGTGTGGTAAAACAAAGGAACGCAAAGCAAGTTCTATACTAACAAACCAACTTTTGAGATGTGGCACAAGCATTGGCGCAAACGTCCACGAAGCCAACTATGCGGCAAGTCGAGCCGATTTCGTAAACAAGCTTCAAATCTCTTTGAAGGAGTGTTACGAGAGCGATTATTGGCTGGGCATTTTTGTTGAAACTAAAATAATAACAAACGAAGAGTATTCGCTCTTGCACCAAAAATGCTCCAAAATCAGAACTCTCCTTACCGCTTCTATCAACACCGCAAAAACCAAACTATAATGAATCGCCTTCGGCATGAATCGAAGACCCGGTCTTCGTGAATTGCCTTCGGCATAAATCGATGCTAACGCATCATTTTAATAGGGGGAAAGATTATGAAAAACCGTTCTTCAGGTGTTTTAATGAACATATCCTCGCTTCCGTCGCCGTTTTCGACGGGTGTTTTCGGCAAGGAGGCGCGTGACTTTGCCGACAGCATCAGAGAGATGGGCTTTTCAAAGTGGCAGGTATTGCCTCTCGGCCCTATCGACCGCGAAAACTCGCCATATACCGCTGACAGCGCCTTTGCGGGAAATATACTTTTCATCGACCCGAGAGCGCTGTTTGACGATGGGCTTATTACCGAAGAGGAGCTCGAGTCCTGCAGATACACGGGAAGTGTTTACGTTGCGGACTATGACTTTGCGCGAGAGACCAAAACCGCTGTTTTGAAGTCGGCTTTTTCAAGAATTACGCCCGAACTCGACAAAAAACTCGACGAGTTTTGCGAAAAAAAAACGTGGCTTTGTGACTATGCGCTTTTTCTCGCGATAAAAGAAGCGAAGGACGGTGCTCCGTGGTGGGAATTCGGCGAGCTGTCAAGCTACAAGACCGCCAAAAAGCGCGAAGCGGAGTTTGACACCCGTTTCTATAAATTCTGTCAGTTTGTCTTCTTTGAGCAGTGGCAGAAGCTCAAAACCTATGCAAACCAAAAGGGCGTTGAGATAATCGGCGATATGCCCATCTATGTTGCGCCCGACAGCTGTGACGTTTGGTCGCACCCCGACCTGTTCTGGCTCGACCAAAAGACCTATGCGCCGATAAAGGTTGCGGGTTGTCCGCCCGACTATTTCTCCGAGGACGGACAGTTTTGGGGAAATCCCATCTACAATTGGGAGAAGATGGAGAAGAATGGCTTTAAGTGGTGGATAGAGCGCATCAAATCCGCTCTTTCGCTCTACGACACGGTGCGAATCGACCATTTTCGCGGTATGGCGTCCTATTGGGCAATCCCCGCAGACGCAGAGTCCGCAAAAGAGGGTCATTGGGAAAAGGGCCCCGCGAAAAAGCTATTTGACGCGATAAACAAAGCTATTGAAAACCCGTCTATCATTGCCGAGGATCTCGGCACATTTGGTGAGGACGTTATCGAGCTCCTTGACTATACAAAATTCCCCGGAATGAGAGTTATACAGTTTGCGTTCGCTGACGAGGGCGACCGAAACTGCACCCATCTTCCTCACAACTACCCCAAAAACTGCCTTGCCTACGTCGGCACCCACGACAACAACACCCTTCTCGGCTGGCTGTGGGAAGCGTCGGAGTATGAGCGTCGCTTTGCGCTCGACTACTGCGGATTCAAGGGCGACAACTGGGGCGAGGGCGGAAAACGTGCTCCCGCGTGTCGTTCTGTCATCGAAACGGTGTGGAAATCCCCCGCAAACACCGCGATTATCGCCGTTCAGGATATCCTCGGCTATGGCGCGGACGCGAGAATGAACGTCCCCGGTGTCCCCGACAAGAACTGGGGCTTCAGGGCGACAAAAGAGGCGCTTGACGACATAGACTTCGAATATTTCAAACGCATCAATCGGGTTTTTGGAAGAGAATAACGACAAACCGG